>CAKZVF010000019.1 GCA_937921995.1 uncultured Pirellulaceae bacterium
ATCGAAGCCGCCGCTCAGGGTATCGAACTGGCCGAAGAAGACTGGTGCATTCGTTGTAACCTGGTGACCGTTCAAGACCAGATCATGAACAGCTTCACCGCCGGACACATCTCCTCCGAGGAAGCCAAATCACTACTGGCAACGGCACAAGAAAACATCGAAGACGAGCGGTTGGAGTTCATCCCCGGCGTCAGCTATCGCAATTTATTGATGTACCGCCCTGGCAAAGACAAATCGGTTGACGCTCCATTCTCCAACGACACGCGCGCCACGCCACCGCATGATCTTTCAGACAAGACCGTCGAAAACGATTTCCCGCGCGGCCCGGGCAGCGATTTTCTGGTCCAGCTGATGCACAAATCGGCCCAGTGGTTCGCCGACCACCCGGTCAACGCCAAACGTACCGCCGAAGGAAAACTGCCGGCGACCAATGTTTGGCTGTGGGGCTTGGGAAAGAAACCTTCGTTGGCTTCCTTTGAGTCGATCCATGGAGTCAAGGGCGCGATGATCACCGCCGTCGATCTGTTGCGTGGATTGGCCTTTTTGGTGGGCTGGGATCGCATCGAAGTTCCCGGCGCAACAGGATACACTGATACCGACTACGCCGCCAAAGGCCGTTACGCGATTGAGGCGTTGGACAAATATGACTTGGTCTGCGTTCACGTCGAAGCTCCCGACGAAGCGTCTCACGAAGGTGATTTGGGGAAAAAGATAAAAGCGTTAGAGGAAATCGACACGCACATCGTCGCACCGGTTTGGGAGAAACTCAAATCGCTGGGCGACGATTACCGCATCTTGGTCACCCCCGATCACCCAACCTACATCAGCACCAAAACTCACACCCACGGCAATGTTCCCTTCACGATCTGTGGCGGTGGCATCACGCCCGATGACGCCAACAGCTACAACGAAGACGCTTGTGCGAAAAGCGGTCTTGAGAAGCTGCCCGGCGATACGCTGATGAAATATTTCATCGGCAAATAGCGATCCAAAATTCGAAATTTAAAATTCGAAATTCGAAATCCAACATCTGAAATCCCCATGGCCAACAATCGACTTATTGCAATCCTCCCCGGTGACGGTATCGGTCCCGAAGTGACCGAACAAGCGGTGCGCGTGATTGAGTGTATCAACGCCACGCACGACACGGGTTTTGAAATCAAGACCGAACCTGTTGGCGGTGCGGCGTACGACATTCACGGCACACCGCTTCCTGATTGCACGCTGGATTTGGCCAAATCCGCCGATGCCATATTGCTGGGCGCTGTCGGTGGCCCGAAGTGGGAAGCGATCCAACGCCAGCACCGTCCCGAAAGGGCGCTGCTGGGGCTGCGGAGTGCGTTGGAGTTGTTTTCCAATCTCCGACCTGCGGTTCTGTTTCCTGAACTTGCCGCCGCTTCGACGTTGAAGCCCGAGGTTGTTTCGGGATTGGACATCATGATCGTGCGAGAACTGACCGGCGGGATTTATTTCGGTGGGCCGCGCGGCATTGAAGGCGAAACTGGAAGTCGCAAGGGCTTCAATACGCTGGTCTACACCGAACCGGAGATCGAGCGGATTGCTCATTCGGCGTTTAAGATCGCCATGCAACGTAACAAACGATTGTGCTCGGTCGACAAGGCGAATGTTTTGGAGGTCTCCGAACTGTGGCGCGAAGTCGTCTCCGCGATAGGACAGTCTTATCCCGAAGTCGAACTGTCTCACATGTATGTCGACAACGCCTGTATGCAATTGGTACGTGCTCCCAAGCAGTTCGACGTCATCGTCACCACCAATATGTTCGGTGATATTGTCTCCGACGCCGCTTCGATGCTGACCGGTTCGATCGGGATGCTGCCCTCTGCATCGTTGAATTCCCAGGGCAAGGGAATGTACGAACCGGTGCACGGTTCGGCACCGGATATTGCGGGGCAGGGCATCGCCAACCCGTTGGCGACTATCCTGTCAGTCGCCATGATGCTGAGGAGCACTTTTGAGGAATCCGATTTGGCGGCGAAGATTGAATCCGCGGTGCGATCGGCGTTGGCTGACGGACTGCGCACTGCCGATATTGTTTCCGAAGGTGAAACGGCCGTTTCTACCCAAGCCATGGGTGATGCCGTGATAGAACGCATCGGTTGATCATGGAGAAACCCAAAACGCCTCCAAAAATTGGCTGCCAACAGGACGCCGCGCGGACCGATTGCCCGTTGGTCTGCAAGTACAATCACTTTGAGTCCGAAGACTTAACCATCGACGCTTGGGAGCTGAAGTGCCTCGACTGCGGCTGGCGCGACACCGTCGGATACCGCAGCGACGAAGAGGATGAACCGTCGACCGAATGTCCGACACGCTGCCCCTTCTGTCAGCGCGACGATGTGACGCCTGGCCAAAATCCGTGTGGCCGGTAGTGGACGAGGTTACGAGTCCTAGCCGAGCGTTTGATCGTTGGCAATGTGAAAAATTGAATCAAAGCGTCAACGCCCCGCCGGACTCCTAACGTCGTCCACTACCGGACGCGCATCACGGCGACACATACCTGATCAAATTCCGAATCGGCTGCCCATCCACGTAAGCCGTCGGTTGGCCGATGACGCCTTGGCCCAGATAAGTCCCCGGTGGCATGTTGCGGAACTGAATCAAGGGCGTGTACGCCGAGCGTCCTGATCCTGCCAACAACGAACTGAAGGGCGCGTTGGTGCGGTTCAGCTGCGGCGTGCCAAGGTTGGGTTGGAATTGGTAG
>CAKZVF010000020.1 GCA_937921995.1 uncultured Pirellulaceae bacterium
GGAAACCGAAGGCGATAATTTCGAAGAACAAGTCCTCTACGGCGGCGTGATCCACTTGATGAAGGCCACATTCGACACCATGGTCGCCGGCGGATACCCGCCGCATTTTGCTTACGCCAAAGCCATTCGATCGCTCAGAACCGTCGTCGATGTGATGGACGATATTGGCATCGAGGAATACATCTCACGGCGCAGCAGCCGGACGTGCGAGTTTGCGGTCCGCACCAGTGGTCCGCGCGTGGTTAACTACGACGAAGTGCAAAACATTTTCGACGAAACCGAACGTGGTGAATTTGCGGCCAATTGGATGCACGAATGGGCGCTCGGCATGCCGCGTTTGCACCGGATGCGACGTACGGGCGCCGATTCTCAAATGGAGAAAACGGGCGTCGAATGGCGAGAGAAATTTGGACAAGGGTAGAGATCGCATGAATGAGATTTTCCCTAAAGCAGATTACCGGCAGTGGATCACTTCGATCAAAACCCGCGTCCAAACCGCGCGGATAAAAGCTGCTGTCGCCGTCAATCGTGAACTGTTGGAGTTGTACTGGTTTCTAGGAGCGCAGATTCTGGAGAAGCAAGAGTCGGCGAAATGGGGCGACGGATTTCTGAAGCAGATGAGCAAAGATTTACTTGCCGAATTTCCTGATTTGAAAGGCTTTTCGCATCGCAACCTAAAATCCATTCGGCAATGGCACTTGTTCTGGACAGACGATTCCGCAATTGGGAAACAAGCTGTTTCCCAATTGCCAGCCAACCCGTCACAACTGGTGTCGCAGATTCCTTGGGGGCACAACATTCTGCTAATTCAGAAGCTCAAAGATCGGGCTGATGCTTTCTTCTACGTTCAGAAAACAATCGAGAACAACTGGTCACGATCAGTACTGACCCATCACATCGAATCACAGCTTCACCTTCGTGAAGGCAAAGCGATCACGAATTTTCAAACCACGCTTCCTGAGCCAGAAAGCGATCTGGCTCAACAACTTCTTCGTGACCCGTACAACTTCGACTTTCTGACACTGACGCAGCGTCACAATGAACGAGAGCTGGAAAACGGATTGGTCGATCACCTCACGAAATTCCTCTTGGAACTTGGGGCTGGCTTTGCCTTTGTGGGGCGGCAATACAAAATCGAAGTCGATGGCGACGAATACAGTATCGACCTACTGTTCTATCACCTGAAGCTGCACTGCTACGTGGTTATCGAACTGAAGGTCGACAAGTTCAAGCCAGAATACGCAGGCAAACTCAATTTCTACGTTTCCGCCGTCGACTCACAAGTCCGAGCCGATCCAGATGCACCCACCATTGGCATCTTGATATGTAAATCGAAGAGCGATATCAAAGTCGAGTACTCGCTCCGTGACTTGACGAAGCCGATCGGTGTCAGCGAATATCAGATCACTGATAATCTTCCTGATGAACTTCTCTCTTCACTTCCAACGATCGAACAGATCGAGGCCGAATTTGGAGACGCAGGCTGAAGGAATGCTATAGTAAGTGCTATTGTGCTATCGCCCGAACGGCTGATTCTCTCGTCCTTTTTAAAATCGCAGTTTTGCCTTCCCATGCTAAATTTCTCTGAAGCGAAAGCCCTTACCCGACAACATTGCGACAACCTAGTCGACTTCGCGCGTCGCATCGTCGCCACACCCAGTCTTTCGGGCGAAGAGGGTGATGTTGCTGCAATCATCTGCGCTGAATTAAAACTACTGGCTTACGACGATGTCTGGACCGACGCCGTCGGCAACATCGTGGGCAAAATCAACGGCGGCAGCGGACCGTCGGTGATGCTCAACGGCCACATGGACGTTGTCGATCCCGGTCCCAGTGACGGTTGGCCGCATCCCGCCTACAGCGGCGAAATCGTGGATGGCCATTTGTGGGGCCGCGGATCGGTGGATATGAAAGGCCCTGTCGCGGCGATGATTTACGGTGCGGCATGCTTTAAAAAACTGGGCGCGCAACCGGCCGGTGACATTTTTATGACCGTCGCCGTTTCGGAGGAAATTGGTGGACTGGGTAGTGAATTTTTGATGCGCGATTTTTCGGCCGATTGCGCAATCGTGGGAGAACCCAGCAACAACCAACTGCGGATCGGGCATCGCGGACGGATTGAATTGCAGGTTAAGTTCAAAGGTCGTTCGGCTCACGCCAGTGCGCCGCATCTTGGAACCAATCCGCACTTCGCGGCGGCCAAGTTTCTACAGAAGTTGGACCAGTTACCGTTGGCCGAAGATACGATCCTTGGCTCGGCCACCATCGCTCCGACGCTGTACGAGACCGATCAAGTCAGCAGCAATGTCATCCCCAGCGAGGCGATCGTGTTTCTGGACTGGCGCAATGTGCCGTCCGAAACGCCCGACCATGCGATTGCCGAACTGAAAAAATTGGCAGCCGATTGTGGCGAGTGCGAAGTCTCGGTAACGCGGCAAATGAGAAAGACCTATCCCGGCCCCAGCCAAGATTTCGCGTCTATCTTTCCTCCCTTTTCCACGCCCAGCGATCACGCGCTGGTTGCAGCCGTCACGCCAATCATCGCCGAAGCGACGGGCCAACCTGTGACACCTGACGTGTGGAATTTCGCCACCGACGGCGGTCACATTCACGCTGCAGGAATCCCCGTGATTGGAATTGGACCTGGCGACGACGCGCTCGCCCACACCAATCAAGAAAGAATCGCCATCGCCGATCTAGAACTGGGCAGCGCGATTTACGGGCCTATGATTGGAGCCATGATGGAGGCGGTGACCTAGAGCCATCGCAAAACGGGTATTAATTCTGAAGAAAGGTCTGCGTTTTCAAAACTCATATCTTAGATTTGAATTTGACCGAGGTGACTCCCAAGTGGAACCAAAATGAAAGCGAATACGGAATCGAAGACAGGAATTCTGCTTCTCATTTTACAAAGTTCACTGGTCAAACGCATTCGTTGTTTTTTTAATCGCCGGCTTTCTTGTTCAATTAGTAGTCGCTTACTCTGACTTGATGCACCCCTGACAAAATTGGAGTCCTACTCGGATTGCGAGATTTCCTTCCATCTGCCGAATAGAAGTTTTCATCTTTGGATGACACGCACAAAATCACACCAGATGCATCTTTCTCAAGTTCAATTTCCAGCGACGCCGAGCTAGAGTCTTTCCAAATTCCAATACTGCGTGAAGGCTTGCCTTTTCGCCCAAGTGGCTTTGAAAGATTCGCCATTCCGATACTTGTTAAGGTTAACACAGAACTTCCCGGATCGTCAGCAAGCACTGTTGCGTACCGATCAGGCCATCGCCCCTTAACTTGTGGGCCGTCCATTAGCAAGGCAATAATCAAGTTTGGCCCAACGGTCCTGAGTAACGATGAAACAGGATCTTGTCTTGCAAGATCCTCGCACACGATTGTGGAAAGTACAAAACTTGGTGATAGCTCCACGAACCCCAACTGTCTCGCTTCAATGCGAGTATTTTCCCACCACGTTTTTTGAGGATCCAAAATAGAACCGAGCCCATATTGTGCGAGCTGTTCCGAACCAACTTGCCAGCGGTGGTGCTTGCATTGAATAAACTGCGGTGGAAGATCCTCAAACGACTCATCATATTGCGTGTAAGGGATGCTTGTCTTAACTTGGTTTGCTCCTTCCATTACTCCCGATTTATCCACATCTCCAAGACCAGCAATCAAAATAATCTGCTTCTTGGCTAAATACTGAGACAGCCGTTTGAAACACGTTGGGTTCAAGGAGAGCTCAGGAAGCACAACGAGGTGGACCTTTCCAATTTGACGGGAACAACTCTTTAGCAAGTTTTTGATTCTCTTAATCAGCGCATCAATATCTGTGTTGATTTCAAAATCAAACATTCCAAAACCATCTGGTAGTTGTGCATTTGGATTTGAAACTTCTTTGAATTGGGAAGGCTCTACCGATTCTGGCCAAGGTACCAAAAGAACATTGAATGCCCCGGCTGAAAATCCCGCTGAGACATTTTCGACCCATCTTGGTGTAACCTCAGAATTTACCCACAAGCCTACGTTTTGCGATATCGATCGGAGGCTGATTCCAACAGACGGACATTTCTTTTTGGGTAAGACTCGCAGTATTGTTGTGTCGAGCCCACGGCAAAGCGTTGATCCATCCGCATCTTCAGAAGAGTTTAGATTTTCGTAGCACATGTCGCGAAAATCGAAAACGAAACCGCGCGCATCTTCGAACTTACACCCTCTGTTCTTCTTTACCGTCTTTACCAGTTTCAGTATCTCGCTGCTTGCGTTTCTCATATTCAGTATCGAAAGCGCTTCATCTGCGACGACACAAATACTCAAAAGCGCCCAAACAACCTCCTTATGTTTTGGTAGATGCAGATCATTTATCGAATCTTCTCTAAAAGACCAAATTGTCTTCCACCACTCTTTGATTTTTGAAGGAAAGCTAGATTCGTTTTGTAGGGCTACCCATTCGTCACCCAACTTTGCAACTTTTTTTCGCCACTTTTTTAGACGTGGCTTATGCCTCCAATCATCTGCGAGTACTTTGTCGTACAACCCCATCGTCTCAAGAATGTACGCGCATACTCCAAAAGCATTTGGGGGCCATGCGATTACCGCTACCCAGTCCTCTTCATTTTCGGTACTCGAAATTAAGTTAAAAATGTTTTTGAGTGTTGCTGGCATAAGTAGTGCTAGTTAAAAATGAGTGAGCAGTGCGGGAAGAAATTATAGTTGGTTGAAGCCGGTGAAAGCCCCAGAGCCAAAGAGTCTTACCGCTTTTTTTGGTTTTTCCGGATGCGAAGAGTAGCCAATTTAAACCGATGTTTGGTGTTACATAAAAGGTAAAATTTTGCGATAAGAAGTTTAGCTCCTTACCCTGAACATCCCCTGTAGTCTACAATTCACGAATTATCCTATTGCTGCTACCATCGGTGCGTCGATTATTACAATGGTTCGATAGCCAGCTAACAATTCGTGCAATGGTATTAAATGAAGAGTTTTTCATGTTGACTGATTACGAAATTTCAACCTTGTCTCGACTTGCGGTACTGAAAGTGCAAGGACATGTAAATGGTCGCTTCGCGAACGGAATGAACAGCTTAGCAGGACGTGCTCTAGAGATTGCCAGAGAAATCGAGGCGAATACTACTGAGGACAAAACTGCATTAAGCTTTATTAAGGGAGCTGAAGCTCGGTTCGCAGTCGTGGCAAGGTAATCTTGCATCAGGCACAATGACATAAGAAGCTCGAAGTCGTGGCAACAATTGCTGGTTCGAAACGCTACTGGAATTGTTGCGGGTGCTGGATCCACTCACTTCAGATATTTCTGATACGCCGCGACCGCTAGTTCGTCGACGCGGTCATTTTCGGCGTGACCGCTGTGGCCGGCGACGCGCGTGTATTTCACTCTGTGGCGAGACAATTGTTCGTCCAGTCGCATCCAAAACTCTTGGTTCTTCACCGGGACGTTTTTGCCTTTTTCCTTGCGCTGCCAACCGTTGGCTTTCCACTTCGGCATCCACTCGGTCATGCCTTTGCCGACGTAAACACTGTCGGTGAACAGTTCCACGACACAGGGGCGCTTCAGTGCGGCCAGCCCTTCGATCACCGCCAACAGCTCCATTTGGTTATTGGTCGTATGCGGCAGCCCGCCGGATTGCTCGGATTCTTTGCCCGATGGCAAATGACGCATCAGATAAGCCCAACCGCCGGGGCCTGGATTGCCGCTGCAGCCGCCGTCGGTGAAAAGATGGATCTCGATTTTTGGTTCAGACACGGCGATCTTTGTGAATTTTGTTGGTGATTATGGATAAGGTTATAAGCAAACCATGCCCTAGGTTCAACCAACGTCGCTGATCGCCAGCGCCCGTCCGTATCTTGCAAACACTAATTGCCGCAAACGTAGCAATGATTC
>CAKZVF010000021.1 GCA_937921995.1 uncultured Pirellulaceae bacterium
GCACGAAGAAGCTCGTGCCCTCTGTGAAACTCTATAAGAACCGAAGTCGTTCGTTAGTTATCAACGCAAAGACGCGGGGACGCTAGGACGCAAAGAGCAATTTGCTTGGGTCGACGTCATCGGGTTCATCTGGCTTGAATCAGGTGTTTCCGCTTGTTTCTTATTTTTGGATCTCGCAAAAATCCCTGCGTCCTCGCGTCTTTGCGAATTTGCGTTTCATCTTCATTCGAAATCTATTCCCAAACCATTGAAAAAAAACTTGGAAAAGAATTTTCGGTTGTTCCCCTCCGCGACATCTTTGCTCGACTTTGACTTTCCCCAACGAGCCGGAAAGAGAAACGCAGGGACGCTAAGACGCGAAGCGACGATTGGTTTGAGCAACTGTTTAGAGTTGAGCGGGCTGGTTTCTTGTTCCATTTTGAAAGTTCCTCGCGGAGCTCCACCGGGGCCGCGGAGCTTTGCCAAGGCAGGCAAGCTCCATGGCAACGCTTAAACAGCAAGAAGCCCCGCTTGAAGTGCGCGATCAATTCATGATGTAAATCTAATGTTGATCCTACATTTTACTCTCAGAGCACGCCTGCTGAAAAACGAAAAACAAGGCTGCCCCAGCGAAGGCCCCCCGACGTCCTCTCTGTCAGGACGCGAATGAACCCCGCAACCTTAGTGGCCGCTTTTAACCTGCAAACTGACCCTCACATGTTTTTACCACACGCTTCCAGTTTTTGTTAAGCGAAAAGTAACAGCACCAATTTTAATTTTCTAGTGAGAGTTCAGCAAATACAAACGTCGCTAGGCTCGGGGCGATACTCGGAGCCTTCCCCAGACAGTGCACCGCATGTCCATTACCCTGAAATTTTTTTTAACATCGAAAGTTTCAACCGAAAAACTATTGGACCTGCTACATTTTTCGATTTCTACATCTGACTAGATAGTTTATTTCTTACCCCGTAATAAACTAATCAAGACGGACTTCCACGATCTTAACATGTTTCGCGTTTTGGCGGATACAATTCAAAAGCGCTTGAACAGAAGAAAAACTCACGTTTGAAGCTGGGGGCAATTTCAGCATCAAATGGTGGATGTTTTGCTCTTGAATTCCATTGATCAATTCATCGGACGACAATGTTAGATCACCAATTCTGAGCTCTCCTCGCTCCCATCTCACGATCAGCTCATCATCTGTGTGTGTGGTTAAACGAGGTTCCAGCTCTGAAGCAACTGAAATCACAAGCCGACTATCATGTTCTAACTTTGCTTTGGCCAGTCTTCGCGCAACATCCTCCGCAATCAATCGCCGCGAGCCTTTGCCCATAGAACCATCTTGCTGAAGCTTCTTTAAAAATGACCTTTTCAAATTTTCGACATCTTCGAATAGCTTAGGATCTTGAGATCCTGGGTAACCTTCACGATATCCAGCAATCAGCCTTCTCGCTTCGAATCCGACAGTGGATGTACCTGTTTTAAAAAAAGACGAAAATTCTTCAGAAGGTGAAGAACATGTTGTCGGATCGTACACCAATGAAAAAGCTCTCGTCGCATCACTCACCCCGATCCAACCTTTCGGCGCCAATGGCAAGGACAAAGCTGTTGATCTGGATCGGCAAGTCACCGTGATAAAGTCAATGGGCGGAGTCTCATAGACTTTCTCGGAAGCCGGTTTAGAGTTTACAGCACGAGGCACTGTGGCGACCGGGGTATCAACCATCAAACCCACCCCCGGTGATAAATCTTGCTGCTCTTGAAACATGCAAGCCAAAAATGCTGCACATCCGACTGCAGCAAGAGACAGCAAGTCACTTAACTTGAGCACAGATCACTCCCAATATAAAAATACAATATTTTTTTCTACTGAAACAAGACGCGTAACGGCTTGCTGGCTGAAACCAGAAGACAGGTGAATTTTCGCCGCGAAAACTGACACCATCAACCAAGGTTTTGTCTTCATGAGCTCGGCACATCGACAGCTTACTTACGAAATGCGAAATTATTTTCTAAAAATAAACGTGGGAGTACCATAGTCTAGTCCATTAGCAGCTCGGGGCAGGGTAACTGTCGGATCAAGTGGATTGTGAGTGACTACGCCCGCACCTCCAAACTTGCTGCGAACTTCCAGTACTTGCCCAGTGCTGCTTACTGCCGTTACTGTAGCAGAGTGAGGAGTTTCGTGGGCGTTATCAATTACACCGTCTCCATTTCGATCTATCGTGTAAACTACGATATCTCCAACTTGCGCTGCGTCATTTGCGCCCAACAAAGTGGCGTCTGCCATGTCGTCAATTGGGCTATTGTCCCATTTTGGGCTTCCTACTGGAGAGGGAAAATTAGGATCTTGATTCATATCTTGTTGGCCATTATGCCAAGCATCCGCGTGACAATTTGTAGCGGCGGGGTTAGGAGTAAAATTAGGCTTGGAAAGATCCCCCGGCTTACCTGTTGCCCCTGGCGCTGCGAGCAAGTCAGCTTTGGTCAATGACTTGGCAGTAAAAGAGGCTTGAAATTTGGCAGGGGTGCCACTCGCAACCGGAAAAGAAGCCACCGGTTGCGGATTTGGTGGTATCGGAAACTGTTCTAGATCTATAGATCGAGTGAAGTCAAAGAACTCATCTTCACTCATCCCATCCGAGACCCCGAAATCAACATCTTCAATAACTTGACCATCGGAAACGACAACTTCAATTTCTGTGACGCTTGTTGAAAAACGGATATCCGGCAAATCATCTGAAAGAACGACTTGGTATGTTCCGCTGCGCAGCATCGCGAATGAATAAGCACCGTTTTGATCAGTCGTTGCAGTTTCAGTCAATTCCCCATCTCGATAAAGCTCGACATTAACATCAGCAACGCCTTGTTCCCCTGAATCAAACAAGCCATTTCGATTTGCATCTTCAAACACCAAGTCGCCGATCGAGGCTGTGCCTGGTGGTAGCGGTTGTGCCCCAAAATCTACCGCGTTATTAATTTGGCCATCAGCCAAGGTTACGTTGACGGAAGAAGGCGTAGTAATGTCATAGTCCAACTCCAAACTCGGCGGTAATTCAACCGTGTAATCGCCTGCAGATAGGCTATCGAACATATAGAGACCATTGCTATCTGTGGTTTGAGTCGCAATTGCCGATCCTCCTGACAGAAGCGAGACAACGACACCCTCAATCCCTACCTCTCCAGCATCGAAGATTCCGTCACCATCGGAGTCTTCAAAGACAAGATCTCCAATTGCCCCTGTTGCTGATGGATTGCCTCCGCTAGTAACACCGTTGATCGTTTCGAAAGATTCTAGATCAGCAATGACATCGACACTACTTGAACCGATCGTGCCAAGTACAACAAAACGATCAATCCCGCTGCCACCGGTTAGAACGTCCGCAGCTACATCGCCACCTGCATCCAGCAAGTCAGCACCGGCATCTCCGAAAATGGTGTCCGTCCCACCGAGGCCGAACAAATCGTCATCGCCGTCTCCACCGCGCAGCGTATCATCGCCACCGTCTCCCCGAATAATGTCGCGGCCTTCATTTCCAAATATTAGGTCATTGCCGGAGCCGCCATTTAAACGATCGCTACCAGAATTGCCCCTAATCGTATCATCGCCGGCAGCTCCCCAGATGAAATCGTTGTCGGCACCACCGTTCAGAATGTCGTTGCCATCTTGTCCCAAAAGTTCATCGCTTCCAGCATCGCCGTGCAGCGTGTCATCGCCGTTGCCGCCGACCAACCAATCGTCTCCCGCTTCTCCTCTGATCGTGTCATTGCCGTCCTGGCCCCGTAAGAGATCGTCGCCTGCGCCCCCAAGCAGGGAATCATCGCCAGCATCTCCCCAGAGTGAGTCATTGCCTCCATGACCGTTGAGTGTGTCGTCGCCTGCGCCTCCGTACAAGTTATCGTTGCCGGTAATACCACTAAGGGCATCGACACCGGGACCGCCGAACAGCCAGTCATCCCCGTCTTGCCCATTGAGGGCATCGTCTCCATGGCGCCCAACCAAAATATCGATTCCGTTTCCGCCCATGACGAGATCGTTGGCGAAGCCACCTTCCAAACGATCATTGCCATTCTGCCCAAAGATTTCCGTGTCGATCAGCAAATCATTGAAGACAAAATCATCCCCGTCACCGGCAACCACTCTTACGCTGGTCACGTCGCTGTAGTTAAACGTTTGCTGAAGACTGGCATTATTGTTGATGTCGACCGTAAAGCTTTGATGGTCCGCACTATTGGTCAGTGAAATCGTATCGGCGATCGCGTTTCCCACGACAACCAACGCTCCGGTGCCCGAGTTGAAGTTGACAGAGGCCAACATCTTACGGTCTTCAAGCTTTTGAAATGTCAGACTGGGGGGGGGTAGGTCGCTTGCGTTGCCTTGTGTTTGAGGGGGCAGATGAGACAGAGGTGCGGCGACGCATCACATTGTTGAAGCGCGAAAGTATGGCGGCGTCTTTCTGAGAGGATTGAGGCTGGAAAGGAACAATGGTTGAGGAGTTCAACCAAAGTGTAATCAGTTGTACAGAACTCAAACGCTCAGTCAAGCGACTGCGCAGAAAATTAAACGAGCTTTGGGATCAATCCGCTTGTGTTTGCTTGATAAAATTTTTCTGGGGCTGCGTTTTTTCGTCCTTATTATTTCCAGACATCAAGGGAGCTAGACAGCGGTTGGGCAGGGGCCG
>CAKZVF010000022.1 GCA_937921995.1 uncultured Pirellulaceae bacterium
TGGAGTGCGGCAGCCCTCTGCCGCTTTAGAATATTTCTACTCCAAATTATGGAGTGCGGAAGTCCTCTGCCGCTTTGGAATATTTCCCCTCTACCCCTTCACCCCCTCCAACTCCGGCATCAAAACCTCAAAAGCATCCAGTACATTCAGCCGATCCGTCTTAAAGCCGTAAATGGTTTTCACCTGAGATTTACTCGCCGTCCGCTCAAACCAACCCGCCGAACACCAACGATACTCATTGGGCTGGGCAACCAATCCATGCTTCACCGCGTTGTGGTGAACATAGTTCAACCTCGCCAAGTAAGATTTCTCAAACGTCAATTCCGTTTCCCAGAAGTTGTGCCAAATCTGTCGATCGGGTTTTCCTTCGCGTCGGTTCAACCATGCCGCCACGTTGCTGTGCAAATGCGAAAGCATCGGGCTCAGCGATTGAGCGTCCTCGCACGCATGCCCTACAAAATGATAGTGATTGGAAAAAAGCGCCCATGCCTCAAGCTGCCATCCGTACTGCTCAGCTTTGGCGAATAGTTCCTGCTGAAGATTGTTCAACGACTCAGCCGTACGAAAGTGATGCTGCTTGTGCAGCGTGGCGGCGGTAACGATGAACGTGCCTTTCCCCTCAAGGCGATGAACGGGAGCCCGTGGCCAGTCTGTTTCTCCATAGTTGGAGGTGACGGCAAAGTCTCCAGAGATTTTCAGCTGGTTCAGAAACGCGTCTAACTTACTTAGCTGGTTTGAGTCGAGCGTAGCGATCTTCTTCAGAATGGCCTGCCACGAGTCGTTCTCATGATTGGACATTGGACTCTCCATCTTCATTCATGGAATAAAAACTCTGCGCCTATTATAACGAATATTCCAAAGCGGTACGGGAGTACCGCACTCAAAATTATGGAGTGCGGAAGCCCTCTTCCGCTTTGGAATATTTTTATCGTAGGACTATCCGACCGCAAAACTTAACCAAAAGAAATATTCCAAAGCGATAGGAGTCTTCCGCACTCCAAATTTTCTAAACCAACTGCCACTTCTTTCGCAGAAACCACTCCACCGTCAGCACCAGCACAAACACCACCAAGAACGCCCCGGCATCCAAGGCCGACTCACCCATCCGCCACGTCGTGGGGATCATGATTTTCTGCACCGGTGGATCAGCAATGAACTGATCCAACAACGGCCCCACATCCTCCGGCTGCATCGCGCGGCCACCATATGGCTTGGTTTCGTTGGCCAGACGCGTCAAACGATCCGGATCGGCGACAGGGTTGGACTTCTCTTTGTCACGATCCATCACGACGAAGTCGCGCACCGATTGCCCGATCAGCGCAGCATCGCGCTGGCCACGCACTTCGATCCGATACAGCCCCGCATCGGATACGGTGTCGGGGTCCACCTCAGCAAAGAACTCCGTCCCACTGCGCTGGACCGGAATCATGACTTGTTCACCCGAGGGCTGCGTCAGCCGAGCCTCAAATTGAACGTCGGTTTGCACCTCGCCCGAAACGGTTTTTGCACTAACGCCAAATTTGATCCTCGGCCGAGGCGAAAACCGGCGCTGGGGCAGGTCGATCGAAACGGTTTCGTCATTCTTGGAATCCCAGTACGCCAACCACAAAATAATTTGCCGCCAAAACTGATCGTATTCCTGTTTAAACGTGCGTTGCTTAGGATCATTATCCACTCGGTAGAAAGTCCAGCGGCGCGTCGAATCGCCAGCAAAGGCCAGCACACGTCCACCGACGCCTACGCTGGTGGAGACCAGGATTGGGTTGCGGGTGTTGTCATCAGTTTCCAAGAGAACAAGCGCGTTGTTCTTGACTGACTTAAAACGATTCGCACCGGCCAATGGTGGTAGGTCGGCCCAAGCTTCGGTACCCGATTCGCCCAGTTTGGTCAGGTAATGATTGCGCGTCGGTTTGAGTTTTACGTTCCGAGTGACGTGGAGCTCTCGTCGTATGTCTTCCCCAAAAGGCTGGACTTCGTTGGCCGCCATTTCGATCGGCAGGATATCCGCTAGCGCCGTTTCAGCGTACGCGCCGGCTCCAAAACTATGAGTGCCGCCCAGCATGATCAGCCCTTTGCCATCGTTGACCGCTTTGGCCAGCGCATCCAGCGGAGGCGATTGGCCGTCGTTAGCGCTGAGCGTGCGGGCATCGACGTCGTCGATGATGAAGATGTCATAAGTTGGATCTTGGAACAGTCCTTCCAGTTGCGTTAAGGCCGCGCCGGTGGCGCTTTGCCCGGGCGCGACCAGTTGGAAATCGACTTCGATGAAGTCCGCCGTGGCCAACGACGGGCGCAATGACCTTTGTTCGTACCCCAGGCTGCCGTTGAGGTATAAGATTCTCATTCCTTTGTCGTTGACGGTCAGGAAGGCATCCAGTTCATTGTTCCTCAGCGCCTTCTCTCCCGGCATCGGATGGGCGCGGATCTTGATCCGAAACTCGCCGGGTTCCACCGGTTTGTACGTCATCTCAATGTTCATTTCCTCAAGCGCCTGCGTCGGTCGGACGAAAACAGGATCGCCGGCAGGTTGTTCGTTGCCTTCTCGGTCGATCAAGTACATTTGCACTTTGATGTCTTGGTTGGCATAGCCCCGCGCGACCAGCGTCGCCGTGGCGTTAAGGTTGTTTTTAACGTTGACGACGTGTTGTTCGGCAAAGTTCTTAATCGCGACGTCGGCCAGCTGCCCACTGTCGCCAGGCAATCCGAACAGAACGCTGTACAGCGGAACCTCAAGGTCCTTGATCGTGTCGATGGCTGCCGCCAACTCAACCTCAGGCGAGGTTGCCGTTTGCATGCCGTCGCTGCCGAGAAAGATGCCGATCAGGCGTTCGCCGCGCGATTCAATGCCCGTCTCAAAGACAGGCGACCCTAAGTCCGTTTCGCTGCCTTCGGGGGAATCTGGCAGGGCAACGTTGCCGTCGGTAACGTCGATTGGATAAGCTTTGGTATCAAAGCCAAAGAACCGGACGTCAATTTTGTTCTCGTTGAGCGCCCGAAACTTGTCGGCATTGGATTCGATCATCGTTTTCAGCGCCGCCCAGCGCGAGGAGTCGTCGCTGACGTGAGGCAGCTGCATGCTGCGCGTTGAATCCAGCAGAAACATCAACACCGCCGCTTGGTTTTGCTCGGTTGTTTTGACGCACCCCGGTCTCAAGCAAGCCAATAGCGCCAACGCAATCGCTAGCGCCCGTAGGCCGATCAGCGTCGCCAGTTTGCGGCGGCTGAGCGTCTTGAAATTGGGCCCCAGCAACAGCAAAAGCGCCAATCCGATAAAGATCAGCGTCAGCAAAAAAGGGCTGAGGATCGGCAGTAGTGAAATCGAATCCATTAAATTTTAGTTCAGAAGAACCGGTTTTCCTTTCCAATCATTCGCGGCTGTGGGACAACCTCTAGTAAAAACAAATCGTAACCGTTCGCGGTCATTGTCGCTCGATTCTCCGAATCGTAAGCGTGCCGATGTGAAAAGCGTTCCAATTCTTACCGCATTGCCCGAAATTAAACCAAACGTGCTACCCGCTATCAGCTTGGAAAGCTGAGCGACAATGAGTTGTGCGAGTCAAGGCCGTGAACGGATACAACCAATTTTATTGTAAGCGCCCTGCGACTCAGAGCACTCGCGGCACGCGACGTGCGGTTGACGAGCCCCCATCGAAGAACCATCCCCCTACCCCTTATAAAAACGGTTCGATAATAAATGCTCAACGCCCATCACCACCAACGCCAGTAACATCAGCAGCGGAAAGAACTCTTGCCCCTTACGCGCCGTTCCCTGCTTCATTTCGATCTCGCTTTGGTCGGTTGCGATCTGATACCGGTCGGTGCCCAGCACGAGATCGACGCTGTCTTTGGATGCCCTTGTCAGATCGGTCTCGCGCGGCCGCAGGTTGGCACTGAATCCGCGATTGACTGTCTGCCCATCGTAGTCGCCTTGCAGGTAATAATTTCCCGGCGCGTCAACAAACTTGTAACTAACGCGCCCTTCATTTGCCGAAATGTTCGTCGGCGTTTTCTCAGCCACCGGAGGGAAGGCACGATAACTTTCGGGATAGTACGCCAAATCATTGTCCAACGAAACGATCTCGCCAACTTGGACGTTAATTGAATCGCGATCACCCTGCAGCAAATACTTCGCCATGTCGACGGTCAGTTGATAAATGGGCCAGTTATCTCCCACGAACAGATCGTTCCAAACTTCGCGCTGCGTCGAATAGGCGGGCTCGGAGATCGGCGTCGTCATCACCATGACGATACCAGCGCCAATCGTACGTTCCAACATCGCCGGTTCGCGGTTGGTAAATCGCAGCGGCACCTCCGTCGGATACTGCTCCCACGTGGCATCGCGTTCGATTCCCCAGTGGTAGTAGACCGGGTTCGCATTCCAAGGCACCGCCGATTCGAATTGGCGGAACACTTTGAAGATCGGATGCGTTAATTGACTGGGGCTGAGCGCGACATCGCCCGAGGGTGCACGAAAAGGGAAAGTCAATTTCCCGCACAGCAATTCAGCTGCGCGAGGCTGAAGGAAGCTGTTGTCAGCGGCACCTTTATTCAGCGCATTGTGTCCCAAGAAAATCGCCAGCGCGTTGCCTTGCTGCACAAACGCATGCAGCCCATCCAACAGCGACAGACTCAGCGGTCCAGGATCAAGCAAATAAACGATGTCAAAACCATCCAATTGGTCCGGCGATTGAAGATCCTCTTGGTCGATGGTCATGATTTCGAAGCGCGATTTGCCATTTGATTTGCCATTTTCTTGCGAATCATACGGTGCGATGCATGCCGCCAGTGCGTCAGGCAATGCATCGGCGCCGGTGACAATCAACACCGGCGATGCTGGTTTGACTTCAAAGGAAAAATACCTTCGATCGTCTCCCGGCAGCCCGTCCGCGTTATTTAGTGCGATGCTTCCATGGTAAACGCCTTCGGCAAGATTGTCTGAAAATGAAAATCGCAGCGGCGTCGTCGCAGTATTTTCCCCGGTGGGTGACATCGCGGGCGTGGTCGTCGACTGAGTCAACATTTTTTCGGTGTACAAGATCTTGCCGTCACGCACGACCGGCCGCGCGGGATCGTTGGCTTGAATTTGAAAGGTGACCGAAGGCGCGGATTGGCTCGCGCTGCTGTCAACGCCGCTGGTGACGGTGATCTCGCCGCGCGGAGCAATCGCAGCAGCGCTCAATTCGATCGGCTGCAACGCAAGGTTGCTCGGATCTTTGACGCCGACGTCGATGAGGAAAACGCTGACATCCTCGCCTTCAGCCAACCGTTTGAGCGCCGCATCGGTCCGCTCCGCGGCCCAACTTTTCTGCGTCAGGTCGGTGAAAATGTAAACTTCTTTTCGTTCCAATTCAGATTTCTCAATCAAAGGCAACGCCCGGGCGAGCGTTTGCGGGATGGTTGCTGACTGATAGACGATGTCCAGTTTCGACAGTCGTTTGCCGGCCGCGGCGGTGTCGACGGAAAAAAAAGGCGTGTCGTTATCGGTCGCCGTGACGCAGACCTGGCTCTCGATCGAAAGTTGTGTGATCAGCCACGCCGCGATGTCTTTGGCTTTGTCAAAGCGTGTCTCATTTTCAAAGCGATACTCCATCGTTGGGCTGTTGTCGATCAAAATAATTGCGGCGACCGGCGCGTCGCTGCGGCCGATGAATTTCCCGCTGGTCTCTTTGCCAAAAATTTGAAACGCGGTCCAAGCCAAGAATCCTGTCAGTAATAAAAGGATCAGACCAAGCACCCCGACCACAACCATGTTTCTGTTTTCGCGAAACCACGCCATCGCCGCGATCAGTCCCACGACTGCTGCGGCCAACCCGATGCCGCCCAACGTTAACCAGTTGCCAAAATCGGCTGAAGCCACCGAAAGTCCAGCCAGCGCCAGCGCCACGACACCAATCAATAGGCACCTCAACAGCAGCAGCAACAGATGCCGAAGTCTCATCCGTGACTTGTTGGTCGCGCTGCGTTGTTGCAAAAAACGTAGCGCCGGAAAGGTCATCACGACCGGTTTAGGCTGCATGAGAAAGTGCAGCAGCACAGGCACCGCCATCAGCAGGCCGCCAAGTGCAAGTATGCTCAAATGTGCCAGCGTCATGACTACCCCCGCGCTCGGCGACTGATCAGGTACTCCAACAATGCTTTGTCGAATTGCATGCTGGTGTCGATCGCGACGTAGTCGATACCATTCTTTTGACACTGCCGGTTTAGCGATGCGCGGAATTCTTCGATTTGCTCAACGTAGTCGCTGCGAAACCCATCGGCGTCGACTTTGAGTTCTTCGCCGGTCTCGGGGTCCTTCATTTTACAGACGCCGTTAAACGGGAAACTGACTTCCGCTTCGTCAAGAATATGAAACATGATGACATCGTGTCCGCTGTGCCTCAATCGAAAGACACTGTCCATCGTTTCCTTTTCGTCCATCAGGAAATCAGAAAACACCATTACCAGGCTGCGGTTCTTAAGCATTGCGGCCAGTTGATAGATGCTGTTGCGGAAATCGGTGACGCCATCGGGTTGCAGATTCGACAGCAGCGAAATCAGATTTCCCAACTGCGTCCGTTTGCTGCGCGGCGGCAGAGATTGGCGGATTTTGTCGTTGAAGGTGATCAAGCCAACCGGATCCTGCTGGTTCACCATCAGGTACGCCAGCGACGCGGCCAGACAAATTGCGTAATCGAATTTGGTCAGCGTCTGGCGGTAGGTATAGCCCATCGAGTGGCTGAGATCCATCACCAGGTAACCCGTGATGTTGGTCTCGGATTCGAATTTCTTGACGTAGTACTTGTCCGTTTTCGCGTAGACCTGCCAATCGATGTCTTTGAGGTCGTCACCGTGGTTGTATTTGCGGTGTTCGCTGAATTCAACGCTGAAACCGTGGAACGGGCTGGCGTGAAGTCCGTGCAAGAAACCTTTGACGACAAACTGAGCCCGCAGATCGAGCCGTTTGATCTGGTTGATGACTTCAGGTTTGAGGTACTTTTGGACTGACATTTGTTTAGGGGGCGTTGGATGCAGTTGGCACGTCCACGCTCTGGCGAGCGTAGCTACCGTCGCCAGACGGTGGTCGGTTTATTTTTCGTATTTGGGCACCGCCGGCGTTGGGAGTTCGTCAATCAATCTTTGGATCACGTCTTCGGTCGTCATTCCTTCGGCTTGCGCTTGAAAGTTTGTGCTGACGCGGTGTCGCAACACCGCCATCGCGACTTTCTTCACGTCGTCGATGCCAACGGAGAATCGCCCGTCCATCGCCGCGATCGCTTTGCCGCCGGAGATCAAAAATTGACCGGCGCGTGGGCCGGCGCCCCAGTCAACCAGTTCTTTGACAAACGCCGGCGCCTCATCGTCCTTGGGCCGCGTCGAACGCACCAGACGAGCCACATATTTAATGATGTAGTCACTGACGGCGACCGAATGGACCAACTTTTGCAAGTTAATGATCGCTTTGGCGGATAAGATCTTGCGGACCTCTTGTTTTTCGTCGCGGCTGGAAGCGATCAAGATCTTCTCTTCTTCGGCGGCGGTAGGATATCCGACCTTGATGTTGAACATGAACCGGTCCAACTGAGCCTCCGGCAGGGGGTAAGTTCCTTCCTGCTCGATCGGGTTTTGCGTCGCGATCGTGAAGAACGGCGGATCTAAATTATAGGTTTCGGTGCCGATGGTGACTTCGCGTTCTTGCATCGCCTGCAAGAGCGCCGCTTGCGTTTTGGGCGGCGTTCGGTTGATCTCATCGGCCAGCAGAATGTTGGTGAAGATCGGCCCTTCCACAAAACGGAACTTACGGCGACCGTTTTCATCTTCATCAAGCACGTTAGTCCCTGTGATGTCCGAGGGCATCAGATCGGGCGTGAATTGAATACGCTTGAAATTTACATCCAGAATTTTGGCGATGGTGCTGACCATCAGCGTTTTGGCCAGCCCGGGCACACCCTCCAGCAGACAATGTCCACGTGTAAAGATCGCGGCGAAGACTTGGTCAATGACTTCTTCTTGGCCAACGATGACTTTGTGGAGCTCTTGCTCCATCACTTTGCGGTGCTGGCTGAACTCTTGCAGGACGTCGCCTAAACTTCGTGATTTTCCGGACACGCGTTCCTCGTGGATCGTTGATTGGTTGTTTTCGTGGGGCGTAGTGGGCGAGAGGCAACGAGTCGTTGCGGGGCAAACGCACTTTGTCACTGGCCTGAGTTCAATGGAGATGCAGGACTCGTGGCCTCGTCCACTACCCCCAGCTCTATTTCGCGCTTTGTACCCTGAGGCGATACTGTTATTGTAGGATCATGGTTGCAGCGCAGCAACGCGAGTCGCGACGCCGCACGAGTTTATTTCCCAGCCGTTTGGGCTCGCTCAATGTCGCTTGACTCGCCGGGGCTCCGAGTCGTAAGCGCGCCCGACGCTTCCATCTAACACTTCGAGATGTTTCGTCACGACCCCTTTGTCAATCAAGCCGGACCAGAACATGCTTAACCAGCCTCAAGATCATATTAAAAGGATTCCATTGCAGGCGGTTACGGTTGCATTGGCCGCGCTGATTCTGATCGCCACGATGGCTCAACTCTGTAGTGCTCAGCGCAACCGTCGTAACTCAGCTCTAAAAGATGTTTCGGCGGAGGCCGTTCGTCAGGCGGTCGCTCAAGGCGTTCGTTTTCTCAAAGACCAACGCAGCCGAGACGGCAGTTGGCCCAAGCACGCTCGGATCGGCGACGTCACCGCGTTGGTGACTTTAGCGCTCCTCAACGCCGGTGAAGATCCCAACTCGCGGCTGATGCAGGGTTCGCTTGACTACATCGACGCGGAGATGCATGAAGAGGTACTAACGACGTACAGTGCCGGTTTGAAAATCATGGCTATGGCGACGGCCGATCCCGATGGAAAACGTTATCGGCGGGATGTGCAGCGCGCGGTTGATTGGTTGGTCGAAACCCAGTCACGCAGCGGCGGCTGGAGTTACGGCATGGGAGGGCGCGGAGTCGGCGATGCTTCGAACTCGCAATTCGCGATCCTTGGTCTGCACGAGGCCTCCAAGATGGGCATTGAGATCGATCAGCGCGTTTGGGAACGGGCGCAAGGTTATTGGGAAGCGAGTTTTGTTGCCGGTGGTGGTTTCGATTACAAACCAGTGGGCGGAAATGCGACACCAAGCATGACGTGCGCGGGAATTGCTTCCTGGATCATCATTGACGAAAATCTGACGAACTTTCGCGATCTGGTCAAAGGCGACCGCGCGGTTTGTTGTGATGTGACCGACCGAATGGGGCGCGTCGAGAAGTCGATTGAATTATTGGGCCGCAGGTTTGGAACGCGGGGCCGTGGAGGAGCCCAATACTATTACCTGTATGCACTCGAAAGAGCCGGGCGTCTATCAGGACAGAGGTTCTTTGGCCCGCACGATTGGTATCGCGCTGGAGCGAAAACGATCGTGTCCCAGCAGAATAAAGTCACCGGTGCGTGGCGGGGCAGCGGGCTTGGCGAGAATAAGGAAGTCATCGCTACGTCGATGGCGTTGCTGTTCCTTGCCAAAGGAAAGCGTCCGGTCGCCATTGGGAAGTATGAATACGGTCAAAATAATCAGTGGAATCAGCATCCCAAAGGCGTCCATTATTTGACGCGCGAATTGGAGAAGCAGTGGAGCAAACTGAAAAAAAGCGGAAGTGTAAAACTCAACTGGCAGACGGTCCGTTCCAAGGATGCGACGGTCGATAATTTGCTGGAATCACCGGTGCTGCACATCTCCGGCAGTAAAGCGATCAACCTAAACGAGTTTCAGAAGGAGAACTTGAAGAAGTACATCGAAACTGGCGGATTCATCTTTGCCGAAGCCTGCGATGGTGAAGGATGTCGCGATGGTCGCCCGTTTGACCGGTCGTTTAAGGAGTTGATGGCGGAACTGTTTCCGGAAAGCTCTCTTGAGCCGTTGCCCGCAGATCATCCGCTGTGGTCGGCTCATCATACCATTTTGCCCAATAGCGAGCGTCCGATATTGGGTTTGCAGGCCTGTTGCCGAACCAGTGTCGTTTATTGTCCCAAGAATCTTTCGTGTTATTGGAATCTTAAACGGCCCGGGTTTAAAAAGTTCATCCAAAACAAACCCAATCCGAAATTGCAGCAGCGCGTGAATTACTGCGCTGAACTGGGAGTCAACGTCATCGCTTACGCAACCGGCCGTCAACTGCGCGAGAAGGGCGAAACGCCGAAACTGGAAGAGGACAACGCAACCACCGTGTTGGTCAATCGGGCGCTCAACATCCCTAAACTGATTCATTCCGGCGGCAGCGACGAAGCGCCCAACGCATGGAAAAACATGCTCAAGCAACTGGACACCGTTGGATTGCAGATCAGCCTTGAGAAGAAGATGGTGAAGCCCAACCTTGAGGAGATTTCTGACTTCCCGATTCTATTTATGCACGGTCGCACTGCGTTCAGCTTCAGCGCTGACCAGCGCGAGGCCTTGCGGGCTCATTTGGAAGCTGGCGGCTTTATTTTTGCCGACGCCATTTGCAGCAACCGAGCCTTCCGCGAATCGTTTCAAAGAGAAATCCTTGAGATCACCGGAGAGCGGCTAAAGAAGATCCCCGCGAATCACGAAATGTGGAGCGATCGTTTTTCAGGGCGCAGGATTGATCGCGTGACGCTACGAACCAAAGACGCAACGGTTGCTGGCGGGTTTCGTGAATCGTTGGTTCCGCCGGAGTTCGAGGGGCTGGAGATGGACGGGCGTTTGGTGGTGGCGTTGTCCGGGCATGATCTGAGCTGTGCCCTAGAGAACGTCGCGGTCAGCCAATGCGACGGTTACACTCGCGCCGACGCCGAGAAAATCGGATTCAACGTTTTGTTGTACGCATTGCGAGTCGATTGAATATAGTGCTAGGATTTTGTTAAAAATCCTAGCACTTCCTTTCCCCTCAAAAACAGAAAAGACTTTGAAACGCGATGCAGAGGAGCTTTAACAAGCTCCTCTACGTCGGATACGTCTACAGGTTGTAGCCGCGTTCGGAATGTTCGGCCAAGTCGATGCCTTCCTGTTCGGCTTGGTCAGATACTCGCAAACCAATGGTTGCTTTGATCAAGAACAGCAAAATTGCGCTGGCGACCATCGCATAAACGGCTGTACCAGCAGCGGCACCTAACTGAACCAATACTTGAGACCCGACATCGGAAAATTCAGCATACCCACCAAACTGCTGAGCTCCGAAGATCCCCACCAAAACCGTCCCTAGAAAACCACCGACGCCGTGAACGCCAAAAACGTCCAGTGAATCATCGTAACCAAACCTCGATTTGATCGTCGTCGAGAACATGAAACAGATAACGCCGGAACAAGCACCGATGAAGATCGCTCCCACGGGGCCGACGAAGCCAGATGCTGGTGTGATCGCGGCGAGTCCCGCAATCGCGCCGGTCGCAGCGCCCAGCACACCGACCTTTCCGCCTTTGAGCCATTCGATTCCCATCCAAACCAGCGTCGCCGTACAGGCCGAAAGGTGAGTCACCATCAGCGTCATAGCGGCCGATCCATTGGCCCCCAACGCACTTCCGGCGTTGAAACCAAACCAACCCACCCACAGCATCGCCGTTCCGGTAACGGTCATCGTTAGGTTGTGTGGTGGGGGCGTGTTCTTGGGATATCCCTTGCGCGGCCCAACCATAATACAGGCGACCAGCGCGGCGAAACCGGCGGTCACATGCACGACGATGCCGCCGGCAAAATCGAGCACTCCCAAGTCAGCAAAGTACCCGCCTTCACCGCCCCATGTCATGTGACAGATTGGAAGGTAAACAACGATCAACCACAAACAACAGAAAATCATGATGGCCGAAAACTTCATCCGTTCGCAGAATGCGCCGATCATCAGGGCTGGCGTGATCGCGGCAAAAGTCATTTGAAATGCAACGAATAGAATCGTCGGGATCGTTCCGCTGACCGAATCGGGTGTGATTCCATTTAGCATCAGATGCGAGGTGCCGCCGATGAAGGCATTGATCCCCGTGCTGCCTTTCTCCATGCCGGCGGTGTCAAACGCCAGGCTATAACCAAACGTCACCCAGATCAAAGACATCAGCGACGTGATGATCAAGCACTGCATCAGAATCGAAAGAACGTTTTTCTGATGGACCAAACCTCCATAGAACAGCGCCAAAGCGGGAATGGTCATGAAAAGCACCAATCCAGTGGAAATTAATATCCACGCGGTGTCGCCGGAATCAATCGTTGCGACGGCGTCAGCCGTATCTTGAGCCAATGCGATGTCAGGCGAAGCTACCGCACAGATCACAGTCAAAATTAAGAGGAGAATTCGACCAAAATGCATCATTTCTGTTTCCTTATCACGCAACCCAAACGCCCTACCAGCAGAGGGCTAAATGCAGCCATGGCTCATACGATTCTCCAATTGGCCAAGGAAAAGATAACTCAACAGGACCGCGTGAAGAATATGTTAAGGGCGATTGTTGGTGAAAAGTTAAGGAAAAATTAAGAATGGCATCGGACTTCTCAATGAGCGGGTAACGATGCGAAGTCAGTTGCCCAGCACCACTTGTTGCACGAGTTCCCACACTTTGACGTAGGCGTTTTGAAACGATGCGCGTCGAAAGAAATCGGTAGGCGCAGTGGGATCGCCAATGAACGGACGCAGCACATATCCCGCTTGAATGCCAACGAAGGCGTAAACGAAAATCCAAATTCGCATGATCCAACGATGCCGAGCATTCTTTTGAATCAGTGGGCGGAAGTGGATCGCCAATAGAACTTGAGCCGTCACCGAGGCCACGCCGAACATCAAGGCATTGAACAGAATCGCCATCGAGTAGGCTTGCTCAGCGGTGTTAGAAACATAAAACAATACCGTCAGCGGTGACAACGATGCCAGAATGATCGTCAGGCCCGCTTGAGCTGAAATGATCGCGCTCAACGAGGCCCGAAAGTCATCGCGCAGTCCAAACAATGAATTGATCACAAAGATGCTTGGCAGGGAAACCGTGACGGTGATGCCAAGCAGCATCGGTACCTTCAGCGCTGAATAGATCATCTGAAGAATCTGCTGATGAAATTCGCGATGACCGTCCAGCCACGCATAACTGCCCATCACCGCACCGTAGATCGGTCCCAGCACGACCACCAAAATGGCGACGGTGCGTAAACGGATGTGAGTCGCGAACGGGTTTTGTGATTGAGCCCGTGGGCGATCTGGCGATTGGAGCGCGCCGTTGAGGTTCCGCGTGGGCTGCAAAACATGGTCGACGGTGTGGAACCCTCGCACCATGATTTGCCAGCCTCGTCGCGGAGAAATTTTCATTGTTGATACTCACTTTTATTTGTTTGGGCTCAAAGTCGCGTGATAGCGGATCGTAAGCGGCAGGGCGCTAGCCGCTGGTTGGTCGAAGTACATTTCCCCGGTGTTTCTGTTTATCGTTAGGCGACCCGCGGCTAGGTCTAGCGGCTGACCGTCGCGCAGTGACCGCTGCGGTGCGCTGCGTCCAAATCACGCCCCTGTGAAAAAGGAAAAGACAAGACTACTGACCGCTTCAAAGAAATTGGAATGACGGGCACGAAACCACTGGAAAGGCGTTTCGGGCGACCCGATAAACGGTCGCAGCACCCAGCCCATCTGACAACCCACCAGGCAAAACACCGTCAGCCAACAATAGAAGACGCGCCAAACATGGTTCTCTAGTTTTCTAAGCGGTGGATCATCCAAAGGGCCGCTTTTCGAGGCGGACTTGGGATTGGCTTTTGCCACCGGGGGCGTTGCCGGGGCATCCCCGTAGTATTCTGACGCAGGTGGAGTTATTAATGGCTCCTGTTTTATCCGTTTGGACTGAGTCCGGGCGTTGTCGATATCATCCAACCGCCCCATCGTTTTGAGCAAGAAGCTCAGCCCCAAACATCCCGCCAGTGCGAACACCACGACGTTCAGTAAAACGATGAACTGGTAGTTGGGCGTGCTGACCGAGAAGAAAGCAACAATCGGACCCATCGAGGAAAGGACCGCCAGATTCACCGCCAACGACGCGATCAGCAACTTCAACACCGGCAGCATCCGCAGCCGCGTTCCCGCAATCGCATTGAACACGTACAGCGAAGGAAACGTCACGATCAACGTCATCACAAACAGCAGCGGCACCTTGCACATCGACGCGAACGTCTGCAAACACGCCTGAGCATACTGAGCCTCTTCGGCGCCGCGGACCATCGCGAAAACGCCCATGCAAGCTCCATAGATGACGGCTAAACCGATAATGGTGACCGAAACGCCGACGACTGGAATTTCTATCTCCGCGCGTTTCAGAAATTCCTGCCGCGTGGCGTCACCGCGCAGGATTCTATCTAACTGAAACAAACTATCGCGAAATGAGAACCCCTTGAGATGTGTGCTTTCCATGGTTGCCTTTCGGTTTTTTACTCTGCAATGCAGAGTGGTGAGGGAAAATTTTTTAGATCTACCTGAATTCGAAACCTATCCACTTGCGCCCAGTGTGCCTGGGCGCTTGCCTGCTTTATTGCTTACCGACCTTTTCGCGCCGGAGTTTTTGGCCTTGGCCGTTTTGCTTTGTGCGTTCTTTAAAATGGTTTCCAGCGCGGCCAAGTACATCCGGAAACCGTCGTTGCCTTTCTTGGTCAAGCGGTAGACGCTGTTTGTATTTCTGCCGCGTCCGGTTTTCTTCACCGTGAGGACGCCTGCGTCTAACAGTACCTTGAGGTGCCGGTTCAAGTTTCCATCGGTTAGTCCACAAAGCTGTTTTAGGTCATTAAAATTGATACCTGCCGGTTCACCCACGATGGTGGTCAGAATGCCCAGACGCGCCTTTTCGTGGAAAATGCGGTCAACATCTTCCATGGCGATGCGTGTCGAATGTTGCCACGTTTGGGCGGTGGCTGATTTTTTAGGCACGATCGGCGCGCTCCATGTTCCAGTGTAAAACGCCACCAAGCGCCGACTGACCGACGCCGAATAAGACCATCATTTGAAGATGAAGCCCCACGATGGATCCAGGCGGCACCGCGATAGCCACGATCCCGCCCGCGATGAAGTAAGCCGCGACCCAGCGCGACGAGGTCGGCAGATGTTCAATCGAGGCGATCAATGCCAATCCATAGACCATCGCCCAGATGCCCGGCAGCACATGCATCAGGTTATGCGAAACCAGCAACCACGTCATCGTCACTCCCACTGCAAACGCGGGAACGATTTGGAAGGCAACGTTTCTGTGCATCCGCCAAACCAGTCCACTTTCATCGCGCCGCGCTCGGACGAACATCTCGGCACAAGCCGCCAATAAAGAAACGCAGGCGATCGCAATCCAAGCCGCCAAGAAAAGGGCTGTTTCGTCGGCCTGAGGGAATACCAATTCGCAAAATCCGGTTTGGATTAACAAGGTCCCGCTCACAATGGCACACACGCCCGAGAAAACGGTCGTCGCGGATCGAAAGCCGCGATAGGATTCAGCCCTGTCGATTTGCTGCCGAATCTGAGCAATGCCTGACAGCGCTTGATGAATGTTCATGGATGACTCTGCAATGAAGAGTGAATTGACTCTGCGTTAGAGAGTAATAGGGCTCGGCGCGGTTGTCAAGTCGGTCCTTCGTCCCGATTTCTAAATTCAAATTTTGAATTTCGAAATCAGAGATTCACAATGGCAGCGATTAAACAAACGCGGGTTCTGGCGAAGCCACCGAAACTTCCAGATTCAATTTCTCCGCCAATTCCGGCAAATGACTGGAATGACGCCGCGAAAACAGTAATTCGCCGCCGTCACCAGTTTGGATCCGGTTTGCGATCAGGCCTTTGGTGATCGTCATGGGCCCCGCGTCACGGGATAACTCGATCGTTCGTGGCGTACGAAACCACCGATGCTGCGTCAGCGTCCAGCCTTCATCGGCTTGCTGCATGACCAGCCTTGCCTTCGGTTTGAAGGGACCGATTTCTTGTTTGGGGAAAACGGTCAAGCTCCCTTTGGGCACCCCGTAAGAAGGGCTGATCATCGTCCAGATCGGATCGAACAACAACGTACGCAGGTAGGTGGTGCGGCGCTTGACCCAATTAAATGCGATCAGGCATGCCACAAAAATCAGTAGATTGAGAATCGTCGCCAGTGTCGGGTTGTAAGCGTAAACGCCCATCAGCGCGGCACAGGCCGATTTGTTGGCGACTTCCAGCGCGGCGTCCACCATCGGAAACGGAATCAGCCACACCGACACTTCGAAGAAAAATTTGATCGTGTTGATGACGATAATGTTGATGATCGCGGCGATGCTCATCAGCACGTCAGCCGAAAACGCAAATATTCCCGCCTGCATCACAACCGGCCCCATTTCTTCGGCGCCCACACCTTCGCCTGATGAGGCCAGCACACGCAACAAGACAATGGTGATAATCGCGGAGTAGGTTTCCAGTTGGTCGATTGCTTGAGCCGCCGGTTTGCTGACCTTTGTAAATCGAGGCAACGAGGTCAGGATCGTCAGTACTAAGAAGATCCAAAATGTGGCGGGGTTGCTGAGGATCGGGTTGTTGCTGATAAATTGGTTGAACGGCAGCGATTCGGAACCGAACTGCGAAATCCCGGCCAGCAGCGCGATGCCGAAAAAGGGCGAAATTGCGATCGGAGCCAGCGGCCCCAACCATTCGGCGATCGAGACCGAACCGCCTAACCCTTGGGCCACGGCCATGTCTCTGGAGCTGAGCGGATTGGTTAAGTACTCCGAAAAGTTAAGCTCATCGGAATCGCTGGCTTGGTTGACCTGTACCGCGGCCACGTAGGTGCTCGACGGAGGCTGAACCGAGAAGCTATACAGCGTTAGGATTGCAACCAAGATTACAACGGGACGCGGCAAAAAACGAATCATGGAATTTTCCAAAGAGTGAACTGGGTCGCCTCCGACCCGCTAGAATCGGTGATACGACGACAAGCAATCTTTTGAAGATTGGAGCATAATGTCAACACGAGTTACTTTGATGAACGATTTACAGGAGAAATGATCATGGACTCTTCAACGAATCCTGCGCTCGATGACGTCGCCAGGCACAATCAGTCGGCTTGGGACCGGCAAGCAAAAGAGAACTGCCGTTGGTCAACGCCGGTGACCGCTGAAGAAATCGCCGACGCGCGAGCGGGGCGGCCAAGAATCATTTTGACGCCCGACACACCGGTTCCATTAGATTGGTTGGGGGAACTGACCGGACGCGCTGTGTTGTGCTTGTCATCCGCCGGCGGGCAACAGGCGCCCTTGTTGGCTGCCGCCGGAGCGCATGTTACCAGTTACGACTTATCGGCTCAGCAACTCGCGCTGGATCGTTTGGTGGCTGATCGCGAAGAGCTGGAACTGAAAACCATCCAGGGCGATATGCGCGACTTGGGAGCGCTCGAAGACCAAAGCTTTGATCTTATCGTGCACGTCTGCTCCAACGCGTTTGTCCCCGACGTGATCCCGGTTTGGAACGAGTGTCATCGCGTCCTGCGAAGCGGCGGGGAATTGTTGGCGGGGTTCCTCAACCCCGATATCTTTTTGTTCGATCACGAAGCACTGGACCGTGGCGATGCTCCGGTGGTCGTCAATCGCCTGCCATACTCGGACCTTGATTCGGTCTCAGACGAGCACTACCAAAACAAAATTCGCACCAACGATCTTTTGGAATTCAGCCATAGTTTGAACGACCAATTGGGCGGGCAAATCGCGGCCGGTTTCCACATCGTGGGGTTCTTTGAAGATTCGTGGCAGGAGTTTAAAGAGCTGAATGAGTTTTTTCCATTGCTCTTTAATACTCGCGCCCGCAAATTTTAACGCTGCAAAACAACCCGTTTAACGACCAGCCGGCAGGCGACTGCGTTTGGCCGATGCAGAAAAAGTCGCCTTCCGGCTTGTCGTTAAACGGGTCACAACGGTCGCCTTCCGGCTTGTCGTTAAACGGGGCTCTGATGAGCTTCCATGCCGAGCGACCGACAGTTGATGATGCGTTAGCGCTTAACGCGCGCACTACCACCGGCGATCACAGATTCAACTTCTTCCAACGACGCCATCGTGGTATCGCCCGCGGTGGTCATCGCGAGGGCTCCGTGAGCCGCACCGTAGTTGACGGCTTTTTCGGCATCGCCGGTTGTTAGGAAACCGTAGATCAGTCCTGATGCGAAACTGTCGCCGCCGCCAACGCGATCAAAGATTTCGAGATTCTCACGGTGAATGGCTTGGTGAAGTTCTCCGTCCTGCCAACACAACGCGCCCCAGTCATTGATCGTCGCCGTCTTCACGGTACGCAATGTCGTGGCCATGGCTTGAAAGTTGGGGAAATCCTTAATCGCTTGAGCGATCATTTTCTTGTATCCCTCAATCGGCAACTCTTTCATCTCTTCGCCAAGACCTTCAACGTGCAGTCCCAGGCAAGCCGTGAAGTCTTCTTCGTTGCCGATCATCACGTCCACAAATGGAGCCAACGCGCGGTTGACCTTTTGGCAATTCTCTTTGCCGCCATAATCTTTCCACAGTGACGGGCGGTAGTTCAAGTCGTATGAAGTAATTGTGCCGTGCTTCTTCGCACATTTAAGTGCCTCTTCGATAACGCCCGGCGTCGTATCAGAAAGCGCCGCGTAGATGCCGCCGGTGTGGAACCAACGAACGCCCAGTTCGCCAAAGATGTGTTCCCAATCAATATCGCCGGCCTTCAATTGTGAGGCCGCCGTGTGCCCGCGATCCGATGTACCCAACGCCGCGCGAATGCCGTGGCCGCGTTCGGTGAAGTTGAGACCGTTTCGTACTGATCGACCACAACCGTCGTAGTCAAACCATTTGCAGTGCGTCATGTCGATGCCGCCGGTGAGAATCAGATTCTCCAGCAACAGTCCCACTTCGTTCTTCGCAAACGCCGACACCAAACCGCCACGCATCCCAAAACAGCGTCGCAACCCACGAGCCACGTTGTACTCGCCGCCACCCTCCCAAACATCAAACGACCGCGCCGTGCGGACTCGGCCCTCGCGCGGGTCCAAGCGAACCATGACTTCGCCGAGTGAGAGGATATCGAATTGGCAGTCTTCAGCGGGTTTAATTTGCATCGTCTTTGTCACTAATAATTATGATCAGGAATTTGAACCGCTAAGTCTAATTCATTGGTGATTCGCCGCAATCATCAGCCTGTCTTTTGCCGTCAAGAAAACCAAGAATCTTAGACCGATCTCTGAAACTGATTTCAATCTGTTTTGAATCGGGCGAGTTTGCGAGCCCCCTCAACAACTGCATCGCTACGGCCTAATTTTCCGGTAGTGGATGAGGCCACGAATCCTGCAGCTGCATTGAACGACGGAATAAAGGGGATTGGAGAGGCTGGACTCGTGGCCGCATCCACTACCTCTAAATCGGAACAGAACACAAGCCGTAGTTAGTTACCCGTTGGCCTCTTGGAGCAACCAAACAACCAAACCCTTTTGAGCGTGCAAACGGTTTTCGGCTTCTTCAATGATGAGGCTGCTGCCGCTTTCGATGACTTCGGTGGTCACTTCTTCACCTCGTCGCGCGGGCAAGCAATGCAAAAATTTCGCCTCGTCACGCGCTTGCTTCATCAGAGCTTCGTTGACTTGGTAATCGGCCAGATCCGCCAACCGTTGTTTTGATTCAGCCTCCTGCCCCATGCTGGTCCAAACATCGGTGTAGACGAATTCAGCGTCCTCGGCGGCCGCGGCGGGATCGTCAAACTGTTTCACCAATTCCTTACCGGCGGAATCGTTGAGATCTTTCACGAAGGCCGCGTCAAACTGATATTTCTCCGGCGCTCCCAAAGAGAACTCAACGCCCAACCGGCTGCAGATGATGGCCAAGCTGTAAGCCACATTGTTCCCGTCGCCTAAAAAAGCAACCTTCGAATCAGCCAGCCCTGCGGTATTCTCTTGGATCGTCAGCATATCCGCGAACGCTTGGCACGGATGCGAAACATCTGTCAGCCCATTGATGATCGGACAGCGACTGTACTCGCAAGCCTCCGCAACCGCGGCGTGGCTCTTGGCGCGGATGACCAGCAAATCAAGGTAACTGGTCAGGATGGGTATGAAGTCCTGCACCGGTTCGCGTTTCCCCCAGCCAACATCTTCGCCAAGGAACAGGCTGTTGCCACCTAACTGCGTCGTAAGCGTTTCAAAACTGACGCGCGTTCGCAGCGAAGGTTTTTCAAACAGCAAACCCACATTGTGATTGGCGAGCATGGTCGGACGTTTGCCGTCTTTGACGCCCTGTTTAAGTTCGCGCGAAAGCTCCAGGACTCGCTGGATTTCGGCGGTTGATAGATCAAATAGTGATAAAACGTGTCGCATGGCACGCCCTTTATTATATAGGAGTAAATTGCGATGGATGTCTTTTGGCCTGCGCAGGTTCGCGCCATGTAGTATTTGCGATATTAGCCGCTGCTGATGACGGTGCCGACACCGCTGCTGGTGTAAATTTCTAAGAGCAGCCCGTGCCGAATTCGTCCGTCGATGATGTGGACCTTGCTGACCCCGCGGTCAATCGTTTCCAAACACGCTTCGACCTTAGGGATCATTCCCCCGGCGATCGTGCCGTCTTTAATGAGGGCTTCGGCCTCGGAACGGGTCAGCGACGAGATTAACGAACCGGGATCGTCGGGATCTCGCAACACTCCGGGCACGTCGCTCAACACGATCAGTTTGTCGGCGCTCAATTCCTGCGCCACCTTGGTCGCGGCCGTGTCGGCGTTGACATTCAGTTTGACATCATCCTCTGTCATTGCCAAAGAAGGAATGAATGGAGTTTGCCCGGCGTAGATCAAGTTGTCGATCACCATCCGGTCGACTTTGGTGACCTCTCCCACCAACCCCAGATCAACGGGATTGCCATCGTCGTCCTTCAGCTTCAGCGGTTGACCGGTCAGCACTGGCGTTGATTCAAAATTCAGCGTCATCGCCCGGCCGCCGATCTTCTCAAATTCTTCGGCCAGAAAGTTATTGGTTTCAACGCCCAACACGCGTTCTACGATATCCATCGTGGCGGGATCGGTGTATCGTCGGCCTTGAACAAATTTGGGTTCGATGCCGGCTTCTTCCATCGCCGTGCTGATACGCTTGCCTCCGCCATGAACGACGACCGGCCGCATGCCGACGGTCTCCATGAAGTGGATGTCCAGCAAGATGAACCGGAGAGCGTTGAGGTCGCTGAGGATGCTGCCGCCGAGTTTCACGACGGTAGTTTTATCGCGGAAACGTCGGATCCAACCCAGCGCCTCGATCAACGTATCGGCTTTTTCAATGGCAGTTTTCACGTGGGCTCAATACGGGCTTGCGGGCAGAGGCGGACAGAAATAGAAGGGCACCATCGTAGGGTCTGGTGGTTTGGTGTCAACGCTGATCGGACGTTGTTGCATGAATCGCTAAGCTCGATCCACCTTTTCGCGACGCCCGAGCGACTGAAGGAATCCGCTTGAAGACCATCAGAGCCCCTGCTCGCCGATACAACGGTCAAATTTCGCAGCACAGGGCTAGGGTCTGAGCACCTTCCTGTTAATATTTGGCACATGGAACCAACAACAAAATTGCTCGAACCGACTCCCTTTATCTATGTTTGCTGCCAACAGGGCGTCGAATCGGTCGTCAAAGCCGAAATCGCGCGGCAGCATCCAGGGCTGTCGTTTGCCTTCTCGCGGCCGGGGTTTGTGACATTCAAATTGGGCCCAGACGCGCAACTGCCACTAAAATTTTCACTGGCGTCCACCTTTGCTCGCACCAGCGGATGGTCGGTCGGACGCGCCGATGGTGATGATGGAGCAGAACTGGTGAAGCAAATCATCGCCAGCCCGGCGGCGGCCGCGTGCAATCACATCCACGTTTGGCAGCGCGACCGCGCGGCGCCCGGTCAGCGCAATTTCGAACCCGGCGAAACGGCGCTGGCCAAAGCCGTCGGGCAACAGATCGCCGCGGCGGACATATTTAAAGGGCGCGATGTGCAGCTCAACCGCGCCGCCCGCACCGATGACTTGGTGTTGGACGTTGCCATCGTCGAACCCAACCAATGGTGGTTTGGATTTCATTACGTTTCGACCGTGGCAGGTCGTTGGCCCGGTGGCGTTCCTTTTTTCGATACCGAAGTCGAAGTGGCCAGTCGCGCCTATTTCAAATTGCGCGAGGCGCTACTGTGGGCGGGCATCGCCATTCAAAAAGGCGACATCTGTGCCGAGATCGGTTCTGCGCCAGGCGGAGCATGCCAATTTTTGTTGGAATCTGGTGCCACGGTGATCGGCGTCGATCCGGCCGAGATGGAACCAGAGATTCTCAAGCACGAAGACTTCACTCACATCCGCCGGCGCGGCAACGAAGTGAAGAAGAAGGATCTGAAAGATGTGAAGTGGTTGTTCGCCGACCTCAACGCGACACCGACCTATACCTTGGACGCGATCACCGAAATCGTGACCAGCCAGCACGTCGATGTCACGGGGATGATTCTGACGCTGAAGATGACGGATATGAAAATGGCTGAAGAGGTTACCGCGATTCGCGACCGAGTCAAAAAACTTGGGTTCAACGTCGTCAAGACGCGTCAGCTGTCGTTTAATCGCGGCGAATTCTGTCTGGCGGCCGTGAAAGATAAATTCGCGCTACGTGCGGCAAGGAAGAGAACGTAAAATAGGCCGGCAAATGGTGGGGCGCGGAAAATTCGATTTTTCGGAGTCGGTTTTGCTCGGAACCGAGTTTCAAGTACGATTAAGATTGTTAGCAATGTCGGATTCACCGCAAACGTACCAGGCCAGCGGAACGGCTTAATTCCCCGGTAGTGGATGAGGTCACGAATCCTGAAGCGGCATTAAATCATCCATCAATTGCTGGATTAAAGGGTAAAGGAGGGGCCGGACTCGTGGCCTCGTCCACTGCCTCAACCCCTTAGAGTCATTTGGAATACAACACTTGGAGTCGTCCTTTGAAACCTTCACTGAGTTTTATTGTCTGTTTCGCTTTGACGTTGGTTTCTGCGTTTTCTGCAACCAGTGAAGCTGAAACCAAATCGACCAGTCTTCTGGTCGAAGCCGAAAGTTTCCAACAGCACGGTGGATGGAAACTGGACACGCAATTCATTGAAGAGATGGGATCGCCTTATCTATTAGCTCATGGTCTGGGCCGGCGTGTCGAAGACGCCACAACTTCGGTCACATTTCCCCAATCAGGAACGTATCACGTCTGGGTTCGAACCAAAGACTGGGTCGCCCGTTGGGATGCTGAGGGCAATCCAGGGAAATTCCAACTCGCCGTTGGAGAATCGACGTTGCCGAAGGAATTCGGGACCGAAGGAAAAGATTGGATGTGGCAGGCCGGCGGCACGGTTGACATCAACGAAACGGCCGGTGTGAAACTTGCGCTCAAGGATGCGACGGGCTTTGACGGTCGCTGCGACGCGATTTATTTTTCGATGGAGAACACGCCTCCCCCGGGTGACGCCACGCTGCGCGATTGGCGGTTTAAGCAACTTGGGCTTTCCACAGAACCGACGGTGAAAGACGGCTACGATCTGGTTGTTGTCGGTGGCGGCTACACCGGCATGGGAGCCGCGATCAGCGCCGCGCGGATGGGTTGCCGCGTCGCCTTGATTCAAAACCGACCGGTCTTGGGCGGCAATGGATCCAGCGAAATTCGCGTTTGGGCGATGGGGAACATTCGGCGCGGCCCTTATCCACGCATTGGCGAAATCATCAACGAATTTGCTGACAGTGCAAAGAAGTCGCCGGGTACCTACGAAGAGTTCGGCGATGACCTCAAAGAAGCGGTGGTCTCGGCCGAACAGAACATCGACTTGTTCCTGAACCATCATGCCTTTGCCGCAACCGCAGAGAACAACGTGGTCACCAGCGTCACGGTATTCGACACACGCTCCAGCGAACGGAAAGAGTTTCGCGCCCCTCTGTTCTTAGATGCGACCGGCCACGGGACCCTGGGATTTTTGGTCGGAGCTGACTGGGAGATGACGCCCGATGGTCGGATGGGGATGAGCAACATGTGGGCTTGGGATGAGCAAGCCGATGCTGTCGCGTTTGCCGATACCAGCGATTGGGCATTGGACCTGAACATGGAGGACTTTCCCTATCCGCGCGACCACCATGGCCAGTGGTTTTGGGAAAGCGGATTCGACAAAGACCCTTTGTACGATGCCGAAGGAATCCGCGATTGGAACCTGCGAGCCGTTTTCGGTGCGTTCAATGCTATGAAAAATCGAGACGGAGCTGAAAAACACTCGAACGCGATTCTCACTTGGGTCGCCTACGTGGGCGGCACACGTGAATCACGACGTTTGGTTGGCGACGTTCAGTTGACCAAAGAAGACATTATCGAAAAACGAGCCTTCAAGGACGGCTGCGTTCCCACGACTTGGTCGATCGACTTGCACTATCCCAAAGAAGAGTATGCCAAAAAATTCCCCGACAACCCATTCATCTCCAAAGCCGTTCACGATCGAAACGTCGATAGAAACATTGGCTACCCTGTTCCTTATCGCTGTTTCTATTCCAAGAACATTGACAATCTTTTTGTGGCGGGCCGCTGTGCGAGTGTCACGCACGAAGCGCTGGGAACGGTGCGCGTGATGAAGACATGCGGGATGATGGGCGAAGTGGTCGGCAAAGCGGCGGCGATCTGCCGTCGGCACGAATGTTCTCCTCGCCAAGTCTACGAGCAGTACTGGGACGAAATGGATAAACTTTTGCAGCTTCCTGGCAAAGCTCGTCGCGCGACGGTGCAGGATGAGATCATCGTGCCAGAGAACGTGGCCGACGTACCGCCGGGGGCGCAAAGGTTGAAGTTGGCCGGGGTTGCCGTCGATGATTCGATGGCCAAAAGCAAGGGCGTTTGGAAAAATGGCCGCAATCTAAAGGGCTATCACGGTGTCGGATATCAATACGCCGCACCCAAATCCAATTCGCAGATGCGATTTTTGGTCTACTGCAGAGAGTCCGGAAGCCACGACGTTCGAATTAGTTGGCGTCCGCATGAGAACCGAGCCACCAATGCGCAGGTTGAATTGGTGGTCGATGGAAAGTCGCAGATTGTTACTGTTGATATGCAAAAATCGCCAGAACTTGAGTCGTCGTTTCATTCCATCGGCAAAGTGGATTTGGAAAAGCGCGGGCGGTGTGAGATCATCTTTGACGCAAGCGACGCTGATGGTGTCGTTTGTGTTGATGCCGTTCAACTGGTGAGAGTGAAATGAATTGAGTCAGCCGAGTCCCCAATCCGCTCTGCCGGTGCTCGATCAAGCGCCGCCCGCCCACGCTGCCCTGCCCTATTTGGTGCACGGCCTTCGTTTGTTGCTGCTGGTGGCGATTTTGGTGGTTGTTCGATTCGCCAATCAAAAAAGCTACGATTCCGGGTACGATCTTTCGACCGATCCTACGGCGGTGGCCTTTGTCGATTCGGCTTTCACAACGGATAAGGCGTTGAAGATCGAACCTGCGGCTTCACGTGACCAGTGGAATGTATCTGCCAGCGCTGAAACAATTGGCTCCGTCATTCGCACTTCCCCCCAAAGCGACGACATCACGGGTTTTTCAGGGCCAACGGACTGCTTGATCGGGCTCGATGACCAAAACAAAATTGTCTCTGTTGGAATTCTCAGCAGTCGCGATACGGTTGAACACGTTGACTTAATAAGAAAATCGCCCACGTTCTGCGCGGCGTTCAAGGGTTACGGATCGGGAACAAGTAAATCGTGGGCTGACATTGACGCGGTCTCCGGCGCGACGTTGACCAGCTACGCGATCGTGGCGTCGGTGGCAAAGCGCATCAGCGGACAGCAACCGGCGCTCAAGTTTCGCGCCGATCCAGCGATTGAGAAAGTGCGGAACTTGTTCCCCGAAGCCGATCGTTTGCAGGCTCAAGGCCGCCCGTCGATGTGGAAGGTGAAAGATGCTAAGGGGCGCGTGTTGGGAGAAGTGCTTTCGACGTCACCCAGTGCAGACGATTTGGTTGGCTATCAAGGGCCGACCGCGACGTTGGTCGGATTTGGTGTTGGTTCAGAAGGTGAGGAATCGACCTGTATGGGGCTTGCCGTTGATCAGACCTACGACAATCAACCGTACGCTTCCTATTTGGACGATGCCTACGGTTTCCAGAAAAAATACAAAGGCAAAACGCTGGCCCAGTTAGCTGAGATGGATCCGGAGACATTGGGGATAGAAGGAGTCTCCGGCGCGACGATGACTACGATGTGTATCGCAGAAGGGATTCCGTTGGCAACGACGGCTGCGCTGCGGAAAATAGAACCGAAATTGGCCGGCACACAGAAACTGCTGGTCGGCGCGACGCGCGACGGGTGGTCTTATGGAGCCGATTTAGTGACGATAGCGCTGGCGGTGATGGGAGTTGCTTTTTCGTTCACGAAGTTGTCAGGGATAAAGTGGCTGCGGATCGGCTACCAGGTTGCGGTGGTGGTTTTGTTGGGGTTCTACAGCGGCCACATGCTATCGCAAGCGTCGATTGCTGGTTGGGCGGCCAATACGATCCCTTGGGCGGTTGCGCCCGGTTTGGTGTTGCTGAGTCTCGCGGCGTTGGCGGTGCCGATGTTCTCAAAGCATCAGCCTTACTGCCAGCACATCTGTCCCTTCGGCGCGATGCAGCAGTGGGCACGGACGCCAGCGGTGAAGCGCATTGTTCCGTGGAAGGTGACGATATCCAAAGGCGTCGCAAATGTCTTGCGCTGCGTGCCTGCAATTCTGCTTGCGATCGTCGTGGTCACCGCAGTATCCGGTTCTCGTTTGAATCTGGCGGCGCTGGAACCGTTTGATGGTTTTGGATTCCGAGTGGCCGGATGGGCGACGATCGCTGTCTTTGTCGTCGGGCTACTGTTTTCGTTCGTTTCACCGATGGCGTATTGTCGTTTTGGGTGTCCCACTGGCGCGTTGCTGAACTACAGTCGTTTTCGCGCCAACAGCCATCGTTTGGGCCTCAGAGACTTGGTTGCGGCCGGTTTACTGGTGTTGGCGATCGTCTTTTTGCAGCGATGATAATCTGATAACGGGCGGAGTCTCCAATTCCCGGTGTTAATGTGCGACAGTAATTTTCAATTTTTGATTTTTAATTTCGAAATCTGAAATTCTAAATAGTTCGAGGTTTCGTATAAGCCTAAAGAACCAGCGCGGTAAAAGATCGGACAGGAAAATAGGGACAGGAAAATAGCAGTCTCCGACAGGATAGACGCAGAACAAAAACACCTTCTTGTCTATGTTTTCTTGTCCAAAACACGCGCTCCACAACACACCATCAGGCTTAGGTCTCAGGCGGAACCTCGACCTCCCTAGGAACTGCAGGACAGCGTCGAACACCCCGGACGGTTACGTGCCCACTCGGGGCGCTTAGCGGCAAAAGTCTCTTTGCCCAGTTGTTCGTCGTACGGGTTTCGCAGCACATCCAGCAGTTCGTCGATCATCGCGTAGTCGCCAGATTCTGCTTTATCAATCGCCAGCTGAGCCAGGTAGTTTCTCAAAACATAATTCGGATTCACAGCGTTCATGTTCTCTCGCCGCTCTTGTTCGGGCGTCGCATCGTGGGCCAGTCGCTGCTGGTAGTCGCGCAGCCAATCGGCAATCTGTTTCTTGACATCGACGGTTAATTTATCAGGATCGTAATACGCGTCCATTAAAATCGCGATCACTTGGTCATCGCTTTGTTCCGGTGTGATTTCTGACGGCACGTTGGCCAACCGTCGATAAAAGATCGTCATATCGGTCTCGGCCAACTGCAGGACTTCGGCGAGCCGATCGGTCAGTTCTTCATCGGTCGATTCATCGAACGTTTTCAATCCTAATTTACTGGCCATCATCGCCTGCCACTGGTTCTTATAAGTCTCCGCCGCGATCTCTAATCCTTCCTGTAGAGGTTTGGCATCGCCAATTATCGGATACAGCGCATTGGCCAGCTGTAGCAGATTCCACTGAGCGATACCCGGTTGGTTGCCAAAGCAATAACGCCGCCCTTGGGCATCGGTGGTGTTGGGCGTCCACATCGGATCGAAATCTTCCAGCCAGCCGTAAGGGCCGTAGTCGATCGTTAAACCCAAAATTGACATGTTGTCGGTGTTCATGACACCGTGAACAAATCCGACACGCATCCAGTGCACCACCATTTTCGACGTGGCGACGCAGACTTCGTGAAACATTTTTACATAGGAGTCGGTCTTGTTCGAAGCATTGTCGTCCAAATGCGGAAAGTCATTTGCGATGGTGAAATCCAGCAAATGAGTCAGCGTTTTGTTGTCGCCGCGCGATGCAAAGATTTGAAAGTTTCCAAAGCGCGTGAACGAAGGAGCCACGCGGCAGACGATCGCGCCCGGTTCAAATTTCGCGTTGCCGTCGTAAAACATGTCACGCATGACTTGTTCGCCGGTGGTGACCAAGCTGAGTGCCCGCGTGGTGGGAACGCCCAGATGAAACATCGCTTCACTGCACAAAAATTCGCGCACCGACGATCGCAGCACGGCCAATCCGTCTCCGCCGCGCGAATAGGGCGTTTCGCCTGATCCTTTCAGTTGCAGCGCCCAACGATCGCCTGCAGGATTGACGATTTCCCCCAAATTGATGGCGCGGCCGTCGCCCAGTTGACCCGCCCAGTTGCCGAACTGGTGGCCTCCATAACACATCGCATAAGGATCCATGCCTTCGATCAATTCGTTGCCAGAGAATGCTTGAGCAAACTGCGATCGGAATTCAGGAGAAGCAAAATCGTTCAAATCCAGTCCCAGTGTTTCAGCGACTTCCGCCGAATAAGCCGCCAACACCGGAGCCTTGACCCGCGCTGGCTTCACCTTGGAATAGCACGCCTCCATCACCTGCCGCCGCGTGTTGGATGGATCGGGGTCGCCGGGGAGATCTCGAACGAACCGATTGTCAAATTTAAGCGACTCAAGCGAGCCATGGGAGGAAGTCATTCTAGCGCTGACACCGAAAGAAGTTGGGACCGGGAAGTTGTTGCCGTTTTGGAAGCTGTTATTATAGCCGATTGCAAAAAATATCTGATTGTCAAAAGCCAATTCATGGAAACTGATTCCGAATCCTATCAAGGGCCCTACCCGCGCGTCGAGACGGTTGACGTCGTTGTGTGCACTTGGAATCGAGCGCCGCAATTGGCAGATACGTTGCAATCGCTGACCAAGTTGATCGTGCCCTATGATCGTCAACTGCGGATCATTGTTGTTGATAACAATAGCACCGATGAAACGGCGAAAGTGATTGTGGAATTTGCGGCCCACAAATTTTTCAATCGGCACACGTTGCTGCCGTTGTTCGAATCGCAACAGGGACACACCCACAGCCGCAACGCAGCGATCGCTCATCTGGACAGTGACTTGGTGATGTGGACCGATGACGATGTGGCGGTCGATCCGTTCTGGCTTCAAAAGATGGTTGAGTTTGCTGATCTTCATCCAAGTGCCGCTTTCTTTGGCGGCCCGATTGTGGCCAAATTGTTACCGCGCTGTCCGGATTGGATCGAGCAGAATTGGGAGATCTTGAAGGGCTGTTTTGCGGATCGCCAAATCGGAGACCAGCCGCTGGAATTGACTCATGACCGTTTGCCGTACGGGGCAAATTTTGCGGTCAGAGGCTCGGTGCAAAAAGCGTTTCCCTTTGATACGGAACTTGGCCGACGGGCCGAAGATGTTTTGGGCGAGGACGAACTGGATGTGATGCGGCGGATGTTGGAGGCTCAGTTATCCGGCTATTGGAACCCCGAAGCGCGGGTGACACATGTCATTCCCTCCGAGCGCGTCAACGAAGAATACGTTCGGCAGTATTTCGTCGGCCAAGGCCGAGCGCTCATTTGCAAGGGAGAAGCGTGGGACTATTCGCCGCGGAAGTTGTGGTGGGCCTCGTTGGGGAATTACTTAATGTTCCGATTCAAACGCAAATTCGCGGATTCTCCGGAGTGGTTGGCTCATCTGATTCGCAGCGGGTTGGCAGAAGGCCAGTATGTCCAGCGCGTCGATTGATCTAAATGTGGTTGTTTCTTGGGCGTTTGGAAAATGGTATATTGATGGGGCCCATAAAACGTGGGTGTCCAAGAAACTGTTTCCGCCCAAGGCGAATTTATGCCCGTTGAAATGAAACTCTCTCGCATCATCATCAGCGAGATCAACGAAAGCCAATATGTTTATCTCAAAGAAGTTGATGGAGATCGGCAGTTTCCGATCCTGATCGGAATTTTTGAAGCGACCAGCATCGACCGGCGCGTCAAAAAAGTGAATCGGCCAAGACCGCTGACGCATGATCTGATCGCCAGTGTGGTGGAGATGTTGGACGGCGAGCTGGACAGTGTCGCGATCACGGACCTCAGCAACCAAACGTACTATGCGAAATTGAGAATCCGTCGGGATGGCGAGCTGATCGAAATTGACGCAAGACCTTCCGATGCCATCGCGGTTGCGGTCACCTGTGATCCGCCGCTGCCGATTTGGGTTGATGAGAATGTGCTGGACGAGGCGATTTCTTCTCAGTGATCGCAGTGAATTTATAAGCTGCCTCGATGACCGCCGCCGGAACGTTGCGTGTTGCCTACCGCCGATGGAGATAAGTTGCTTAACTTCACCAATACAAAACTATGGTGTGTCACTTATTATTTTGGCGTAATTCTGTTCGGCATCTGCCAGCCGTTTATGTTGTTTGAGGACTCGAGTGCGTACTACCTGGCGACGCTTGCGATTTCCCTACCGGCGTCGTATTGGTTTCTTGGCGACGCAAAACAAAGAGGCAATCACGTTCCTCATGTCATTCAACCGGCCATCGTGAGCTATTGGTTTGTCGCGATTCCGCTTTATCTCTTGCGTACGCGGAAGTGGCGGGGTCTGCTATATCTGGCGATGCATGTGGCCGGCACAATTTTGGTTACATTGGCAGGTTACAATTTTGCCATCTGGTTTGTTTGGCCAATGATTTTTTCAAGTGCCGGTGGATAATCTCTCTGGCAAATTGAATGATCGCTACGGCAGCTTGTGACCCATTTTGTCTCGTTTGGTGTCGAGATACTTTTGGTTGTGCTCGTTGATCGGGGGGATGATCGGGACTTGATCGACAACCGTGAGGTCGAACCCTCGAAGGTTAAACGCTTCGGTCTTCTTGGGATTGTTGGTCAGCAACCGAACTTCGTTCAACCCGATGTCTTTGAGGATTTGAATCCCCACGCCGTAGTCCCGCATGTCGGCCTTATGTCCCAACGCCATGTTGGCTTCGACGGTATCCATGCCTTGATCTTGAAGACCATAGGCTTTGATCTTCTCCGCCAGCCCAATGCCTCGTCCCTCTTGCGGTAAGTAAACCAGCACACCGTAGCCTTGTTCGGCGATGGTCTCCAAGGCGATGTGAAGCTGATCACCACAATCACAACGCAGTGAATTAATCAGGTCACCCGTAAAGCAGCTGCTGTGCATGCGGACCAGCGGCGGTTCGCCTTCGTGGTTGGCCGGATCTCCCATCACAATCGCGATCGGTTCTTGAGCCTCGAATTGGACCTGGTAGGCATAGATACGAAAGTCACCGTACTTAGTGGGTAGGTTCGATTCAGCGACACGCGAAACCAATTTTTCCGAGACTCGCCGGTGCGCGATGAGGTCTTCGATGGTGATGAATTTAAGATTCTTCTCCTGAGCAATCTTCCAGAGGTCGTCGCGTGTGGCGCGATTACCGTCATCGTTAAGAATCTCGCAAAGCACTCCCGCCGGAGCCAACCCGGCCATTCTTGCCAGATCGACGGCGGCTTCGGTGTGGCCGGCGCGGCGAAGTACGCCACCGGCTTTGGCCATCAGCATGTGAACGTGACCGGGGCGCTGAAAATTGTCGGGACCCGTTTCGGGGTTGGCGATCGCGCGGACGCACTGGGCTCTTTCGTCGGCAGTGATGCCAGTACGAGCGTCCAAGTGATCCAGCGGCGTGAGAAATGCCGTTTGATTGGTCGAGTTATTATCTTCAGAAATCGGGTGCAGTTTCAGCCGCGCTGCGGTGTCCGGGAGAATCGGACAGCAGAAATCGCCCCGGCCGCTCATCACCAGATTGATAGATTCCGCCGTTGCCAGTTCGGCGGCGCAGATATAGTCGCCTTCATTTTCGCGGTCCTCATCGTCGATGACGATGATCACTTCCCCCCGTTTGATTGCTTCAACGGCTTCGGGGATCGTGGAAAAGGTGATAGACATCAAACAGCTTTCGGTGGTTCAGCGGTGGTATCGGTTCGTTATGCAAACGATCCGTTTTTCAAAGGCCCGTTATTATAGGCCAACCGGTGACCACCAAAAGGTGTTAACTGTGATGTTGATCAAACGAGCGTCGGTAATCCGATCGCTGGCGGGTTTTTCAAAACTAATTGGGCGCACTGAGTTCAGGAAGCGCCCAATTGTTTTCCGTTGGACGGATCGCAGGCGTATTCGTTTTCCGCAACATCTCCAGCTCTTGCTCCATGCGTTCCATTTTGGCGCGTTGCGATTCGATCGTACGTTGGAGGCGTTTTTCGGTAGCCCCGGGAACGGTGACGACCGAAGGTGCCGTTGGCGGTAGTTGACTGACTCGCGCGACGGGCTGGATCGAACTATCGAGTACTGATGGAACGCCTTCGAGATCTAGCGTCGATTCCATGTATGGCTCAGTTGGAACGCTGATTTCAGACGCGACATTGATCGTTGGGACTGGGACTTCGGGTGCGGTTCCGAATGTTACCAGTGCCTTTTGATCGCGACCACGACGAACGAATTCGAATTCCATCTGGTCACCGGGCTTGAGACCTTTGGTGATCTGCTGATATTCCTCGACCGATGTCAGTTTCACACTTCCCACGGACTTGACGACGTCCCCAGGCTTGAGTCCGGCTTTGATAGCGTTGCCCTGAGGAAGCACGCGCGTCACGATCAACTGGTTGTTCTTCGCCATTTGCACAACCGCACCAAAACCGGCCGAAGTACTGTTCACCACGGGCTCAGTTGAACGGCGCTGAACAGGCCGACCATCTCGTCGTGGAGCCTGTGTGGAACTTTCCATTGGCGGCAAGGGACGCGTTGCAAGGCCCGGTTGCCGGCGCGATTGCAGTTGTTGGCTGGTTGGCCGTTGCTGCAATGTCGGGGCGGTTCTTTGTTGCGTTGCCACCTGCGGTCGTCGATCGTCAGAGCGCGTTTGCGAAGGAGCGGGGGTAGGCGCGAGCGTCGGAGCGCGTCGCGGAGTTGGGATCTTGACCTTGTCGCCCACGCCAACAATTTCTTCTTTGAGCTTTTTCAGCAAAGTGCCACGGGGAATTAACTTATCCAGCGGATTCTCAGCACTTGCGGTGTTCGGGCCGAGCACGCCAAAGCATGTGATCGCGATAAGAGAGATGCTAATTCGTCGTTTCATGGTTTCCTCGAAGTTCGTTGGGATGCGGGGTGATGCGTTGGATTCGAGACAAAACGCATACGCCGCACAGGTTGCACAACTATTCTTCGTCGGAAGGACTAGGCTTATGCAAAAAATGCGGATGCATCGTTGAAACTGATAAATGCGGCACAACGATTCCAATCGGTGCAACCCGAACTCAGTTGGTAATCTGTAATGTCTGGTGAAGAGATGCTGTCGTGTCGCAGCGCCGTTGTGTTGTCAGCCGATAGAAGCCAAGCCAGCAACACGTAGGGCCGTTTCCTACCGGCCGATAGCTTCCGAACCATGTTTTGTAAAAATTACTCTGTTGGAGAGCAGCGAAAATGAGTATTTGATAGCTCATAGATTGTCCAAGCCTATTTAAAAATCTTAGCCGTTTTCGAACACCGTTTGAAAGATTTCCAAGATGACCAAAACTTCTACTCCAACATCGCCGCGCGTGTTTTATCTATTGTGTGGTTTGTTTGTTGTCTGCTGCAGTGGATCTCTAGCGGCAACGGCGCAGGCGCAGTTGAACGAATCGTCCAATGCGTCTCCGTTTCAAGTTCAGGGAAATGATGCGGCGATTGAACAATCAAGTGATCAGTTCTCTTCGGCGCGTTTGCAGGAATATGAGCGGCAACTGAACGCGGTGCTGAAGACGAGGCGGACTGAGGAACGCCAATTCATCAAGTCTTTGGTGGGTAAAATTGGGACCGGAGAAGTTTCGACCGAGGTCGTTCAAACGAGTTTTAAATGGGTGCGAAAGAAACGTCCCGAAACCACGTTTCCGTTTCTTTATTTTGAACGCGTCCTGAGAATCATCGCGACGCAGCAAGGCAACGGTGCGGCGATTCCGCCGTACAGCGCGTCAATCATCGGCCAGCCGAATCAGCCAAACCAAGATACCAGCAACACCGTGACCAATGTTCAGGCAGGCGTTTTGACACGGTAGATTACGTGGGTCTCGAGCGGAGTTTTACCTTCGGGAGTCAATGTCCGACAGGAACTTGCGATTTTCAATTTCGAATTTCGAAATCTTAAATTTGAAATCCTAAATAGTTTGCGGCTTAGGCTGGGCTTAAAAAAATACCGCGGTAAAAGATCGGACAAGAAAATAGGCACACGAAAATATCAGTCGCCTACGGGATGGACGCAGAAAAAAAACATCTTCTTATCCAAAACAATCGCTCCATAGTTCGACAGCAGTCCTAAGTCTCCGTTTGAGAATCTACCTCCCGTTGTAATGCGGTGACATTGCAAAACGAAAAAGGGCCGCAGTTTTCACTGCGGCCCTTTGATTTTCATCAGGCAAGCTGCCTCCGTTTTAGACAACGGCCAATTCGCCGACCTCTTGAGCCAGACGCTTTCGCGCGACGTGCAAACGACGCTTGATCGTGCCCAAAGGCGCTTCGAACTGGTCGCTCATCTGCAACAGGCTTTGGCCTTCGACGTAGAACGCAACCAGTGTGTCGCGATCCATCGCACCCAAGCGATCCAGTCCTGCACGGACTTGATCCTTACGTTCGCCGGTCAAAACCGCATCGACCGGAGAACCGGCGTCGGAAACGGTTGCTTCCAGCATTTCAGGTTCAACGGATACCGCTGGCGCTTTTCGAATTGACTTGTTGATGGCCATTCGAACGGTGATCTGACGCAACCAACCGATGAAGCACTCAGGCGTTCGCAGTTGGTCGATCTTTTGCATCGCCTGGACGAAAACATCCTGCGTCAGCTCTTGAGCGTCAGCAGCAGATCGCAATCGTCGAGTGGCGATGGCCAGAATCGTAGGTTGGAATCGCTCGAACAGTTCACCGAAGGCGACACGGTCGCCGGCTTGCGACGCTCGCACCAAATCAGCAGTAGATCGAATTTCGTTCAATTGTGTAGTGATAGCATTCATGGTTCTCTTTTTCTGAAAACGAACGTCCGATTGGAATCGGGACGTCGTCGAATCGTGAAAGGATCGTGCGGAACCGAGAATCAGTGCTGGCGATTTTGTACACGCGTAGCACGAAAGACCTCGGAACTTAATCCCAGACGCTGAAAGAGCTAATTTTTTCGTTGCCTGTTTCGAAGGTGAAACTTGAGGCGACGTTGACCGGGAAGGTCTTAGCTAAATCGCTGCGATCTGGGTTGAGTCAGCCGTTGATGGTCGATGGCATCAATGCCTCGTTCATCAATGGATTTGACCCAGCTGCCGGGGCAAATGCCCACAGTCGCGGTGGCCGGAATCATCCCTGCCGTGGATGCAAAATTTGCATTGCCACAAGCCGGATTTATCCCGGTGCCTACCGCGCCTAATAGCTGCAGAAGCCCGCCAATGGATGGCAAATACTTCTCCCAGCTTTCGGCACACGATTTGAGGTGCGAGTATTGCGAGGATGATGTGCGCAACATCTCTGTACCTTCGGCGCTGAAACGGATGACGTTTGCGATTGAAGTAAAGATGTTTGAACGCATTTCATTGCTCCCGCGTGACTGGCACGCATAAAAGAGAACCTTTGTTGCCGTTTGCGAAATGACGATCCCGTCGATCAGCAAACGGAGGGTGATGGCAAAACGATAAAGTCGTCGCCATCGGAACTATAGCACAGATTTGGCTGATAGTAGTGGGAATCCTGACCCACACCCCATTAGAGGACTTCGACACCAATTGGTTCGCGCGTTTGCTGTTTTTTTAAAAGAAAGTTCTCCAGCGGCGGCCTTGTGAAATTTGTCACAAAGTTTTGCCGGGAAAACGGGTGTTTTTAGGTTGTGGATGCGGCAAAGATTCCGGCACCGGCATTCAACCTGACCGAAGGATTTCCTGCCTGCGAAGATTTCTCAGACGGTTTTCATAACGTTTTCAGATTTTTTGAGGTCGCTCTATTGCAGAGATCTCTCGTTGGGCGGGACTCCTGGCGTCGTCCACTACCGCCGATGGCTACTTCATCGCCGGTGGAGTGACGGTTTCGAAGAGCTTTTGCACGTCGGGGAATTCGGCGTCGGTATCGCCGGCCTTGATTCGCGCCGCGTATAGATCGGCCTTCAGCTCTCTGAACTTTTCCGCATACGCGGGGTCGTCGACCAAATTGTTCATCTCCTGCGGATCGTTCTTCAGATCGTACAACTCCCAAAAGGGCTCGGTGTCACTGACGCGATCCGGATTGTAATACCACTGGTCTTTCAACTTCCGACCGTAGAAGAAAATCAATTTGAATTGCTGGTTGCGGATACCAAAGTGAGCCGGATTATCGTGATGCGCCATGTGCATCCAGTAGCGATAATAAGAACTCGTGGGCCAATCCTCGGGCGTGTTGCCGATGAGGTTGGAGACGAAGCTGCGTCCTTGCAAAGCTTGATCCGGTTCCAACTGGTCGATGAATTTGTCTGCGCCCGCCATCTCCAGCAACGTCGGACAGAAATCTACATTGTTGATAATGTCTTCGTTGACGGTGCCTGCTTTAAATTGCTTTGGATAACGCACCAAAAACGGCATCCGCAGCGATTCCTCGTACATCCAGCGTTTGTCAATGTAGTCATGTTCGCCCAACATGAATCCCTGATCCGAGGTGTAGATAATGATCGTGTTGTCCAGTTCGCCCGATTCTTCTAAGTGATCCAGCAACCGTCCCACGTTATCATCGACGCCCTTGACGGTGCGTAAAAACTTCTTCATGTAGCGCTGGTAGGATTCGGTGGTGTACTGATCATCGTCGAGCGTTTGATCCACGAACATGTGCATGCCCATGTTGCGGCGTTTGTTGCGATTGGAGACGCTGGTTCCGTAGCTGTCTCTACCAATGGGGCCATGATCGCCGCGCTCGCGCAGGCTCTTGGGTTCAGGAATCGTTTCGTCCTGGTACAAAAAGTCATAACGCTCGGCATTCTCAAAATCGTCGTGGGGCGCTTTGAAGTGATGCATCAGAAAGAATGGCTTGGCTTTTTGCTTACGTGTCTTAAGCCACTTCAACGAAATGTCGGTGATCGCGTCGGAGGAGTGCTTGTTAACTCGCATCGTGTTCTTGGGCCAAGGTTTACTTCCTCGGACGCGAAATTCCGGATTGTGATACCAGCCCTGTCCCGGCAGCACGGTGTAGAAATCGAACAACTCAGGTTCCACCTTAAGATGCCACTTGCCAATCATCGCCGTTTCGTAACCGGCCTGCTTAATCAGTCGCGGCACCGTGTGTTTGCGAGCGTCCAGCGATTGGATCAGAGTCGTGACGCCGTTGACGTTGGAATACTGCCCGCTGAGGATGGTCGCGCGGCTGGGGGTGCAGATGCTGTTGGTGCAAAAGCAATTTGCCAATCGCACACCCTCAATCGCCAGCCGGTCAATATTGGGCGTCGGATTCAGATAAGCCAACCGGCTGCCGTAACATCCAATGCCCGTCGACGTGTGGTCGTCGGACATGATGTAAAGAATATTTGGCCGTTTGTCTTCATCGGCGTCCGTGTCTGGCTCGTCTGCCGATGCAACCTGAGGCACGCCGATGCTCAATGCGATAAACAAAATCGCCGTTTGGTTTAGGTAAACCCGGACGATGGAATTGCGCGAAAAGGCAGCTTCAAAAAAAGGCATTGTGTTCACTTAAAGTGGCGATGGAATGTTTGCAAACGACCGCGTCTTCGGCGAAAACGCAAATCGTTAACAATCATTCTAGGTGAACTGGCCCTTGCTGCCAAATTCGAAATCACTTTTTCAGCGCACTTAACGCCGATTCGATTTGGGCCAGCGTGGCACCAAAGACTTCGTTCGCGATCTTGTTCAGCGATTCTCGACTTCCTGCCAGGTGCGTCATGCGCGGCGAGTGAGTGAAGCTTTCGCCGGGCTTTAACGCGAGTGCAGGGCTGACGCTTTCCAGTTCGAAGAACCCACCCATGCTTTCGCCCGAATCGTTGGGCCCGTCGTTGTAGGCGTTGACGACATCGCCCGCGAACGGTTCGTCTTGGTACTCCCAAAGATTGTTGGTATACCCGTCGGGGGCCGTTTTAGGCAAATTGAATTCGACGATGGTCAGCGTTTGAGAAGAGGGATTCCAACCTCCGATCGGAGAACAGGCGCGGGCGAAGGAGATGCCCAGCTTGCTGCGGAAATTTCCATCGCCTCTTAAAAACACCAAACTTAGTTCTTCAGAAACAGCCAGCCGATCATCGTCGAGCTTTCCAAAGTAGTCCGCCGTCACGATCTTTCCCAGATCATCGGTGCTGCCGGGTTGAAACGGAATCATCATCACCGCGTCGTCGGCTGGCGGATTCAAACAGATCGACCAAAGACCAATCAATCCTGTTTCTGCCACCCATGGGCCACTGCCGGCGTTGGTGATCTTGTTGGAGGATTCGTGGCAAACCAGTTCAATGTCATCCGGCAGCGTCAGCGAAAGATTCTGCTCAACGTCCGCGCGATTCTTCAGCTCCACGCGGCGCTCCAATTCGAAATCGAAAATGAAGCCGCTCATGTTGGTCACCGCGGCGCGTTTATGATAGGTCAACGAATGATCGGTGCTGTTGATCAATTCAAAACTCTCGGTGTCGATGCACGGAGGCGTCCGCCAATTGGCAAAAGACATCTCGACATCGGGATCAAAGAAGACCGAGAATTGGCCTCCTTCGGGCGAAATCCAAATTCGATCTTCGCCCCCGACCATGTTCAACTGCGGATCGACCAGCCCACGCTCGACGGCTTTACGGCTAATGAAGCCGTTGCTTCTGACGGCTGATCCTGAAGAGTTCGATGTCATCGTGCGGCCTTGCAGCGCCGCGACACAGGCAATCTTCGCGCCTTCGCGATTTTCTAACACATCGACTTGAAAGTGCTGCTTGAGAAAATTTACGTCTTCGTCAAAAGTTGCTAGCGTTGCCATGGATTTTTGCTTTTGAATTCTGCTGTTGGATTGCGGCTGCCGGAAAACAGTATTGTAAGCATTTTCTTCGCCTCTTTGGAATCGTTATAGCGGTTTGAAGCGTGTTTTGGAGTGTTTGAACCACTCTATATGGAGAGATTAGGAAATGAAATCAGCTGCCTGGTCCATTCGAGTTCTGTCGCCAGCCGCCGTCGTAGAAATGTTAAACCCTGAGGCCTGCGGAGACTGATACGGTCACGTCATCGCTATCGCATGGTCGGGTAATTCTGCTGATGACTGTTATGAGGGGACGATGGATGAGCTATCTCCATCTACTCATGCAGAAGACTCAAATGCCATCGCCAACATTAAATAACGCGAAAACTAGTCGAAGTAGCCGCCGGATGCGGTTGCGCGGTTTGGTGCCCATTCTTCTAGGGGTGGTTACACTGATCGGATGCGCATCGCAGGCGAACTCGAATTTGCAGTTCGAACAGATTGCACGCACGCCCTGCCAGAGTTTTCTCCAACAGATCGAAACACCGGATCTTGCCTGTGAAGCGTGCACGACCGGCGACGAACTGCGTACCACCACGCCGCTGACGATCAGCAATTACGAAGACACCGCTTCGTGGGATATGACGATTGACGAGTGTGTCGAGATGGCTTTGGCCAATAGCAAAGTCCTTCAGAAACTTGGCGGCGTTGTTGTATCGACCCCGCAGGGCGTCAACACGTTGTACGACCAAGCGATTCAGGAAACGAGTCTGGCCAGCGTTGAGGATGCACTTTCTGATTTCGACGCACAGCTTGCCTCCAGCTTCACCTACGGTCGCAGCGAACGAGAATTTAACAACCTCTTCTTCGGTGGAGGTACGCCTCGGCTGACCAGCAACACGTCCAATTTTAACACCGAACTATCAAAGCAAACCGCCGCCGGTACCGCGTTCACGATGCGTAGCACAACGATCTATGACCGGAACTCATCTCCGGCCAACTTGTTTGGTTCCACTTTCGACATCCTTAATCTTTTAGAAGTGCGTCAGCCATTGCTACGCGGACGCGGGACTGCCGTCAATCGCATCGCAGGGCCTAATGCCGTCCCGGGCCAATACGATGGTGTGTTGATCCGTCGCATTCGCAGCGACATCTCCTTAGCCGACTTTGAGGTCTCCGTCCGCGATCTGGTACGGGATGTCGAACGCGCCTATTGGGAACTGTATTTCGCTTACCGTGACTTGGATACTAAAATTGCTGCTCGCGAATCATCGCGCGAAACGTGGGAGAACCGCAAGCTTCGTTTTGACAACGGCATTGGTCGTCCGGATGACGAAGCCCAAGCACGCCAGCAATATTTCTCGTTCAAAGCACAAGCTCAAAATGCACTGACGGGAACAAGCGCCGGGCAAGTCGGCGTCATTAGCGCCGAACGAAGCCTGCGGCGTCTGTTGGGCATCGGTGCTGCTGATGGGCGGTTGATCCGGCCAGCAACCGAACCGGTATTGGCACCGGTCGCGTTTGATTGGGACCAATCTCAGACGACAGCCCTGCAATCGCGCGTCGAAATACGTCGCCAGAAATGGACGGTCAGCCAACGGGAACTGGAACTTTTGGCGGCCAAGCAACTGAATAAATGGCGTTTTGACGTGGTCGGTCAGTACGGCTTCCGTGGCTTCGGCGACAATCTGTTCGGATCGCGCGATCGCAATAACGGCAGCGCCGTATCGGAACTGTTCGAAGGGAATTTGGACGATTGGTCTTTGGGCGTTGAACTGGGGGGCTCGATCGGCAACCGCGCGGGCCATCTGGCGATCCGAAACGCCGAACTATCGTTGGCCCGAGAACGAGCGGTGTTGAAAGAACAGCAGCGTCAAATTCTGCACGACCTCAACGCGGCCTACACCGAGGTGGATCGCGCGATAGAGACGATGAAGACCAACTTCAACGCGCGGGTTGCCGCGTTTGACGAACTGGAACCCAAGCGTCAGCGCGTGGAAGAAGGACAGGATCAAGTCTTCTTTTTGCTGGACGCTCAATCGCGCACCGCGACGGCCGAAAGCGCCGTTCACCGCGCCGTCGCGGACTACAACCAAGCGTTGTTGAACTACACGTATGTCTCAGGCGATCTGCTGTCGCAGTACAACATCCGCTTGACTGAGGGCCCATGGGACAGCTACGCCAACGACCGCGCCTATGAAAAGGCTCAGCGTCAAAAGAACCAACCCGCCCCCGGCAGTCTGAATGATCTTCCAGCGATCAGCGCAGGTGCACAACTGCAGTAGCGGTCGTAGAAAATGCCAAAGTCGTTGATACTCTGCATTGGTTCAATTGGGAAAGAAATATCTCCATAGGCGTTCTAAGCCAACCCCTGCCGCAGCCACGGCGATTTCCCCGAGCAAAATGGGGATGCCCCACCAGACGCTGCCATATTGGAAATGACCAACTCCAAAGGCAAAGAGGATGCAAGCGATGAGCAAGAGAATCGGCCAACGGGGAAAAACGGTCGGGGGATTTTCGAAGTTACTCACTGTTACCTCGAAGCCGCTGTGAAATTATTTTCGGGTTTTGGCGGCAGTCGAGAACTGCGTAGATTGAAACAGTCTGCTCATCAACGAGATAATAAACCGCAAACGGGAAACGTTTTGAGAAAAAACGGTGAAAGCCGAAATCCTTGGAATGGATGCCGGCAAAAAGTTTTAGCGATTCAATGTCCGAGATAAGGCTCGACATGAAATAGTCCCCAAGTCCCGGAGACTGCGATTCGTAGAAATCAGAACCCATCTCAAGGTCGGTTTCTGCATTTGGAAGTATCCTAATCTTCATGCATGCCGTTTCTGAAGACGCTTTTTCGCTTCCGACCAATCGGAGAACTCAACGTCCCCGTTCTGCACAGCTTCCCTGCGACGGGCAAGGACGTCTCCGTGCCAATTCGGCACCGAAATGTCTGTAGATTGTTTCTCAAGATCAATCCAGATACGCTCCATCAAACCTATCTTCTGCTCGATGGAAAGTCCGTCAATTGATATGTCTGAATTAGCCACTCTGCTCTCCTTTTAAATGCGCGTCGACGCATTGTACCGCCGACTGTAGGCCAGTACAAACGAATCCCGATTCAATCTTTCCAGCTTAATACTGGTGGGGATCTTAAAAGTTGCAGTTTTCGCAGTTCTATCGAAGGAAAAATCCCCCGATAAGAATCATGCTAAAAAGCTCATAAAGGCATTCGGCGTGCGAGGCCGGTAGTTGCAGGCGCAATGGCCTCCGAACATTGGTATACTAAGGGCTCGCCTGAACGCTTGAGTAGCTTCAGCGATTCACTTTCTCTTGGTGCGGAATAAAGTCTGCGATGGATTTGGGTTTTATAATTGGATTTGATCGGCCCGAGTTTCTGTGGCTATTACTGGTGATCCCCGTTGTCTGGTACTTCAGCTACGATAGCCTCGCCGGTCTGGGCCCGTGGCGGCGTTTCTTTTCTTTAGCGCTGCGGACGGCCGTGTTGGCGCTGGTCATCGCCGCGCTTTCGCAGATGCAGTGGCGACTGAAGACCGATCGACTGACGGTGTTGTATCTGCTGGACCAAAGCGACAGCGTTTCCGCCGCGGACAAGAAACTGATGCTGGAATATGCGTTTCGCCAATCGGAAATGCACCGCCGTGAAAATGATAAAGCGGGCGTCATCGCGTTTGGAGCCAACGCAAAAATCGAAGCCGCCCCCTTCGCCGGGAAACTTCCCTTCTCCAGTCGCATTGATTCGGCGGGGCTGATCAACACCGGTGGAACGTCCATCGAATCGGCGCTGAAGATCGCACAATCCGCTTTCCCAGAAGGCACCGCCCGGCGAGTCGTCATTATCTCCGACGGAAACCAAAACGTCGGCGACGCTCTGGGCATCGCGCAGTCAATGGCTCAACAAGGTATCGGCATCGACGTGGTGCCGATCAAATTGCTGGCGTCGCAGGACGTGGCGGTGGACAAGGTCGATATCCCGACGAATATCCGCAAGGGGCAAGACTTCGAGATTCGCGTCGCACTCACTAATAAGACTCAGCCGTCCGAAGACAATCCTACCGGCGAAGTCACAGGCCAGCTCTCGATCACCAACAACGTCATCAGCCGAAACGCCAAAGACGGCTTGCTGAAACAATCGGTGACATTGCAACCCGGTAAGAACCTATTCTCCTTCAATCATAAGCTTGACCGATCAGCGATGTATTCCCTGATCGCCGAATTCGAACCGGACGATGTTTCGGCGGACGTGATCAGCGAAAACAATACCGCATCGGCCTTCACACACGTCCGTGGCAAAGGCAAAGTGTTGCTGATCAAGGACGCCGCGGGCCAGAACGAATCTGATTACTTGGTCGATGGTCTGACGGCTAACGAGATCGAGGTGGTCGTGCGGGAATCCAGCAGCGCCTATCAATCGGCCGCGGATCTGCTCCAGTACGACACCGTCATCATGGCCAACGTCGCGCGGGCCTCGGATGAAACAGGCAACGAATCGGACGTTAATGCGTTCTCTGATGAGCAGATCAAAATGCTGGTCGATAATTGCGAACATTTTGGCTGCGGGATTGTGATGATTGGCGGCGACCGATCCTTCGGTGCAGGCGGTTGGTCGAATTCGCTGTTAGAGAAAGCGATGCCCGTCGATTTTCAGATCAAGAACAGCAAAGTCTCCGCCGTCGGGGCGCTGGCAATGGTGATGCATGGCTGCGAAATGCCTAACGGTAACCACTGGCAGATCAAAGTCGCTCAAGAAGCGATCAAAGTGCTGGGGCCGATGGATTATTGCGGCGTGATTGACTGGTCGGATTACACGGCCAAACCGCGCTGGATGTGGAAGTTCGACAAAGTCAACGGCGGGGTCGATCGAGTCTTTGGGAATCGGAAAAAGATGTTGGGGTTGGTCAGCCGCATGAACACCGGCGACATGATGGACTTCAACGCGCCGATGAAAACGATTCTATCGGGACTGGATAAAGTCGACGCCTCGATGAAGCACGTGAT
>CAKZVF010000023.1 GCA_937921995.1 uncultured Pirellulaceae bacterium
TTCCACCTCAGGCTCGACTTCAGCCCCGACTTCGGGCTCAACGGCATCCGCTGCCAAATTCATCTCGATCTGATAAGAACCCGTTTGACCTTCACCAGCGCTGATTGCCAAGAAGTATTGACCGCCACTGACTACATCGAATGAGATCCCCACGGTCTCGTTAGTGATACCGCGCGTGATTGCTTCGCCAGCGTCGTCGAATACTTGGACCTGAAGCTCGGTGCTGTTGTCCGGATTCAGCTCCGCTAATCCCAATGAAACTTTGCCATCGGCATCAGCGGTGAACTGAAAAGTATCGACATCTCCGGCGATCTCCAAATTGCCGGTGAGTTCAGTTTCGCCATCAACCATTTCCAATTGAGTCGAATCTTCGCCGACGATGTCCGCATGAAGGTCGGCGTCAAAACTGGCGGTGACTTGGAAGTAGCCTTCAACGCCTTCTTCCACAGACACGTTCAATTGATACGTTTCACCCGCTTCGGCTTCGAACGTCAGCTGCTGAAAACCGGGCACCTCCTGCGTCATATCAAAATCAATGGTGTTGCCATCGGCGTCGGTTAATTCCAATGCAGCCTCCGCATCACCCAAGGATGACGCAACGACGATCTCGACCAAACCGTGCTCCGAAGGAGTAATCTCAAACGATTGCTGTGAACTTTCGGCATCTATCGAACCAAAGAAGCCATCCGTTCCATCGACGGGGTCGCCCAAATCATTAACCACGACGTCGAGATCTGTTTCAACGTCTGAGTCCTGTTCAACGTCCGCATCGAGATCAACGTCCGTTTCAGATTCAACGTTTGATTCTGATTCGACTTCCGCACCGGGCTGGAGATCGACGTTAGCGCTGTCGATCGGTTCCAACAGGTCGACGGGCAGTTCTGTGTTTTCAAAATCGAGCGATTCCGCGCCCGTCTCAACTTCGGCAACCTGAGATATCACTGTCTCCGGCTCCGCGACTTCGGTCGGTAACAACTCACACATCGACAAGTCCGCGGCAAGCAACCGACGACCTTCTAACTGCTCAATACGCAAACGCTTTTTAGCAACCCGCTTTTTCAAATTCCGTTTTTTAAAATTTAGTTTCTTCATTTTTCGACGGCTCGTCAGAACCGCTCCCTAACCTCGATCAGTAAAAGCACAGCCAGCGGTACGGCAGACGTCATGCAAACGGTTCGAAAAATCGCGATCGACGTTCGCTTAAACTGGAAAAAGCGCGAGCCTCGAAATAGCAACGGTGCTGTCACCCAAGCGAATTTGTAAAAACGACACGCTTGCGTGCAGGTTTGCGCTACCACTGCAGTGGCAGATTCGTTCTAAACTCGGAGAAACAACCAATCGTCAGAATCATCACATCCCGAAAAACATCGCGCGGCGGGGGAATGATCTGGAGCTATTGACGACGAGACGGAAGGACACGACGCCTGTGCTTATCGGATGAGCTACTTTTTCAGCTCTGTCTCAATCTCCTTGATCTCAACGGTCGCGATGAACGCGCTTAGAAGCATTTTTGCATTGAATCGCTCCAACCCTCTCCGAGGTTGCTCAGCGCTGTCCGCGACTTGCATGTTATGCAGCACGATCATCTTCGCCGCAGCGGCAAACGCGGAAGTGATTTTCATCAACGATCAATCGGTAGAAAGCCACGTCGCTCGGCTCAGATCCCAAGTCATTCCCAGAGACAGTCAAGGTTACCTCGTCCCGAGCGCCCAAGAACGCGCCGACTTTCGAAGCTTGGCCGATGGGCTTTGGAACGCGGGTTCAACGACGGATCTGAACCAGCTTGTGCCACTGGCGCAATCGCTGGACTACGATGTGATTCGTTTAAGCGACGCCGGCAGCACCTACTTCGGACTGCAAGAATCAAACACGGGGGCCGATCGCAAAGGCTGGGGAAGCTTCCTCCTTCGACAAGGCGACGCCAGCAACGCGCTGGTGCAAGTACCCCATCCACTGAACGACATCAATACGCCATCCATTTCGGCCCAAGCATTCGTTGACAGTAACGCCAGGGGACTTTTAATCGCGGGCGCTCATCGAAACGCCAATGGCCAGGGCACCGCGGACGTGGCTCATTTGACTGAATCCGTTTTTCATGAAGTCCACCAGTCGTTCGTTGAAAATGCCAGCGATCTTTCCGTCTGGCAGATCCACGGATTTAATATCGACCTGCATCCTGAATTTCCAGCGGGCATCGACGCGGTCATCAGCAGCGGCACAGGATCAGTCACCGAATTTGTGTTGGGGCTGGACCAACGCATCGACAACTTGCCCGGCGACTGGACCAGCCACACCTATAACACACTCAACCTAAACGACCCACTGAACATCGCCACCAACGAAGACTTGGCCGGCTCCACTTTCAGTTCTTTAGCGGCCACAACCAATATTCAGCAACAGCACATCACCTCCTTGGGCGGACAATTCGTTCATGTCGAATTGGAGCAAAGTTTTCGGATCGACGGCGGAGACTTCGCGCGTCAATTGATTTCCCAATCGATCGCTGATGCCATTTCTTCGTCGGTGACAGCAGTTCCCGAGCCCAATTCGGTTGCTATCGTTGTCCTGCTCTCGGGATGGATCGCGCTGACGCGCAGAAGAACTCAGTAAACGCGAAACGCCCCGCAAACCCGATCCGCCAAAATCAACATTGGTCAACGGCGCTCAACCGGCTACGATTCGGCCATGAGCAAGGTCGAACCCAAAAGAAGCAAACGAGGCAGCGCGACCAAAAGATTGGGCTGGGTTTTGCCGGAGAAACGAAAGCCGCTTTTTCCTTCGCCACCGGCCGCTCACGTTGCTTCTGCCGCAACGGTGCGTGGATCTTCTGATCGCGTAAACAAATCCATCGCTGCGGCCGATGCAGAAACTCACTTCAAAAAGCTCAATTCAACTTCAAGGCATCAGCACGAGAACTACTTCGCCGCCGCGAAACGCCCGATCGTTTCGCTGTATTTTCTGTTGCCGCTGATACTGTGCTACGAAGTTGCCAAAATCTTTGCCGGTGGCGAGCGACTCTCGAGCGGAATCGACCTGTGGATTCACGATTTCCTGTGCATCTTTGGCGCGGGGCAACTGGTGATTCTTCCTCTGCTGACGGCGGCGGTGATGTTGTACTACCATCACAAAATCAACGACCATTGGTACGTTCGGCCGTCAACGTTTGGAAAAATGGCGGCCGAGGCGATCGGGTTTGGTTTCATGCTGTTCTTTTTCGCCCATATTTTCCACATCGCGGCCGTCGCCAGTCCCTCTGCGGGCCAAGTCATCGATCCGTATTATTGGCAAATCGGATCCACCGCTTGGTGGGCGAACGTCGTGACCTATGTCGGAACCGGCATTCACGAAGAACTGATCTTTCGCGTGATCATCATGCTGCCAGCGGTCGCATTTCTCAAAGACATTCTCAGCGACAAACAAACAGCGACGATCCTGGCCGTAGTCGGCACGGGATTGTTGTTTGCGTTGGCTCATGTTGATTTCATCAACCCCTTAGGCCAGCCCTTTGATCCGACCAGTTTCGCTTTACGTTTGATCGCATCCTGTGTTTTCGCCGCCGTGTTTCTCTACCGAGGCTTCGGCATCGTCGTCGGCACACACATCATCTACAACGTGCTGACGCTGCTGGGGTAGTTGTCCGAATGTAGCCTTTGGGTCCCCGAAAGTGCGCCTAGGGCGCTGTTGCGCGCGGGTGTTCTTTCGGGGACCGAAAGACAACTTTGGCAACACTGCCGTGAAGCCGATCGAACCGTCTCTCGCTAGCATAAAACAATTTTGAATATCTGCATTGCGACCATCAGCGGTAAACCTTACAACGCGTATGAAAATTGTTCCTATCTCAGGGCTGCGAAATAGCGCTGAAAATGCTGGCAATTGTTTGTAAGTTGGCTTTAGCCCTGTCTTACGAACAAAAACCCGAAAGGTTCGGCCAAATAGCTACGGTTTGGCACAGAGTGTGCGAATGCGTTCGTTGGCTGCGGAAAGAACATCCCGTGGGCACGACCTTTCACTTTTAAAAAAACAAACAAAACGGCATGGGTCAAGGATTCGATTCAGCCGCACAATCCGAACATTAGTTCGTCAGTCATGGAGGACGAGTTGTGAAATCTACTTTCAGTAAAATTGTATTGTCGGCGTTGGTTACGGTCGTTGCATTGTCATGCGGCACTGCGTCAGCCCAGGAAAGCAAGCAATCAGGAATCGTGGCGGTTCTTGATGTGGCCAAAGTCTTCAAAGAGAATCGCGACTTCGAGTCAAAGATGCAGTCGATCAAGTCGACCGCGGATCAACTCAAAGCTTCGATCAAGCAAAAGCAAGACGCCATCAAACAGGAAGCCGGCGGCCTCCAACAATACGAAGTCGGTTCACCTGAGCGGAATCAGATAGAAGCCGAACTTGTGCAGAAGCAAGTCGCACTTCGCAACGAAGCTCAGAAAGCTGAAGTGGATCTGCTTTCAAAAGAAGCCCGTGTCTACTACGAAACGTATCAGCAGATGCAAACGATCTTGTCGTCACTGTCTGCCGAGTACGGCATTTCGCTGGTCCTGCGATTCGACAGCGAAGAAGTCGACGCCAACAATCGTGGCGAAGTCATCAAAGGCGTCAACCGCGCCGTTGTCTATCAGCAAGGTCTTGACCTGACAACGATGGTGATCGAAAAAATGTCCACTAACGTCGCATCAGCCGGCGGCGGGACTCAGCGCTAATAATTCAAGTGGATATCTCCAGAAGAAGTAGGGTCGGGTCTTTGCAAAGAGCCCGGCTCTCTTTTTTTGTACAATGCTCTTCGCCTTTCGCCTCCCATAGGGCGATAATAAACCTAAGCGAAACAATCTTTCCCCGCGTTTCATGATCCGCCAATGAACATCGCCATTTTCGAAGACGCCGCCGTTGATAAACTGGCCCCGATCACCACCTCAAGACCCGCCTACGCGATTCAGTGTGGCGCGTTTCGGCTGATTGATTTTGTTGGCCAGCTGAAATCGAACACCGTCGCCGCGGTGCGTCCTCATCTTGAGAGCATCCAAGAACGTGACTTCTCTTTCGCGGCACAACTGGACACCGCAAACGCCAAGACTCTGGTGCTCAACGCGCAAGTCGCCCCTACGGTAGCCAACTACCAAACGATCCAACAACTAATGGCTGCTGACGATTGCGTCATCCATGGACCAGACCAAAGCAAAATCAGCGCGGCGGTCCTCTCCACGGAACTGTTGACTGGCGACGATTGGCCAAAAAACCTTCCCGCCATCGTCGACGCAGCGAATCTGCCATCGGCAGGGACATCATTGGATATCTTTGAGTATCCTCACGACGTCGTCCGATTGCACATGGAGCACTGTGAACAGAATCTTGAGTTTCGCTTACTGCAAAATCAGTACGGACGCTTGGCTGACGGTGTCTTCGTTGCCAAAAAGTCACCGCCGACGATTGATCCGACGGCCGTTTTTGATTCGTCGTCGGGCCCGATCATCTTTGATTCCAATGTCAGAGTTGGACCACACTGCTTCTTTCGAGGTCCCGTGTATGTCGGCCAAAACTGCAAGATCAGCGAACATAGCTCGATCAAAGACGCTGTCACCATAGCCCACACCTGCAAGATTGGCGGGGAGGTCGAAGGCTGTGTGGTGGAGCCTTGGACGAACAAACAACATTATGGCTTCCTGGGTCATTCCTACTTAGGCAGCTGGATCAATTTAGGTGCAGGCACTTGCAACAGCGACCTGAAAAACACCTATGGAAAAATTAACATGACCTACGGTGACCAAACCGTCGCCACCGGCATGCAGTTCGTGGGTTGTATCGTTGGCGACTACGCCAAAACGGCGATCAACACCAGCATCTTCACGGGCAAAACGATTGGCGTCGCCAGCATGGTTTACGCGATGGCAACTACAAACGTACCCAGTTTTGTGAATTACGCCCGGACGCTGGGGCAACTGGGATTGTTGCCCCCCGAAATCGCGGTCACCACGCAGAAACGAATGTTCGGCCGACGCAACGTGGACCACCAACCCATCGATAGCCAACTGATCCACGAGATGTTTATGCTGACCGAAGGCGAACGGCCGTCGGGTTTAAGTTCACAGCCGATCGCGTTTTAGTTCAACTTTATCACCGTAGTGGATGAGGCCACCAATCCTGCCGATCCCATACCCGTTGCCGCCGAGTCGATTAATTACTACCCATGTTTCAAGCCGGATCCTTTAAAAACCCACACTACAATGCCCTAAGGGCGTCAAAATGTGGCACGTCAACGTCGACTTCGGGCTGTCGAGTTCACCGTTGGTGACTAAAATAGCTCAACCCAGTCAGACAATTGAACGGGCCGATTCATCTAACTTTTACCAACAGCTGGCGACCTATGTCTCTCCAAGATTTTTTCCAGAACGACAAACTGGCAATCTCTTTCGAACTTTTTCCTCCCAAGACCCCCGCGGGAGAAACAAACCTGTACAAAAATGTTGCGGCGCTGATGGAGTACGCGCCCGACTTTATTACCTGCACCTACGGGGCCGGTGGATCGACGCGCGACAAAACGCTTGAGATCATCGAAAAGGTAAAATCCCAATTCGACATCCCCGTCGCATCGCATCTCACACTGGTCGGCAGCAGCAAGGATGATCTCCGAACCTACCTCAACAAAGCCAAAGACCAAGGCGTTGATTACATCGTGGCCCTGCGAGGTGATCCTCCAAGAGGCGAAACTGAATTCACGCAAGCCGAAGGCGGGCTGCAGTATGCCAACGAACTGGTCGAACTGATCAACGAAGAATTTTCGGACTTCGGCGTTTTGGTCGCTGGATATCCTGAGACTCACAAGGATGCCGTCAGCCCAGAGATTGATCTGGAAAATCTGAAACGCAAAGTCGACGCCGGCGCTGACGCCGTCGTGACGCAGCTGTTTTATGACAATGATGACTTCTATCGTTTCCGCGATCGCTGCCAAGCGATTGGAATCAACGTTCCGATCGTTCCGGGATTGCTTCCGGTCACCAGTCTCAAACAGATCGAAAAAATCACGTCGATGTGCGCTTCGAAGTTGCCCAAAAAATTTGTGGATAGCTTATCCAAAAGCGACGACCCCAAAGAACAATATAAGGCCGGCGTGGATCTGGCGATCGAACAGACCAGCGATCTCATCGCCAGCAACATCGAAGCCGTTCACTTTTATGTGCTGAACAAATCACAAGCCACCTCTGACATCCTTCGCGCGATCAACGTCAATGCCTAACATGGGTTAGACGGTATGGATCAGTCCAACGGCACCAACCACTGATTGTGTTTTATAAACTTAGGGAGATATCCGTGCACCGCACAATTCTTGCAGTCGCAATTTTAATTTCATTGACGATCAACACATCAGCCTGGAGCCAAGCACCCGAGACACCCTCGATGACCGGTACCGCTTCAGGCACCGGCGAAGCTGCAAAAAACCCTCAGTTGGATGCTGTTTATTCGGAAATGTCGAATTTGGTGCCCGGTGATGTTGTCGCGGGATCTGAAACGGAAAAGGCGCTCAAGGGAGCCATCGATCTATTCGCCAATCGCAAGCCTCTTGAAGCTCAGCAATTGCTCAAAGATTCAGCCGCCGCCAATCCCAACTTTCCTCCGGGAGATCTGATGCTGGCAGCGATGGCGTATGCGATCAACGACAACAAATCGGGCAAACTTTTGCTCGAACAAGCGGCCGCCAACAACGGAGACTATCCAGATGTGTACTTTTCGTTTGGGCGACTGGCATTGTCCCAGCAGCGATTCACCGACGCCGAAGCCAACGCGGAATTAGGCCTACAGAAGACCAACGGCGGATCTTTCTCGCCGATTCAGTTGAATCATTTCAAACGGCGCTACTACGAAATCAAATTTCAAACCGCCAAAGCGCGCGGAAAATTTGACTTAGCCAAACAGTCTTTACAACAATTGGAATCAATCGCACCCAAGTCGTCTCAGACTTTGCTGGGCAAAGCGGAAATGGCGTTCGAGGAGAAGAACATCGACCAAGCGATTGATTTCCTGAATCAGCTTAATTCGGTCGCCCAAGGCGAATCGCAAGTTCCTCAATTGGTCATCGCCAGCTGGTTTCAGCGCAAAGGAAAGGTTCAAAACGCGGACCTCTGGATTAAGAAGGCCGCTGCTGAAAATCCGGACAACGCGAAAGTGCAAATCGCTTCGGCTCAGTGGTCATTGAACCGTGAAAAATTCTCCGACACTCTCAGAGCCGTAAAATCACTGGAAGCGATTTCCGGAGAAACCAACCTCAGCCAAGAGATACGAGCCAAGGTCGCTTTCGCTCAAGGTGCCTACGCGACTGCCGAAGAGAAATTTGATGCTTTGCTGGCCGCGAATCCTGGCAATATTGACTATGCCAACATGTTGGCGCTGTCGATGATTCAAAACACCGATCAGGAAAAGCAAAAAAACGCGCTGGAACTGGCTCGCAAAGTCGCCGGGGCTCAGCAAAACAGTCCGACCGCCCTCAGTTCGCTGGCCTACGTGATGCTGAAATCTGGTGAGACCGAAGGGGCCCGGTCGCTGCTGGCAAGAGTCGTGCAGATTCCCAACCCCAGCCCCGACATTAGTTTCATCATGGCCTATATGCTGACCGAAACAGGGCAGATGCCTCAAGCAAAGTCCGTGCTGGAAAAAATCCTGCCGGCCAAGGGGTTGTTTTTGTTTCGTGGCGAAGCCCAGAAGTTGTTGCAGTCCGTTGGACAGGCAAGCCAAGGTTTACCCGCACCGGGACGATAGTCGGACACTGCGATCGGCAATTTGGTACAATCATCAAATGGCCGGTGTAAAAGACTTTACCGAACTTATTTTCTGGCAACGTGCGAGGCAGTTGTCCAAGCGTATCTTCTTTTTCACAAAACGCGTCAACTTCGCATCCGACAAACGGCTGGTATCGCAGATCAA
>CAKZVF010000024.1 GCA_937921995.1 uncultured Pirellulaceae bacterium
TTCGGAGACGCTTTAAATGAGAAGTTTCATTCGCGTTTACGTAACCGCAGTCATACTCGTTGGAATGATCATCGGAGCCAGCGTTGCTTCGGTCCATGCATCCGGTGGTCCAATTTCCACCGACACAATTTCTAATAGTAGCTTCCGGTCCGCCTTTCTTGGCCCCGACGTGTGGGAAGACGATCTTTCTTCGGCTGAGATCAAGCAGCAACTGCAAAACCATTTCGCTCACGTCATCCAGCGGCTTGAATCGACCCACGCTTCCAGTTTGTTGCGGGCGTTGATTCGCGCCGAAGCAACCGCCGGCCAACGATGGACCCAATCACAACGTCGTGAGGCATTGGTGCTTCTGGCGACTAATCGCAGGCGGCAGATCGCGCGTCTGCGATACTACATGAATCGTGGACTGTTCCCCCAGAACGAAGGTCAATCAGCATCCGCCGTTCCAATTTTTGTTGACCGGCATCAAACGCATTGCGCGGTTGGATTTTTAATGCACTCCGATGGCAGGGACCAAGCCATAGCTTCGATCGTCCAGAAGAATAACTTCGTCTATGTCAATGATGTGCATAGCGGCGGCTTGATCGACTGGATTCGTTCGTCCGGACTAACCCAAGAAGAAGCCGCACTGATCCAACCCGGTTATCCGATTTCTGGGGTCACCAGGTTTTCCGATTTGAGCGCACCCAATGCGACGCTAGAGCAAAACGGTTTTGTTGTTTCCGGGCCAACATACAGATCCCACTTTTTCGACGTTACGCTACCGGCCGATTTCCAAGGCAATCCCGCCGCGCTTCAGGACGTTTTTGATCTGGGAAGAGCAGGGGTCGAATCTAGCATCTTCAACTCGTCCCCATTTGCAGGATTCATGTTTGGGAACCAATTTAATAGCGCACAATCTCCTTTTGGAGACCCTCTTGGTACGGCGCCTGACAATCTAGATGAGTCGCTTTATGTGGGAACCGACAGCTCAGGAATTTTCGTGGGCCTCGCAAACACTTTTTCCAACCAAGCCGCCATCGTTGAGATCGAGTATATGCTCAGGTCGGAACAAGGTAATTTTTCGCAAATCGCATTATCGTCGACCGGTGGTACTTCGACTGTTGACGAACAATCGGCGAGCATGATTCTTTCTGAGATTTATGACGGGAATACCGATGCTCTGCTGGGAGAAACACAATTATCCTTGCTGGGCCCGGGTAGCTTGAACGGCACCGACAGTATTGAGCTTGACACTAACTTTGTTCGAATCAAAACGCAGAGCCTAATCGTCGGCGATGCCGAATTTTCCTCTTTCTTCAACGAGTTTGCCACTTCCGCAGTCCCAGAACCGTGCACTGGTTCGATTCTGATTCTGGTCGGTGCCATCGCGGCCAACAAGCGCCGCCGAAAAGTGATTTCGAAGTAGGCGTGTTCCAAGGTCGCCTTGCGCTTCTACCCACCTGTGAGAATGGTGATAAAGGGTGATATATCAAGGAAGTCCACGACTCCATTGCAATCACAATCCGCTTCGGCTTGAAAACCGTTGGAGCTAAGAATCGTAATCAAGGGTGCGATATCGAGGAAATTGACAAAGCCATCCAAATTGATATCTCCCTTGGTCACAGCCGGTCCCGACAGTTGCACGAACTCAAACCGATCCAGATCAAAGCCCGCCCCACCAAAGTTAAGACGAATCACCAAGGTACTATCGTTCTCTATCGTCACATCGTCGAGAGAAAATGTTTGAAAGTTGTTCCAGCTACCGGTCGAAGGAATAATGGCTGTGCCGTGACTGGTTCCGCCAATTTCAACTTCGACCTGGCCCCCCGTCGCTCGATCGGATGACGCAAAAAAGTCAACGCGATAACTGCCTTCCTGGAGGTCCGCAGTGTATTCCAGCCATTCCCCATCAGCGATATAACCCACTTTGTAGTTGCCTGTATTTAGCTCAACCACATCGACATCGGTGTTGCGGAATATCGGATCACCGTTTGCGGCAACACCGAAACTGTTTCCACTACTGGTATCGTTGTAGGCGAACGTGCTTCCACCAATGTCAAACGCCTCGGCTTCAATCACGCCAGGAACGGTATGATTGGCGTAGGGGGCTTGTATGTCCGCGAAGTAATAGGGATTTCGCGGTTGCGATAAACTAAAGTCAAAATCGCGGTCATCATTATACGCGCGAATGTTACCGCACGCGCCAAGCGGATTTTGGCAGTTGTTCCGAGACGTGATGTCATACCCTCTCAGGTTCACAACGTTATCCATGTGAATGCCATGATCGGCATTGTCTTCAACCACCAATCCTTCAAAGTAGGCGTTCTCTAAACGGGACATGCGTAACCCGTGTCCGGATGGGCTTGCGCGAAACCCCTTTGCGGGATCGGTTTGGATTACTGAAGAGTCACGCACACGCAAGAAATAAAGGTTGTGAAGGAGATCTGATGGAAACCACCCGTTGTCGTACATGTCTAAGTCGAAGCACGTGACGTTACGGGAACCTTTGATATGAATGCCTATGCCTCCAAATTGACTCACCTCAAGATTGGCGATCATGATATTGTTATGTCGCAAAGAACTCGCATCGGCGGGGTCTCCAGGGCCGTCAAAGAAGATTGCCATGTGGTCTCCGCGGTCACGGTCATCGAGATCGGTGGTATCAACGGTGCCTTGCATGCGGAAGTTAGAAAATCCTACATTGATCAGGGCAGTAGTACCGTCGTCCTCGATCATCGGTGCGTTGATGGTGTCGGCAACCGAGGGTGCCCATGTGATCACCGAACCAGAGCCTCGTCCGATCAAGTTGACATTACTTTTGGGGATAATCGTTTGGGTGATGAAATAGGTTTTGTCATCCAGAATGACATTCCCACCACCAGCAGCCGCCGCTACGTTAATGCAGCTTTGGATCGAGCCCGAGCAATGAAAATTTTGGGCGTGGGTAATGCAGCAAGGAAGCATCGCCATCGTTACGCCAACGACCAATAGAATTTTGGCATGGCGTTTCGGTTCTTTGGGCATAAAACAATTTTCGATAAGGCTAAGGACAGACGTATTTGATTTCCACAACACGAGCGTGGGGGATTTCTGGCGAGTGTCTAATAGTAGCTTGAAACCACGGGCAATCAAATTCGAATTCGAGGTCTCAATATTTCTATTGGGCATTCTGAGCGGGATGTAAGTCATCGCACGAAAAAAAATGCATGAAAAACCCGTTGCAGCCCGGCACAGCAGCAACCGGCAGTTCTATCATGGATGTAGCAAGCTTGTTCTTTACCGCCTTAACGCGCTTTTGCTTCTGTCTTAGCTTCGGCTGACTCCATCAGAACCGTTCTATTGGTTTTGAGGTTCGTCGCCTCACGCACCGCGAACTTCGATACTTTTCCGCCTTCCTCACGAACCCACGCAAACGTCGCGTCGGATTTCAAAGTATCAAACTCGGCGGGGGCAGGGGAGGGCTGCAGCAAGTAGGTGTCGGTGATGTCTCCATCTTTCACGGTCACCAAAATTTGATTGCCTTGCTTAACCGATGAAACCTCCGGGCCACCTTTGCCTTGTGCCGATGGGACAAGCACTTGCAGAATCACCTGTTCGGTGCCGTTGCCACTGGCCTTGGTGTATGGGAATACAGCAAAGTCACCCTTTAAATAAGTAAGTTCGCCTTCAGCGTCTTCGATTTTGAAATCGTCGGCTGAACCGAATGTCCACACATGCAACCGCGCGGCCGGTCCGTAGGTATCCGCCTCGTAATTCCAAACGCGATAGTTTTCGTCGCCTTCCATGGTTCCGCGTCCGCCGTGCAGTATCGCGGTCGCTTCCCCCCCTTTGGGCGCACTGACAATGTCGGCAACAACGAAATACGATTCGCCGGCAAACGCGATCGCGCGACGAAGTTTACCCCCGCTTGCGTAAGGCGCTTCCTTCTCTTCAAAGTCAAAGAAGTCCGTATTGATTCGGTGGCGCGAAACGGGCGTTACGTTCTGCGCGGGATCTACCGGAGCTTCGCCGTTGAGCGTGACGACGTTGTGCGCGACAGCTTGCTTGTACCACTGCGTCCGCATTTTTTCGCCGTAGCTTTTGCGAGTATAGCCACCGTCAGACGCCATCATTTGAGCTTCGGCGGAAATGATGAAACTCAGGTGTTCATAATGTTCATGGTTGTCGGCCTCAGCCACACCTTGGAACAATAAATACCGTCCCTCGGGAGCGCTGGTCTTCCATGTATTACGGAACATACTCTGTCCACCTTCAAGAAATACCGTCGGTGACGAATCGGGCATCGTGGGTTTGATTGTTGGATCGTAGGTCAGATACTCGTCCAGCGGCAACGTGTAATCCCAAGTTGCTCCCGTCCAGTTGTAAGTGGTGCGCTCGGTATAGGCCTCAAACGGCTTCATGTCGGTTGTGTTCCAAGCCCACATTAAGATTTCAGACAGCGGCGCAGAACTGTGCAAGAACGTTTGGGTGTCTTTGTACATCGCCGCCGCCATGTGCCCGGGGAACGGACGGATAAAAGAGTCCTCGATGTTTGGCAGCCAACCATTGCTGTTACGCACCGCCACTCCCCACTCCATCACGGGTTTAAAATCTTCAAACTGGTTGACGCCGGAGACGTTTTTGTAGTTGATCATGAACGGCAAAAAATTGGTCCAGCTAAACCCCAGATAATGCGAGCCTTCGCGGTAGATGCCGTCGGCGCTGAAGAAGTACTTGGTGTTTTCATTGGCTGCGTTCAGGGCAACGCCAAGCCAATTGATGGCGTCTCTTTCGTCGGACAACGCCAACGCACAACTGCCCAAACCCCAAGCCGGTTTAGAGAGATGGTTGTGCGGGCGACTGGTCCAACGGTAGATGTTCTTCGACAGATAGTCGCACTGTTTGACCAATCGAGCTCGGATCGCTTTATCTTGCTCCTGAGTCAAAAACGGCTGAACCCAGTCGTAGGCAGCCGCATAGTTTTGGATCCACGTGCCAAGATAAATTTCATCGGTCGGACCGCTTTTTTCTTTGGGGTCGAGTTCATAAACAGGCCCGTCGTAGGCGCGCTCCAGCAGCGCGACCGTGCGGTCGATAAACTTTTGCTTTTCGGTTTCATCTTCGGTCATCCAGATCATAAACCCGGAGTACTTGGCGGCCTGCGCCATATAGCCGTAATATTGGTGAACCACCTTCTTATCATCATTTATCGTTGGTTCCGGCATCAAATCCATTATCAAGAACTGACTTTCGGAGACTTGTTTCCAAAGTCCTGCCGCTTGTTCGTCCTGGTCCTTTTTAACGCGCATTGCAGCGGCCTGGTCAGCCGTAAACCACAACGACGGATGAACCTCTTTGGCGGGCAACTTTGGAACAGGGTCACACGTGAACCCGCTATAGGATTCATAGTCGACTTCGACTTTATCTTGAGCCTGAACCGCAGACGCCAAGAACAAGCCAAAGACGACCGCGAAGATAGATTTGATGTGCAGATTGATCATGCTGAGTAAACTCCACCATTGATGTCTAATGTCGCGCCGGTCACAAACCCATCGAATTGCTCGGCCAAAAAGATCGTCGCGTGAGCAACATCTTTTGGGTTGCCAGCGCGTTTGATGGGAATTCCCGCAATTGTTTGCGCCGCCGATTCCTTGGTTGTGTGTGTGTTGTGAAAACTGGTTTCCAAAATCAAACCGGGCGCCAAAGCGTTGACGCGGATCAAGTCGGGGCCAAGTTCATTGGACATCGCGCGGGTCATTGTCAGCACGGCTCCTTTGGCGGTCGAGTAAGCCAACGATCCAGCGTGACCGCCTTTACGACCGGCCAGCGAAGCTAGATTAACAACGCTGGCACCTTGGGCTTCACGAAGTGCCGGCGCTGCAAATTTAGTCACGTTGATCATCGAAGTCACATTCACGTCGACGACGGTCTGCCAAAAATCGGGTTCGATTTCGTCCAACTTCCGGCGTCCGATCAACGAACCGGCGTTGTTGATCAGCACGTCCAATCCGCCAAGCGCCGCGACAGCTTTTTCAACCATCTCTTTGGTCTGTGCCGGATCAGTCAGATCAGCTTGCAGGACTTCGACACGGTCGCCGAATTCAGCCTTGAGTTCATTCGCGGTATCGGCAGATGAAAAATAGTGGACGGCAATACTACAGCCTTCGTCCAGCAACGCACGGCTGATCGCCAATCCGATTCCTTGGGCGCCGGCAGTGACCAATGCTTTTTTTCCGTTTAGTTTTTGACTCATGATTTGATTCTCTTTTTTAGTTCGTTTGGTTCCCGTAAGGGAAATCGTCAAAATTATTTGTTTTACTGCGTCTTGTCTGTTGTTGCGTCTTCGGCTACCGCTTGTTTTTTCGATGCCCGAAACAATAACAGGCCAATGCCGGCAATCAGGCCACCGCAAAACAGGAACGCCAACCTTCCGGCGATAGGGTTGGTTTCTTGCGGAATCAGCACACCCAGTAGGACAAAGCTACCGTAGATCAGACAAAGAATACCCAGTGTCTTAGACTGGACGCTATCTTTCCCCTCGCCCACCTCTGTCTCAAAGTCGATCGGCGTATTCATCGCTTTAAAGAACTTATCCACGCGTTCGCGGTATTGAGAACTGGAAAACTTATTGAAAAACCCGGTGAAGAAAAACCAAACCGAGCAAATCACGACGTTGGCATAAATCGGGGCAAAGTAAAGGTAGTCTTTCATTTCACGGGTACTCATTTCGTCTTCGAATCCAAACCAATCACCAAACCAAGTTGGGTCGATGATGTAGTTCTTCACGCCGTCAACCTCCCAATTGTATGTGAGTGCGAATGAAACGCTGAATCCAATTAGAACGGTGCTCCAACCAGACCACGACGGCGTGTTCTTGAAAATGATTCCCCACATAAGCGGAATAGCATAAGGAATCGCAATCATTCCGCTGAACATCATCATCAAGTCGAACAGGTCGAATCCCTTTAGTTCATTGATGAAAATGGCAATTAAAATGATGAACACACCAAACAAGGCGGACGCAACCTGTCCGACTCGCAGCAAATGTCTTGGTGAAGGGTCTTTAACCACACGCTGATAGAAACAGCGGACGAAGATGCCTGCGTTGCGATTGAGACCACTGTCCATCGACGAAATGGTCGCTGCAAACAAGCCACAGACAAGCAGTCCCATCATTCCAGCGGGCAACACTTTCATCGCAGCAAAGACGTAGGCGACTTCATGAGGTTTTTCGATTGCTGGAAATTCAACGGCAAGATCGGGGCTGAACACCCTGGCGGCCATCGGTGGAATAAACCAGATGACAGGCCCGACCAGCATTAACACCGATGCGAGTAGAGCGGCTTTGCGAGATTGTTTTTCGTCCTTAACATTCAAGTAGCGGTAGGAATCTTGCATATTGTTTAGATTCACTAACTTGTGCACAAACGTACAAGCAATCCAGAGCCAGATAATCTCCCAGTGCGCCACCTCACTCCAGTTGAAGTGATGACTTGGAACTTTTTCAACTAAGCCAGAAATGCCACCGATGTCAGCGTGGCCCAGCACTAGGAATGCCGTAGCAATTGACACCGCCATCAGAATCAGCAACTGAACAAAGTCACCGGCGCAGATCGCCCACGAACCGCCAGAAACCGACAACACGATGACTAAGACGCCAACCACCCAGATTGTATACGTGATATCAAACCCAAACACTGCTGTCGCAAACAACGCCAAACCGTTTAGCCAAATCGCCGCGTACACCAAACTCATTGGAAGCTGTAGCCATGTAAAGATCTGTTCGTTGACTGCTCCGAATCGCTCTCGAACTCCCTCAATCGGCGAAACCACTCGCATGCGTCGAAAGCGTGGGGCAAACCAGAGATAGTTGATGAAAAACCCGACTGCGTTGGCGAAAAACAGCAAACCAATCAATGTTCCGTCATTGTATGCTTTGCCTGCTGCCCCAGTGAAAGTCCAAGCGCTGAACTGGCACATGAAGGCCGAACCACCGACCATCCACCAGAGCATCTGTCCGCCACCGCGGAAGAAATCGCTGTCGTCTTTGCTATAGCGCTTGAAGATAGGTCCTAGCGCAAGCATGAATACAAAGAAGAAAGCGATTGCAATGTAGTCGTAAATTGTAAGAAAATTGTTCCCCGTGAACGCACTCGTAAAGGAGTCAATAATATCTTGCAAAATCTTAGGCATACCGTTTCCTGAATAGATTACGTCATTGCTTTAATTGGCGGTTGGGCAAGCAGAAAAGACCACCCGCCCGCGTCAGCATCATCCGGTGAACTCCAGTTCCAACCCTCTGCCGAACCGGGCAACAAAAATGTGTCGCCCGCGGTAACGGAAACACCTTCAAGCTCTCCCGAACCTTCCAGCATGATCAAAACCAACGGCTCGCCACCGCTAAAGTCAGCAGGTCCGCTGCCGGTCAAACGTCGCAAGCGGAAAAACTCTTTGTGTTTGATGTCGATGATGCGCTCTTCAACGAACGCGTCCGTTTTTCTCAGAACTTCTGGCACTTGAAGGAACGAGTCCTCCAGTGAATCAACCGGATGTTCCGAGTAATCGAACATCGAAACAACATCGTCCAGTTCCAGTCCCATGAAACGAGCGCTGTGCTCAAGGACGTGTCCGCCGGCGCTGAACTCACATCGCACCACCCAATCGGTTGGCTCTTGAAGTTCGATCATAAAGATCCCGTCGCCGATCGCGTGCGGTGTGCCCGATGGGACCATCAAGCAATCGCCCGGTTTGACAGGAATCTTTTCAAAACAGCCGCGCATGCCTTGGAGGTCTTGTTCGCCCACCATCTGCGCCCATTTTTCGGGGGTTGGTGGGTGTTGGAAACCAAGGTAAACATAAGGATCATCGCCACGGACCGAAAGAATGTACCAACACTCCGTCTTACCGGCGTTGCCAGCATCTGGCCCGAAGACGCGCTGAACAAATTCGGCGTTGGGATGAGCTTGTAAATGCAAACGAACACCCGCGTCGAGCAATTTAATCAGGACGCCGATCTGACCGGGATCGTCAACCGGCGGTTGCTGGTTGCCCCAAAACCATTTTGGGTTTGAGGCGATGAGATCCGTCAGCGCCATATCCTTTCCATCCACTTCCACATGCGAAACACCTTCGTCGGGACGCTGCTGGTTGTCGCCGTTACGAGCGGTAGACGTCGAGGCAATCCAGTCTTCAGGGAAGTGATTATCATCGCCTGCCGCATCTTTGCGGAATTTGCGCAGATGGGAACCTCCTTGATAACTGCGCCAAGCGTAATTCGGTTTTAGCCGAAGCGGTGAATTACTATTCAAAAGAGACCTTCCATTGCGTGCCGTCGTCAGCGCTTAAAATAATTCCTGAGTCGTCCAGCGATTCAACTTGCCAATCTTCGGGCGTTCCCTTGCCACAGTACGAAAGACAAATCAACGTTGCCTCCCCGTCGATGTCGCAGGACATAATCGGATACTCACTGGCCTCCGCCATGATGTGCGTGCGATCTGCAGCATCATGGC
>CAKZVF010000025.1 GCA_937921995.1 uncultured Pirellulaceae bacterium
CGAACAGGGCAATGCTGATGATCCTTCAGGCTTGATCTCTGTCAGCTACCGCAAGGCTGCCGTCATCATCAAATGGTTGGATTTGGTCGACAAGGTCAGCGAAGGCCACATCGTTACCGGTACTTGCCAACGCAAAATCAAAGGCGGTCTCTTGGTCGACATCGGCGTGCCTGTCTTCCTACCGGCCAGTCAAGTCGACATTCGTCGTCCAGGCGACATCGGCGAATACATCGGCCGCGTGGTGCAGTGCGAGATTCTTAAAATCGACAAAGAGCGACGTAACATCGTTGTCAGCCGTCGCTCTCTGATCGAGAAGGAACGCACGTACGCTCAGCAAAAGCTCATGGCCGAATTGGAAGTTGGCCAAGTCCGCAAGGGTGTCGTCAAGAACATCGCCGACTTCGGTGCGTTTGTTGACCTCGGCGGCATCGACGGTCTGTTGCACATCACCGACATGTCGCACACGCGTATCTCCAAGCCATCGGAAATGGTTGCGATGGACCAAGAGATCGAAGTCATGGTTCTGACCATCGACAGCGAAAAAGGCAAAATTGGTTTGGGCCTGAAGCAGTTGCTGCCAAACCCCTGGGACAACGTCGAAGAGAAGTACCCAATCAACACCGTCCACAAAGGCGAAGTCGTCAACGTGATGAACTACGGTGCGTTTGTGAAACTCGAACCCGGCATTGAAGGTTTGGTTCACATCTCCGAAATGTCGTGGGTCAAGCGTGTTAATCACCCTAACGAATTGGTCAGCATCGGCGACGAAATCAACGTCGCAATTCTGGGCATCGACAAAGGTGGCGAGCAAATGTCTTTGGGCATGAAGCAGACGCAAGACAATCCTTGGGACAAGGTCGAAGACAAATACCCAATCGGAAAACAGATCAACGGAAAAGTTCGCAACCTCACCAACTACGGTGCGTTCATCGAACTCGAAGAAGGCATCGACGGTCTGCTGCACGTTTCGGATATGTCGTGGACGCAAAAGATCAGCCACCCCAACGAAGTTCTGGAAAAGGGACAAGAATTGGAGTGTCGCATCTTAGCGGTTGATACCGACCGTCGTCGTATCGCGCTTGGCCTGAAACAAATGAACGATGATCCTTGGACGGCCGACATTCCTGACCGTTACCAACCAGGTCAACTGGTCAAAGGAAAGGTCACCAAGATCACGAACTTTGGTGTCTTTGTTGGGCTGGAGGATGGCTTGGAAGGATTGCTGCACATCAGTGAACTTTCGGATGACAAAATCGAAAACCCAGAAGACATCGTCAGCGTCGGCGACGAACTGGAAGTCAAAGTCCTACGAGTGGACACCGACGAACGCAAAATCGGACTGTCTCGACGACGTGTCGATTGGACGCCTGAAGAGGAAGCCAAAGAAGCGCAACGTGAAGGCGGCGGTAACGTAACGGTTGCTCAATCATCCACCTCCAACGTCGATGCGGCGGATCTCAAAGGTGGTCTCGGTTCCAGCGGATTGCTGATCCAACCGAAGGTCGAAGAACCTGCGGATGCTCCCGCTGAAGAAGCGGCTGCCGAAGAGCCAGCGGCCGAAGCATCAGAAGAAGAGAAAACCGAAGAGTAGTCTACGGCAACTCAATTTAAACTTTAAAGGCCTCGTTGGTTTTCCAGCGAGGCCTTTTTCTTTGCATCGATAACCCTTCGATTTGCCGAACTTTTTGCTAATAGTGCAATAAATTCGCTCCGGCAATCATCTTATGAGCAGACACAACGTAAAGTAAAGTTCCGACGCCGCCTCAATCTTTTCCCACAGTTGGTGAGAAACGGCCACGCAATTTGTCGCGTTTTACGATCTGCTTCGCAGGCTTAATAAGAAACTGCCATGAAATATTCAATATTTACGCTGACTATCGTCCTCGCTTGCCTTACGACTGCCACCGATCTAACGGCAGAAACACGCTCCAAGGCCGCCCCCGACACGGCCCCTGTTAGTGACACCATCGACGAACTGGTGGAAGCCAAACTGGACGAACTCGGTGAAAAACGGAACCCGAAAATCGACGACGATGTTTTCGTCCGCCGGATTTACCTTGACGTCATCGGACGCATCCCGACGCTTGAAGAAACCCAGACCTTTCTCGATTCAAAGTCCAAGACCAAACGCGCTGAACTGATTAACGAGCTTTTGGAATCCTACGGGCATGTCAGTCGTCAGTTCAATTATTGGGCGGACGTGTTGCGAGTTCTTTCGAGGAACAATCGTGTCTATGGCCACACCTACGTTGATTTCATCAAGGACTCGCTGGAGCAGAATCAGCCTTATGATGAATTCGTTCGGCAACTGCTCACGGCTGAAGGAACGATGTTCGACGAAGACGAAGGGGCGATCGGGTATTACTTGCGCGATATCAACATGCCCGAAGACAACATGTCAAACACCGTCCGCGTCTTTTTGGGTACGCGACTGGAGTGTGCTCAGTGCCACGACCACCCTTTCGATGTCTGGACGCAAAGAGACTATTTTGAAATGGTCGCTTTCACCGGCGGCATGAAGTTCAGCAGCGGCGATATTGTTAATGGTCTTAGCCGCGATGATCGCAAAGAAGTTAGAGAGTTTGGCAAAAAGGAACCAGAGAAGTTTGCCAGATCAAAACGCTTGCTTCGAGCGATCAGTACCGGCGTCTTCGGTTCTGGTACGGGATTGGCAAGATTGCCCGAAGGTTTCATGGGATCCGACGGGGAAGAAGGCGAGATCATCACAGGCAAAACGATGTTCGATAGCCAGAGTCTCGTTGACGCAGAAATCCCAACATCGAAAAGCTCAAAGAAGAAAAAGAAGAATCGGAGGAGGCAGCAATCAATTCCCGGGGCCAAAGACGTTGGCTCGAGGGAAGCCTATGCTCACTGGTTGACTTCGCCTGAGAATCCAAGATTTTCGACCACGATCGCCAACCGCTTGTGGAAGCAAGCGATGGGACTGGCGTTGATCGAACCGGTCGACACAATTGACGATTCAACCGTTGCCTCTAATGAAGCGCTGATGGACTACCTATCCGACGCGATGGTGGAATTGGATTTTGATCGCAGAGCCTTCCTGCGTGCGATATACAATTCGCGCACCTATCAATCACAGGCCACGCGTGACGACGTCAATGACGTGACGACCTATGGTTTTAACGGACCGGTGATGCGGCGGATGTCTGCCGAACAATTGTGGGACTCTTTGATCGCCTTAGCCATACCGGACGTGGATCAGAGGTCCAAGGGTGACTATGGTCCGATTGATCGCATGCGTTACGCAATGTTGGAAGAGATCGACTTAGACGATGGCGTTTCGGCTGATGAGATCATCAAACTGGCAAACATGGAAGGAAAAAATAGACAGAAGAAGATACGCGAAAAGTTCGCACAGGAACTGATGGAATCTCACAAAAGTGCCATGGCGGAAATTAAAACAATCAACAAAAACCTTTCCAAAGCACGTAAGAGCGGCAACTCCAAGTTGGTGAACCAACTGATGCTCGAACGAGCCGAGAAGATGACTTCCTTGAAGTCTGGCAAGAAGTATCGCAATCTTAAACGGGCGTCTGAACTGAAATCACCTGCACCGACGGGACACTTTTTGCGTGAATTTGGCCAGTCCGACCGCGTTCAAATCGAAAACGCAAACACCGAACCTGCGGTAACCCAAGTGCTGTCGATGATGAACGGCTTCATCGAAAAGAACATCGCTCAAGATCAAAACACGGTTTTGATGAGCAACGTCCTGAGGGCCAAGCCGAATAATGTTGTCGAGGTCATTTACCTAACGATGCTGTCACGTCGACCGACGAGATCTGAGCTGAAGACTTGGGCACCTGATTTTCAAAAAGCTCCGATGAACGCTTACACCGATCTAATTTGGATGTTGGCCAACTCGAATGAGTTCATCTTCGTTCGATAATTTTGAACGACAACCACTGCTCGACTTCCGGCTAACAAACGCGCCTGTTACCAGGTTTTTAAACAGGTTTTCAAAAGACCTACTTGGAGAGACCAATGAACAACTACCATGCCGACCCTAAAACCCGCCGATCATTCATCAGTGGCGTTGCCAAATCTATGCTGGGCGTTTCGATGCTGCCAACTTTGTCGGGCATTGCCTGGGGAAAGCAACCCGGCGCAGACCGCAAGATCGGCGGGAAAGCGAAATCAGTAATCTACCTTTACATGAATGGCGGAATGAGCCATTTGGATACCTTTGACACCAAACCGGGGGCCGAGACGCAAGGCCCTGTCGAATCGATTTCCACCAGTGCCGACGGGGTGCAGATCAGCGAGTTCTTTCCGAACATGGCGGATCAGATGAAGCACGTGGCGGTCATCAATTCGATGTATTCCAACCAGGGAGCTCACGCTCAGGGGCGTTACTACATGCATACCGGTTACACGATGCGTGGGACTATCGCTCATCCTGACTTGGGGGCTTGGTCGGCGCTGCATTTGGGCAAAGCCAACAAAACACTGCCAGCGAATGTAAAAATTGGCGGTAACAGCGGGGGGTTGGGCGGTGGTTTCTTGGAATCCAAGTACGCCGCGCTGCCTATCGGCGATCCCGAAGCAGGCCTTCAGTACAGTACGCTTCCCAAAGGCATCGACGAAGCGCGATTCAAAAAACGGCTGGGGCGTTTGAAACGCATGAACGCTCAATTCACAAACACATACGACACAAAGCAATCGCGCGCCTACGCGGCCATGTACGATGAAGCGGTCAAACTGATGAAGAGCAAAGATCTCGAAACGTTTGACTTGACCAAGGAAGATGAAAAAACGCGGCAACGCTATGGCATGAATCCCTTCGGACAAGCCTGTCTTTTGGCCAGAAGATTGGCTGAGAAACAAGTGCGTTTTATTGAGGTCAGCAACGGGGGCTGGGACACGCACGGTGATAACTTTGAACGCGTCCAAGAGAAAAGCGAATCGCTGGACCAAGCGATGGCGGCACTATTGGGCGACCTCAGCAGTCGCGGTATGCTCGATAGCACACTGGTCGTGCTGGCCACCGAATTCGGGCGGTCACCAACCATTCAAACGGCACGCAACATGGGCCGGAACCATTACCCACAGGCCTTCACCTGTTTGCTTGCCGGCGGAGGTATCAAAGGCGGTTTGAAATACGGCTCCACTGATGAAGAAGGCCGCGAGATCACCGAAGACATGGTGACGATCCCTGACTTCAACGCCACCATCGCAACAGCATTGGGGCTGGATCTCGAAAAGAAAACCATTTCGCCCTCCGATCGACCGTTCACTGTGGCGGACAAAGGAAAGCCGGTCGAAGATCTTTTCGCATAAGCGCACGAGATTGACAAACCTTCGGATACCGACAAGATTCACTGTCGATTCAAGCGTGAAGGTAGATGCGACGCATAACATCCATGAGAACACCGTGATTTCACGGCTCCCATTGGGCATGTCGTCGTACACGAAGAACCTGTGTCGGTAAAACTTGGCCACCGGTTCTAAACTTAGATATTGATTGTCGTTGTCGATCTAAACTACGGCATCGTGACTAATTCTCTATGCTGATTTGGACCTCACCGACGTCCAGCGCGGTATCGCTGCCACCGCCACCGTTCATTGTGTCGACGCCCACACCACCTTCAAAGGTATCGTTGCCCGGACCACCGATCATATTATCGGATCCGCCAAGCCCTTTCAGCGTGTCGTCTCCGGCACCACCGTTCAAAAAGTCCGGCCCGTCATTTCCGGTCAGCTGATCGTCCCCGCCATCGCCATACACGGTGTCACCGCCAAGCCCTCCAAACATTTCGTCCATGCCGAGGCCGCCTTTGAGAAAGTCGCTTCCGTCGCCTCCAAATACGATGTCGTTCCCGCCGTACGTATACACAACGTCATTACCTGTGCCGCCAAGCACCATGTCGACTTCGGTATTACCAAAGATTCGGTCCGCACCAGGACCACCGACGATATCATTCTCCAGAGGACCACCGTAAATCAGGTCGGGCCCCGAGCCCCCGTTGATCGTTGTTGTCAGCGGCGCGTTGACGCGGATCGTGTCGGCGCCCCCGAGACCATTGATGTTGATGTGCCTGATTTTTCCGATCGGCAGCGTCACGACACAATCATCGGTGTTCACGCGAATAATCAGCGCGCCGTCACTCTCGACGACCAAAATATCGTCAGGACCATTCGTCGCATTAATGTTCAGTTCGTTACTGAGAACGATCAGATCGACCGGACAGTCCGAAGCACTGCAAGCGATTTTCATTGTACCCACGCCACCACCGTTGAATCCTCCCACGCGAATCAAGTAATCCGCCCCTTTGACGACGTCGAATCTTATTCGGGATCGGGTTCCGCAAAAGTCATCGTTGCAGGCGAGCAGACTACCGGTGCAATTTCCATCATCTTCGTACGCGGCAACGCGGGTGTCGTATTCGCTTGAGCAGAAGTCGAAGAAGGCGACGCCGGTACACGTTGCTCTGTACTGGTACCAAATATCATTCACCAAAGACACACCGGCCCCTTCGTCGCAATCAGCAGGAAGTGCCGGCCCGTCGGTCGTCGCACCGGTGGTGTCAAATTCGTGCATGCCGCCGCGAATATACAGCGCGTCCTCGCAATCATCGTTCACCGGCGCGAGTGAGGCCGCACAGATTCCTTGCGGGTTGGCGATAGCGGCAGAAAAGTCAGGGTGGTTGTACCCCGTTCCAAAGTTGCCTCCAAACGAATTGCAACCACCGTGCGTGTGAACGCCGTAAGCAACACCGCTGGACGCATCGACCACGGGAGAACCTGAGTTACCGCCTGTGGTGTCCGCTTGGTAACCAAGAGTCGTTCCGGAGAAGCTAACAAAAGGACCCGCGTGAGTTTTCTGTGCTTGATTGAAGGTCGGGCTGACCGGAGATGAGGTGGTTCCAAAACCTGTGATTCGAATGAAGTCGCTGGCATCGAAAGTGTTCGAAGCAGGCGCGGCTAAATCAAACGAATCGCCTTGCGCTTCAAAGGGAGACAATCCAGTCGTGGAATTGTTAAAACATCCAAAATAACACCAGTCGTCACCGACCCCGGCGTTCTGGAACTGAATCGAATCAGGATCCACGGCGTATTGGTCTTTGGGTGGCGGGAAATTCAGAGTCCCATTTGAGTTTGAAATCGGAACATTGAAAAACACAGTGTCCATGGTGCTCGCACAGTGCCCCGCCGTAATCATGCAGTTATCGCGGTCATCGAACAGCCACGCGCTACAACCATTATCGGTTCGTCCAACTCTGACATCGTTGGACAGTTGCCGATTATCGACCGCGCCGCAGATGGATTCTGGAAGAGGCCCTGAACTCTCGCCCACGGTGATACTGTCAATGACGACACGATTCTTTTCGGCGCCCGCGTGAGCCATGAGTTCGACCTTCACCGAGTCCCCATTAAAAAAGGCGGACTTGTTTCGCCATTGCTTACAGCATACAGAATCAAGCAATTGCACGGCCCCGTCCTTCATCGAAGTGATCTTCAGCTTCGAAGCCTGCAGTTTGCCTTCGGTCAGCACCAAGTCACCAAAATGCAACTGAAGCCACTGAGCATCCTTAACAGTCAGCGTTTTACTCCAGACCGAGCAATAACCATCGTTGTTATCACAAAAACCAGAATCAGCCTGAACACCGATTTCATGGCTTGGGGGTCGCGAAGCCTGTTGGGCCTGAGCACCCTGAGAAACGAACGACACAACGCTCGCGACGCAAAGAAATGCGATTACTGTTACTTGCCTAATAGGATGCAATCTAACGCGGTTGTCGAAGCTCATTTTTTCTGCCATGTTAATAACTCAGATGAATCGAGAGATCAGTATAAGTAGTTAAAAGCTGTTGGACCACTGCAACAAAAACCTTGCCTACCCAAAACTCAACTGATTCTCTGATTTTTGCTCGCCAGCGACCGAACATTCGCACTTGGCGAGACGTTGAAGAACTATTTTACGAAAGTGTCCACATCGACGACCTTCGAACAACGGGCAGCAGTTAAGAGGCCGTCCCGAGGTTGATTAAGGGCTTGGGTTCTGGCCACCCAACGCACCGTTTTGAAGTGGTCGCGCGGCAACAACATTCACAGAATCTTCTTGCGAAACGAACACCTTTGAGAATCGCCGACTTGTCTTATACCCAAAAGAAAAGCGGCTCGCCGGAAATCAGCGAGCCGCTTTTTTTTTATCAAAATTCAAAGACGTTAGATGCCGCGTCTTTAGTTACGTCGTCTTCGGGTCATCATTCCCATTCCCGCCAAAGCAAGAATCGTAGCCGCCGTCGGCTCAGGGATAGCGGTACTGAGCAGGTTGATGACAACGTCGTTTCCGTCACCACCAAAATAGCTGATGGTCCCAGTTTTTCCGCCGCCGATCGAAACAAGGCTACCTTCAGAAAGACCATTGAATGTGCCTGCCGCTCCAGCGACTGGATTAACATTGTCGATCAAAAGAATCTGACTCGCAATTGTGCCGGCTGCGTCGTAACTAGCAAACAAAGAATGTGCTGTTAAATCCACATCCAGAAACGAGTTCACTCCGAACTCCGTATTGTCGCTCGAGAAGATCGTGGAAAGCCCACCGTTGGCACCATTCGTATCTGCAACCCATGAAATGGTAGCCATTCCATCATTGCCGACTCCTTCACCGCCAGGATTGTCTGAGCTCGTTCCGAGCCTCAAGTCATTGGTTTGGAAGTCGATGGTCGAACCATTCATGACAAGCAGACCAACTGAATCTGTGCTGTTAAAGTCCCGTCCAATAATAACTCCACCAGATTTGACTCCACCTGACGCCGTATTATCGGAAGCAACGTTGATAACTGCATTGCCTGAAGCGTTATAAGTACCGGCACCGTTTTCACCAATCGTCAGGAATTCATCATCAGCGACCGATGCGTTGAGAACTCCACCTGAATGATTATACGTCGCAGCGCCAGTTGCCCCCTGACCGATCGCCGTCCAAGAGTTGGTGGTAATAGTTCCGCCAGTCTGGTTAACGACAGCAGTTCCACCTGCTCCATTGGCTGAATTAAAGTTTTGGGCGTTAAACGTGGCGCCATCAGCGATGTTGATCGTTCCCGTTCCGTTATTGCCGAGATTAACTTGGTTGCCAGTCGCTAAATTCGCAGTATCTGAAAGATTGATAGTGCCGTTGCCACCTACTTCGGTACCGACGTTAAGATCGCCGCCGTGGTCGTAAGATGAACCTCCAGAAAGATCGACTAATCCGGTACCGAAACGACCGACAAACAGGACATTGCTCCCAGTATTAACGGCCGTACCACTCAAGTTGAGGGTTCCATCGTTGCCGGCATCGATTCCAACCTTGTTCCAGTTTCCACCGGTGTTTAATGTTCCAGCGGTGTGATTAACAACAGCGGTGCCAGTCGTGTTGTCGCCAACGATTTCAAGTTCACCAATATTTTGGCTGGTGCTCAAATTGATGGGGGTGGCAAAGTTTCCGATGAATGTGTTGCCAGTTGGTAGGGCGCCGCCGACCCAGTTGTTAGGGTCTTCCCAAGTCGTTCCATCACCGGCGCCATTCCAAGTTTGCGCAAAAGTGATCGTTGGAAGTAGCAGGAAAGCGCCGCAAGCAAATAATAATGTGCTTCGTCTAATCATAACAATTCCTTGGCCAGTAAAACGAGGTAGAGTGAGGTGAACTGTTCGTATCGCGTAGGTGTGATGTATGGTAAGAATGCTTATCGTGCGGATAACCATCTAAACAAATTTGGATAACATTTTTAAATCGTTAACCATTGCTTCACCGCGGGCTGCGATGTTACGACAGCGAGTATAATCTCAATGTCGTACTTATTGAACCTATTCAACCGGAACTCAATGTGAATTTACGATCCCTTCAAGAATCGGTATTGGGAGTCTTGAGCTTATTAGGCCACCTCAACCGGTATTCGGGCCGTTTTCTCAAGGCATTTACGGCTTTCTATGCAATTAGCGTTGCCTTATCTTCCACTAATGCGGTCCAGGGCCAACATTTCTCCCGCTTAGATTCTGCCGAAACCGGTATCAATTTTTTTTCTCGATTGCTCCCAGAGCACCCCAAAGCCTACCTCTACCACTCGGGAATGACGTGCAGTGGGATCGCCGCCGGTGATCTCGATGGCGACCGAAGGCCAGACTTGTTCCTCGCCAATGGCCCCGGACAGAACGCGATTTACTTACAAACATCGACTGGCTTTCAATTTGAAGACGTCTCCAAAAACGTCGGTGCTGAAATCGACGGCGGAGACGACTGGGCCTCTGGTGTGGCAATGGCTGATGTCGACAACGATGGTGATCTGGACATCTACGTTTGCAATTACGACGCCCCGAACCAGTTGTTTATTAATGAAGGTGCCGGGGAAGGACAGCGCGTCCGATTTAGTGAACAAGCAGAGATAGCCGGCGTTAACGTCACCGATGCTTCCCAACAAGCTGCGTTCTGTGATTACGACAACGACGGCGATCTAGACTTTTATCTTCTTACAAATCGCATTGAAGACCCCAACGGCAGTTTGTCAGAACTCCCAGTCAAGTTTGAGCGTCCGGGCGTGCCGAGTCTTATCGAAGGTGCCCAGCGGTACTACGGAATTTGGATTGTTGATGCCGATACTTGGGGAGTAGAACCTCTAGGTCGCGCTGATTACTTATTCCGCAACGAAGGCTGCGACGAAGACGGCAAAGTCAAATTCACGGACGTATCAGCATCGTCTGGAATTTCCGGACGTGGTGACGGATTGACTTGTACTTGGTCAGACGTTGATCTTGATGGCGATTGTGATCTTTATGTTTGCAACGACTTCCAGGCCGAAGACCGCTTCTACTTTAACAATGGCGATGGCACGTTTGAGAACCGAATCGCTGAATCAGTTCCGCACACGACTTGGTTCTCAATGGGCTCCAACGCGGGCGACCTCGACAACGATGGCGATTTTGATCTGCTGATTGCCGATATGTCCGCAACCAGCCACTACAAATCCAAAGTCACGATGGGCATCATGGGTGGCATGGAGTTGAAACGCGCCAACACTTCCAATCCGCCTCAGTACATGCGCAATACACTGATGCTGAATGAGCGAAACGGGAACTTCCGCGAAGCCGCATTCCTAGCGGGACTGGACAGTTCAGACTGGACGTGGTCGGTGAAACTGAACGATTTTGACGCTGATGGATGGATGGACATCTTCCTCACCAACGGCGTCCCGCGCGAGATGAACCACTCCGATATCACGATCACTCAGGAAATGTTGGCCGGGAAACACATGTGGGAGTTCTTTAAAGATGGAAAGATGCGAAAAGAGAAGAATCTGGCCTTTCGCAACGAAGGAGCCACTTCGACTTTAAAGTTCAAGGACGTCAGTGCGGACTGGGGGCTCGACCATAACGGAGCCAGTTACGGCGCGGTGACGGCGGACTTCGATCAGGACGGCGATCTTGACCTGGCCATCATGAACTTAGAAGAGAATGTTTCGATCTATCGCAACGACGGCAACAATGGAAACCAGATCACGGTGAAACTCGAGGGCACGACGGCCAATCGAAACGGCGTCGGTGCCGTAATCGAAGTATCCGCAGGGGAAAAAACTTGGATCCGGCAGCTCATGCCCGGAACTGGATATCACTCTTACGACGAACCAATTCTACACTTCGGTTTAGGTGACTTGCAAAAGATTGATCAGGTCACCGTCCGCTGGCCAGGCGGAGCTACGCAAGCGGTGACCGATGTCGCGGTGAACGAACATCTGATCGTTAAACAATCAGGCCAAACCAACACACCTGCTTCGGTGACAATACAAACGCCACCCATGTTCGTCGAATCGGATGCACTGGAGGACCTTTGGCATCAAGAAAGCCAGTTCAACGATTTCGCCATGCAACCTTTGTTGCCTCATCAGCTGTCTGCCGAAGGCCCTTGCATGGCTTGGGGAGACGTCAACGGCGATGGACGCTTGGATGTGTTCGTCGGTGGTGCAGCGGGCAGTTCCGGCGAGCTACGAATTGCGACCGACGGAGGCCAATTTGAATTCACAACCCAACCGGCCTTCGCTGAAGATGCTGATGGCGAAGACACCGCTGTTGCCATGGCCGACTTTGATGCTGATGGCGATTTGGATCTATTCGTTGGCCGCGGCAGCTACGAGTTTCCCATAGGCGACGCGCAACAGAACAATCGGCTTTACCTTAACGATGGCTCGGGAAAATTCGAACGGGCGCTCAACGAATCGACGCCCACATCAACCACGCCCACAAGTGTTATTTCGACATGTGACTTCGACAAAGACGGTGACCTCGATTTGTTTTTGGGCACGCGCGTGCAAAGTGGAAAGTATCCGCTTTCCGATGCAAGCGCTTTGTGGATCAATGACGAAGGTACGTTTAAAAATGCGGCAGAAAATGTCGCCGTCGGCATCGACTCACTGGGCATGGTGACTGGCGGAAAATGGGCCGACGTTGATGGCGATGGATGGGAAGATCTTATCGTCGCTCGAGAATGGGATGCGATTGCCATTTTCAAGAACGAAAAAGGAATTTTGAAACAGCAAGAAGTCACAGGCGACCTTGGGCAGCGCACCGGTTGGTGGAACGATGTGGTCGTGGCCGACTTTGACGGAGATGGCGACCTCGATATCGCCGCCTCAAACATCGGATTGAACACGAAGTACAAAACATCCATCGAAAAACCGATGACGGTTTACTACGGGGATTTCGATGACACCGGCAAGGCCCACATTGTCGAAGTCAAGCAGGAAGGCAACGTTTGTTATCCCGAACGCGGACGAAGCTGTTCGTCCAATGCGATGCCATTCATCGCCAAAAAATTTGACACCTTCCACGATTTTGGAAAAGCGACGTTGACCGACATTTACGGCATCGAAAGCTTAAGTTCCGCTAAAAAATTCGAAGCCAATACTTTCCAACACGGCGTCTTTTTGAACGACGGAAAAGGGAGTTTTAAATTTAGGTCTCTGCCTCGGATCACGCAAATCGCGCCTTCCAAATCAATGGCGGTGGCAGATTTGGATGGTGATGGTGATCAAGATCTCGTCATGGGTCAAAACTTTTTCGGTGCTCAATCTGAAACCGGCCGATACGATGGGGGTGTAGGTCAAATACTTTTAAACGATGGCGCTGGAGGTTTCGAACCTGTGTCGCCATCGGATAGCGGTTTTTTAGTTCGCCCAACGGCGAGAGCGGTGTTCGTCGGCGACCTCAACGGTGACCAGCGTTTGGATATCGCCGTCGCGACCAACGATGGTCCGCTGAAACTTTTTACAGGGCAGAAAAATGAAAAAGAGTAAACGGCGTCTTTGTTTGTCATGCGTTAAGTCCACGCTTCTTTTCACTGCCATGCTGATGATCGCGGGCACACGATCGGCATCTGCCGACATGGTGCCGATGGAATCAAAATCGTCCAGTAAAGCTATTCCCGACGCGCAATTTGCTGAGTTGGGGTCCGCTCATGCGATCTTTGAAGTGAGAGAAGCCATCGCGCAGTGCCGACAAGGGAAATACGAACAGGCGTTGCCGGTTTTGCGAGAGTACGCGCTTCGATCTGACATCGGTGCGACGTTTGTTCTGGCAAAATTATATCAAGGTGGACTGGGCGTCGAAAAATCGGATGAGACTGCCGCCAAATATTTGCAAGCCAATGTTGATGCGGGCCACGGACCTTCGTTGATTGCGTTGGCCGAGGTGCAGGAGAAGATACAACCGGCGGCGGCGATCATGAATTACAAAAAGGCGAAGGCCAAAGGCGATCCGTCCGGCAGTTTGAAACTTGGCGACATTTACGAACGAGGTTTGCTAGGACAAAAACCCAATCCAAAACTTGCGTTCGCCAATTATGAAAAGGCGGCTCAAGCTGACAGTCCTCTGGGGCATTATCACTTGGCCCGTTGCTACGATGGAGGCATCGGAACCTCTCCTAATGAACTATTGGCAACACGTTCGTTTCTCAAAGCCGCGATGCAAGGGGTGCCTTACGCTCAGGTTCAAATGGCGCGGCGATACTATGAAGGCAAAGGACTGGAAAAAGATCCTATCGCGGCGTTTGGTTGGCTGACTCAAGCGTCACAAAAGGGTTCGACCGAAGCAATGGTCTTGCTTGGCCAGCGCTACGAAGCGGGAGATGTCATTTCGCAAAACCTCGACCTCGCCGGGAGGTGGTACAGCAATGCAGCCAAACGTGGCGACCCGACCGGTCAATATTATCTCGCCTTGCTGTACGCCAATGGCAAAGGAACTCAGCAGGATCTGACGCGGGCCTATGTGCTGCTGTACGCCAGTGCTAAATCACTTCCGATGGCGGCCGAATCATTGAAAGTTTTGGAGCCGAAGCTTTCCAAGTCGCAAAAAGAGGAAGCGGATAAGATGATCGCCGAAGCCGAAGCGCAGCGAGCCGAATAATATTCTCGCCCGATTATTCGGCATAAACCTCCTGAGAGGTTGAACCTCTGGATGTTCGAGTCGAGCGAAACTCAGTCCTGCCGGCCCAATGCCTCCACGCTCGCGAGGCACGGCGGAGAAATTCAAAATGAAAATTGATGATAAAGATTACAATCGTTAAAAGCGCTTCCAAATGTCACGATGGCGGTGCTCGGCGTAGATGATTGTATTTTTATATCTAAATATGGCGTGATCAAATTACACTGACCTTCCTTTGAATTTCTCTCTTCAACTCATCCCGCCAATTCACAAATTATGACATTCACTCCCGTTACTTTCGTCGCTCGCATCTTGACGCCTTATTTGTTTGCTTGCTTGCTTCTGACCTCCCCTGCCGCATCACAAGACTCCCAACACGTTTACGACTCGGCCGATCCAGCAATCGGATACAACCTGATTAGCTACCAAAGTAATAACGCCGATGAACTGGACGAGTATCTGACGGCGATTGACGAACTTGTCATGGTCAACGCCGACCACGTTAACTTGGTCGTGTTCCGGCGAGTCGGTGCCGACGGGAAAATTGATTTCAAAAGCGGGCCCAAACTTTGGACGATTTACATGGCCGCTCAATATGCGAAGTCCAGCGACCTAAGGGTGACGCTGACGCCCATTTTCGAGACCGAAACCGGTACGGCTTGGCGCGGTGATTGGAATCCCTATGGAACAACTCGCCGCAACTTCGTCAGGCACTACACGATTTTGCTTCGCCAATTGGCCAACGTCGCGACTTTGACCGACGCCGACAAACTGATGTTGGGTTCCGAATTAGTCGCTTTTACCAATGACCCAAGGAACCACCACTACCTCAATGTGATGACCAATCTGTGCGGAAGGCTCTTTGATGGCGAACTCGGCTACAACTCAAACTGGGATAATTTCCAAAGCCCTAGCGTGAAAGAAATCTTTTGGGACCATCCACGCATCGAATCGATGTCGGTGAGCATGTATCCCGGCTATCGTTTGGCATCAATTGAAGAGGCTGATCAATCGCATCTCGACCCAACATCTTTTGCTCAAACCGTAAGTGATCGTTGGAGCGAGATCATCACCGACGAACTAATTCCTTATGCCGCCACATTAAAAGACGGTGAAGGAATGCCGATTGCGATAGGCGAATTTGGAGCCGTGGCGCTCAACCGCTGCTCCGTCATGCCGGCCGCGTTTGAACCGAGCGACGAAGTAGACGCGCAGGAGCAAGAGGCGGTCATCATGGGATTGATCCACAGCGTCGATCAACTGGGTTATGAAATCCCCGAAATTACGATTTGGCAATGGGGAATCGGTGATCTGTCAGATCGGTTTGGCCTCAATCCGTTTCACGAATCACCACAGCAGTCAACGGCGCTTGAGATTCTTGAATTCATGCAGACCGCTGACACGCCACAAGACGATCCTGAACCACAGGACGATCTAGAGCCCCAGCCCGACCAAGAACCGCAAGGCGAATTTGAAGAAGAAGTAAACACTTTCTAACTGTAGCACCCGTTTATTTCGGCTCCATCAGCGCGTTCAAGCCATTGCGTTCTTAGGCTTAACCACAACCGGTTCGTCGCTGAATTCGTCCTCGCGATAAACCGACATGCCCAGCGTGATCAGCATACGCGCGTAAGTGTCGTAGAAAACCGGCACCAGCACCAAGATCAGCAATGTTCCAAACAGCAGGCCAAAGATCAAACTGACGGCCATCGGAATCAACACTTGAGCTTGCAGCGACGTTTCCATCAGCATCGGAAAAAGACCGGCAATGGTCGTCATGGACGTTAACAGAATCGGACGGAACCGTCTGCGTCCGGCGCTCATGATCGCATCAAAGGTCGGGATGCCCTCGCGAATGCGTGCGTTGATAAAATCGACCAGCACGATCGAGTCGTTCACCACCACGCCCGTCAGCGCGATCAGTCCAAAGTAACTGAATAACGTCATTTCAATTTGCAAAATGCCGTGCCCCACGATCGCTCCACACCACGCCACAGGAATGATCGCCATGATAATTAATGGTTGGACATAGGAACGAAATTCCAGCGTCAACAGAACGTACATGCACAGCAACGCCACCCCGAACCCACTCATCATACTGGACATACTCTCCGCCGTTTCGGCCGCCTGCCCTTCCCAGTTGAAACTGAGATTCGCGCCGTATTTGTCCTGATAGCGTTTGATTAGATCCGGCGCAAATTCGTTCTGCAGCTCAGAAATGATGTTGGTCGCGTTGGCCTTCAATTTATCCACGTCCGCGGTAACGGTGATGCTACGCAACTGGTTCAATCGGTTGATTTCGGCGACCTTCCGTTTGTATTTCAGTTCCGCCACCTCCGTCAACGGACGCTCGACACCTTGCGCGTCGCGCACGCGCAGGTTGTTCAAGCCCTCCATCGAAACGCGCGAATCGCGCGGATACCGCACCATCAGCTTCACTTCGTGCCGCCCACGTTGCAGACGCATCACTTCATCACCGAAGTAAGCTCCACGAATCGTCTCGGCCACGTCAGCCTCATCCAAGCCCGACGATTGGCCTTCTTCGGTCAATCGGATGCTGACCTCCCATTTGCCCAACCGCGAGTCGTCTTCGATGTCGAAGACACCCACTCTTTTGGCCAAAAATTCTTTGCACTCCTCAACGGCTTGGTCGAGATACTGCACGCTGCGTTCATCGCCGAGCACCTTGAATTCTACGGCGGCACCGCCCGGACCCATCGATTGAGCGTCAAATTTCAGGGCTTCGGTGCCAGAGACTTTCGGCACCGCTTCTCGCCATCTTCTAATAAGTTCGCGCGTCGAAAAATCGCGTTGGCCTGGCGAAGTCAACAACACCGACACCGTTGCGACGTGGCTACCGCGCGTGATTCCCGTTGGGCCTCGCATCTCGTCACCCGCTTCGCCGATCTTCTCGTAAAGATTATGAATCACGCTAGGGTGACCATCGGGAAAATTCGCTGTCGCCGTACCTTTGATCTCTTCGTCAATTTTCATGAACGCGTCACGCAATTCCGCCGCACCCTCGGTCGCGAACTTGCCTGCGGTGCCGTTGGGAAAAGCAATCACGGCGTTAATCTCGCGTCCGTCGAGTTTTGGGAAGGCTCCCACCTCGATGAAACCCGCCGCCATTAACCCCATCACCGAAGCGAAACCAAAAATGATTCCGCCATAAACGATCGGCTTAAAATTAAGACTAAACGCCAGCAAAGGGTCATAGAAGCGGTCGATCACAAACGTCAAAGCGGTCGTCGCGCAGCGATTTAGAAACTTCAGCACATGGATCAACGGTTTGAAGATATAGAAAATTAGCCCTAGCGTTTTGGTGAACAGGTTGTCGTCGTGGGCCAAGTGAGCCGGCAGCACGAAGGTACTCTCCAACAGCGAAATCACCAACATCGCGATCACCGCCAGCGGCATGATCGAAATGAACTTACCCATCACGCCCACGACATAGAACAGCGGCATAAACGCAATGATGGTCGTGGTCACCGACGCCGCCACGCTCGGCAGCACCTCCACCGTACCGGCCACCGCGGCCTGAACATACGGCAACCCCTCCTCGCGTTTGAGATAGATATTTTCGCCCACAACAATCGCGTCGTCGACCACAATCCCAAGCGCCATCAAAAAGGCAAACATCGACAGCATGTTCAGCGTTTGACCGAACGCAAGCAACACAAAACCCGCGCCCAGAATGGAAATCGGAATCCCCATCGCCACCCAGAAGGCCAATCGCAAATCAAGAAAAATCGCCAGCACGATAAAGACCAAAATCAGCCCTTGCAAACCGTTGCGGCCCAGCAGTTCGATTCGGTCGACGACGTCCGTTGAAACATCGCCCCATGTCTTTAGCTCATACCCTTGGGGTACTTTCCGATTGGCGACGTATTCTTTCACCGCTTCAACAACCGTGAACAGGTCTTCTTCATCTGTTTTGGTCACCTGAATCACGAGGCCTTCGCGACCGTTGATCAAATTGACGTTGGTCGTTTCTTCAAACCCATCAATAACGGTCGCCATTTCGCCGACCGTAACGACGTCGCCGTTGGGCCGCGTCACGACGGGTAATTTTTCGATGCCAGAACCGACCTCGCGTTTGTTGTCACCCCGTAACAGCAATTCTTGGCTGGCCGTCTCCATTTTGCCGCCGGGAACGTTGATGTTCTGCTGGCGGATCACTTGGGCGAACTGGCTGAGGCTCATGCCGAACTCGCGCAGCGTATCCTCGGAAACTTCAACAGCGATCTCGTAAGGCCGCGATCCGGCGATCTCGGCCGAAGTGATTGCCATGCCCTTGGGCTGATACAGGGTCGAAAAGAAGCCTCGCACTTTATTCTTGGGAGGAACGGCTTTTAAATTCAATAGTTCTTGCCGAACGTCTTCGGCCAACTGACGAAGTTCGATCTCGCGCTGCAGCGCCGCCGGTCCATCGCGCGGCGAAATCTCAGACAGCTCAGGCCCAATCACCCCGACCGAAATCGCGGGGGCCCGGAATACGATCTGCTTCACTTCCGGATCTTCGGCTCTTGGCGGAAGGAACGATTGAATCTGCTGAATCTCTGAACGCACCTCATTCAGCACCTTCTGTACGTCCTCTACGTAGCCGTGAAGCTCAAGCACGACAAAGCCAAATCCCTCATTCGCGACCGACGTCATCTTCTTGACGCCTTCGATGCTCCCGACGGCCGATTCGACTTTCTGACAGATGCCCTCTTCGACCTCTTCGGGCGTTGAACCCGGAAACGCGACTGACACCAGCACGATCTCCAACGCGAACGCCGGAAAAACCTCGCGACGCATGATGATCATGCTGATAGATCCCACAATCAGGGACGCAATCAGCACCGTATTCATGGCTGGCGAATTTTGAATCGCCCATTTAACGATTGATCTCATATTAATTCGCGTTCAGTCAACTTTTTAAAGACTGGCCTTTGTGTTTTTCTCAACCGGCGTTGCGACACCTGCGTCCGGTGCAGCATCAACCGACGTTTCGGTTGCCTCAATAACGGCGTTTGTCTCAGACGCGCTTTTTTCAGCGGCATCGGCAACATCAACCGTCGCCCCGTTGGTTGGTTGTGACAGCGGCGTCACAACAACTTCGTCGTCTGCCGAAATACTTCCTTCGACGGCACGGATAATGACGATGCTCATTTTGGAATCGCCCCTGCCACGTTCAGTGCGGTCAACAATTTTCACTTTTGCGGATTGTAATTTCCCATCAACGACCTTCCAAACAAAGTCCCCCGGCTGCAACGCCATTTCGTTGATCGCGAGCAAATCCTGGGTCTGGTCGGAACCGGAAGTCTCGACTTCCACTCGGCACTTAACATACATGTTCCGCACAAGCGCCCGCGGTCCATATTCCGTTTCGGTGATAGGGTTGGGAACAATGATTCGGCAAGGAATCGTTTTCGTCATTTCGTCTCTGCCAATACCGTCGAACCTTTCCAGCGTTCCCTTCCACGTCGCGTCAACGTCTTCGGATTCAAAAATGGTAACTTCGGTCTTGGGCAATTGATAAGCCCGAACTCGGGGATCGTTGGACAATGGTTTGTCGGGATCAGGTTTTGAGTTCTTGCGAATCCAATTCAGTTCCAACGTCGTCAAATTACAAACCACCTCCGCAACACTGACGTCTTCGAACATCGCGATGGCGGATCCCGGCGAGACATAATCATTTTCTTGCACCATCTCCGATACAACCACGCCATCAACCGGCGCGACGATCGAAACACGGCCAAGTTTCAGCTCCGACTTCTCCAGCTGACTGCGGCTCATTTCAAGCGCCGACTTCAGTCGAACTGCCGTGGCTTGCAATAAGCCTAAAGCGTTTTCGCGCGACGTTAGATTGGATTGAGCCGCGTTGAGTGCGCGTCGTGCCTGATCAACCTCCGATCGCGACAACGCGCTTGCCAATCGCTGGGTGCGTTTAAAATCTCGTTGCTGGATCTCAAAGTCCTGTCGCGCGATTTCGAGATTGCGTTTTTCGCCTTCGATCTGCCGCAGGTTTTCCACGATTCTTTTTTCAGCCTGCTGAACGTCGGCCTCAAGCGTTTTTTGATCCGCCTCATAATCCTCGGCGTCGATCTCAGCTAAGGGAGTGCCCGCCAGCACAAAGTTCCCGGCTTGAAATTCGGGGTACTTCTTAACGATCTTCCCGATCACCTCCGCCGCCACCTTAATCTCACGATGGGGCTTCACCGAGCCGGGGATGACCAGGTCCAAGGATCCGAAATACGGTGTCACCGTTTCGGTGCTGACCTGCGGAATAAGCGCTGTGGAATCCTTGGTTTGGGGTTTCTCCGCCATCCTACTAAGCAGAATAAACATACCCACCGCCGCAGCGATGATGATCGCAGAACAAAGGTACTTGAATATCTCCGTTTTACGATCTGAAGATAATCGACGATGACTTTTTTCTGGCATGATTTAGCGAAGACGACTCAGGCTGCAAAAATGACGAACATCGACAACCCGCGATGCGTTCTCGACATTCACACTATACCGGCGAAGTAGCGCTTTCAACAACAGCTCTTGAGCCCTCCGGCCGCTTTGGCCGCTTCATCGGTTGTGTCTCCGTGGTTTGGCCGTTGGTTGCAGCCACACCACCGGCACCGGAGCCGGCCGCGTTAATTCCCGACAGAGAAAAGTCGAAAATTTGTTTCGCCAACGCATTAACCGAAAAATTGTCGGTGTATTGATCATCGGTAATAACCATCCGGTTGATGTCGCTGGCAAAACGATACCAGACACATTGCGAAATAACACTGAAGCTCAATTGATGAATGGTCGATTCGCTGACCGTATCGTCGACCATTTCTTTGACCGTCGCGAAGACCATTCTTAAAAAGGGTTCAATATAACCGTCGATCAATGGCTTCGCCGCGGGCGAGGGATTGAGGATCTCCGACATCAGAATCTTTACCGGCCAAGGCTCAACGTGGCTCCCCACCAGCCGATTCAACAGCAGCAAAATAATCGATCGCAGTCGATCCTCAGGGCCAGCCAACGCAGAAAGATCCGGAATGGGAAACTTCTGAGCACCTATCTCGCGGGCCAGCAACAGCGTTTCTTCGTAAAGCTTTTTCTTGTCGCCGAAGTAATAATTCACGCTGGCAATGTTGACTCCTGCCGCATCACAAATCTCGCGCACCGTCGAACAACGAAATCCCTTTTCAGCAAATATTCTCCCCGCGGCAAGCAGGATACGATCTTTTGCACAATTTGGATTGTCAACGTCGATGGCGTTTGAGGTCATAGGAAGTGGCTCCGTGTGGACGAGGAATCGAGACTGATCAAGCAGGTTATTTTGGAAGTAGGGGTCTGCCTCTCATATAGTTTTAGTTGATGAGTTGTTGGCTTGCACGTGATAAGTCACAAAATTTTTCACTCAAATCAGAAAGTCATAGATTGTGAAACTAAGACCAAGGACAGAAGAAATAACAACGACTGTTAATCGGCACCACAAAATTCACTATTTTTTAGGCATCGCACGTACCGCACCGGTTGAAATGCCTCCATCGACCAAAATCGTTTGGCCCGTTACGTAGGCGCTGGCATCGGAAGCTAAAAACACAACAGTGCCATGCAGATCACCCGGCGAACCCGGACGATTCAGTGGTATCCGATCCGACAGATACTCGACCCAACTTTTATCTTCATACATTACAGCGTTCTGTTTTGTCTTAAACCATCCCGGGGCCAAACAGTTCACGTTGATGCCGTGCGGCCCCCAATCATCGGCCAAGCTCATTGTCAGTTGCTTCACGCCACCACGGCTGCCGCAATACGGAGCCAAACCCGCGTAGCCGTTAACGCACGTCACTGAACCAATGTTGATAATGCGTCCGTACTTTTTTTCGACCATCCGCGCGGCGTGTTCCTGCGCAACAAAAAACACGCCTCGCAAATTGGTCTCCAGAATCAAGTTCCAATCGTCCCACGTCACCTCCAGCGCCGGTTTGCGAACATTGCATCCTGCGTTGTTGACCAAGATCTCTATCGTCCCCGCCAACTCCCACGCTTGAGCCACGGCAGACTTAATGCTGTCGTGTGAACGGACTTCTAACTCGACCGGATACGCCGACCGGCCGAGTGACTGAATATGCTCAGTCGTTTCGGTCAAGTCATTCTTGTCACGGGCTGTTACGACGACGTCGGCCCCTGCAGCGGCAAGTGCGTAGGAAAACTGTTGTCCTAAGCCGCGACTGGCACCGCTGACGAAAGCCGTTTTGCCGGAGAGATCAAATGGGTTGGTGGTCATGTTGTGTTCTTTGCGAAAATTGAATTGGTGTATTAATCGAAGGGACGAGGTACTTTGAGCTTCTCTCTGAGTGGCTGGCACATACTTTTGGTTTAGGAAGGGAAAGACAGTTTAACGACAAGCCGGCAGGCGTCGGCGTTTCGCCCCGCCAAACACGGTCGCCTGCCGGCTCGTCGTTAAACGCCTATCCAATTCCCGGAAAAAAAT
>CAKZVF010000026.1 GCA_937921995.1 uncultured Pirellulaceae bacterium
TGAATGTGCCGATCAGCCCAGCGGGCGACACAATTTTTTGTGCCGCCCGCCGGGCTGAAGTTCAGTTTTTGGCGAGTCCGGTGGCTGACGCCACCGGCAGTTCTTGTATCGTCCTCCGGACTAAAGTGAGTGCCATTGGGCGCGAGCGCTGCGGAACCAGGGTCCTCTTCAATTCCCTACAGATCAATGGATGAACTGCTGCTGTCGTCGTTTTGGTTTCGTAGCCGTTCCATCATGAAGCTGATCGTTCGGCCATACTCGCGCACCGCTTGCGGGAATTTTTTCGCTTTCACGGCGGCTTCGGCTTCACCAATGCGGCGTTTCATTTCGTCCCAGTCGATGTCCCATTTCTGCTCGGCCGCGCCGGCTTGGAGTCTCTTCAAAACATCGGACATTTGCGACGCGAACTGTTCACCCGACGCACAATTGACGCGCACATAAGGGCCACGGCCAAACTTACCGCCACTGTGTCCACTGGTCGGTTCAAACCCCGTTAGAAACCGTTGGTACAGCAGAAAGATCAAACTACCGATCGCCGCGATACCCGGCACGATGGCCGTTAAATAATTTTGCGTCAAACAGAAAAGCAAAATGAATAACAGCGACAACGCCAATATTACGATCGACACGATTTTTGGTGTAGAACTACCGGCCGCACGTTTGCGCGTCACTGCTTGTTCGGGGCCGGCCATATCGGGCTGGAGCACTTTTACGATCACAACCGTAATGTTGTCTGGGCCACCCCGCAGATTCGACAGATCAACCAACACGCGTGCCGCTTCATCCGGATTCATGATGGACAGAATCGATGCAATCTCTGAATCGTTGATGACGGCTGTCAGACCATCGCTGCACAACAAGAACGTATCGTTGGGCTTGATCGGAAAAGGTCCTTCCAGATCAACCTTGCAATCAGGATAAGGCCCCAGCGATCGAGTGATCACGTTCTTGGGAATCTTCCCGCCGCGTTCTTCCTCTTCGGTCAGTTGCCCGGCGGCCTTCATCTCCCAGACCAAGCTATGATCAAACGTCAGTTGTTCCAGCCGGCTCCCGCTGAGCCGATAGACGCGGCTGTCACCGATGTGGCCGATGACGGCGCCTTCAGGCAACAGCAGCAATGAACAACACGTTGTTCCCATGTTGTGGAACTCTTCATGGGCCATCCCGCGGCGATTGATCTCTTTGTTGGCACCGACCATCGCTTTTTGAAGGCAATGTCCGGCCGAACCTTCATTGAACCGAGCATACAAATGTGGGATGTGGTCGATCGCCAGCTTACTGGCCAACTCGCCCGCCGCGTGTGCCCCCATGCCGTCGGCACAGATAAACAGGTGCCCTTTCTCTTGCCAATGCTGATAGCTGCTGGCCAGTGCAACCGACATGTTGTCTTGGTTGGTTTGCCTGCGCATACCGACGTCGCTCAAAGAGGCGACCTGAAGGTAGGTTTTCCAATCGACGAGACTTTCGCTCATGGACTTAATCTTAGACTATTGGTTGAAGGTTAGCAGCAAAACCATTATCTGTTCATCGTCTGATGATTGCAAACTTCCCAAGTGTAACAGGCGGGAAACTCAATCGACGGTGATGGACCGAATGATAACCACTCTAACCCTTAAAAAGACCACCAAAACCGGTAAAAACTGACCTATCGTCGTCTGGATCAGATTTGTAACATCGGCCCTGATGTGTCATTTCGGGTGATATGTTCAAAGAACAGCTCGGGCTTTTTCGAACCGGCCTTTCACCTGCGCTGGCAACAACAAAATTCGCACTCTCTCGGGGTTCTAGTGCCTGTTTATGAACCGTAGCAAGAATAATCGCCTACTAAATCGCCAATCCGCCGGACGCATTTTAGCCTTATCAACGATAAGCCTAATTTGCCTCACCGGCTGCGTACAGCGTCGATTGATCGTCAAGACGCAGCCCGAAGGTGCCTTTGTTTCCATCGATAAACAGCCGGTAGGTTATTCTCCGGTTTCGGTTCCCTTTACCTATCACGGCACACGCGAATTTCAAATTGAAAAGGACGGCTACGAAACGATCGCCGTTCAAGAACGTATCCGTCCGAAGTGGTACAGCACGTTTCCGATCAGCTTTATCACCGAGAATTTCTGGCCCCGCGAAATTCGCGACCAACGCATCTTCGATTTCCAGCTTCAACCCAAACGCATGACCGACGAAAACGAATTGGTCGGTCGCGCCAACGATCTACGGATGAACGTCGAACGCGGCACCGTTGCGGCGCCGGTCAGGTAAATCAAAAACCGACCCGCGTTGTGCACGATCACCTATTTGTTGCGGCTGTCTATTAAGATCGTCACCGGACCATCATTGCACAAACTGACCTGCATGTCCGCCGCAAACACGCCCGTCTCGGTCGGCACGCCTTGCTGTTTGGCCATTGAAACAAATCGCTGGTAGAAATCATCGGCGATCGCCGGATCGGCGGCCGTATTGAAGCTTGGCCGGCGGCCCTTCTTCACATCGGCTAGCAACGTAAATTGACTGACCACCAACATCGAACCGCCGATGTCTTTGACCGATAGATTCATTTTGCCTTGTTCGTCAGCAAAAATTCTCAGCCCGATCGTTTTCTCCAAAACGTATTTCAGATCCGTTTCAGTATCTCCATCGGCAACGCCCAGCAGCACCAGCAAACCGTTTTTGATTTGACCAACGGTCTGTTGATCAACGACGACCGCGGCGGAGGTGACTCGTTGTAAAACCGCTCGCATCTCAAGCCTTGATTTCGTGGGGGAAATGCATGTCCAAAGGTCCTAACAGTGCAGTTGCGATTCGAAGCCCGCGATGAGGATTCATCACCGAAGCCCCGCCCGAGGCAGCCGCTGGTCGGCGACCTTATCCATGCCTTGGCTTAGTTTCTGAATCTGCGACTGATAGGCGCTCGTTACGTCGGTTGCTTCAAAATCGGTCGACTCCAGTGTAAACAATTCGTCAGGTAATTTATTTTTGAATTCAAACGGCGAAAACTCGATCCGCACCATTTCCTTTGCCGTAGAAATTTCTTTATCCGTCGAAAATTGGAAAAAGGAAATCTGCTTTGGCACCGCAGCCTTTGTTGGCTCGGCGGTGAACGTCAACTCGATCGCGTGTGGCAATTGCCGTGGCACATCGGCCCAAACAACTTTCGCAGGGCGATCGGCATCGGGTGTGCCTGCGTGAATCAAGTGCAGCAAAACGTCGGCTTTCCAAATGCCACGATAGGTCGTCACCCGCTCCGACGTATTGGATTGCTGCGACGAGTCCACCTTTTGAAAATCAAACGCGCCGGTGTAATGCGACAAAGCTTTTCCGATCCCGCCTCCCATCACCCAAGTCGTCGGAAGCAAACCACCGCCCGCCATCCCTCGATCATTTGCCAAACGAAACAGGTCGATGAACTCCAGCTTCTGATGTTGCCGATCGGATTTCAAAAAGTATACGAATCGGCCGTCGGACATCTGCAGCACCGTCTTCGCCACGGGAGAAACGTATTGGATTTCCATCCGCGATTTTAACCCGCCAGCGGATTGGAAGTACTTCCCGGTTGCCGCCATCGAAACGCCAAACAATCGACTACTGATTTTGGTACGCGTGGCAAATGGTGGCAGTTGTTGGATTCCATTGGCAATCTGCACCAACGCATTGGTCGCTTGCATGTCATTGGCGGTGGCAACCCGTAAAAACTCCGCCGGTGCAAACGCACGCAGCGCAGCAACGTCAGCCTCAGGTTGTAAGGAACCGGCTTGCTGGAAAGTGGAGGTCTGAGTGGCGGCCGCCCCTTCGTCGGTGCCGGGATCGCGCGAAACGGCGGGCTCTATCGCTGGCTCTACAGCGGGTGTTTGCCAACTGGCTTGAGCGATTTCGCGGCGAGCAATATTAGTATCGCTGAAATGAGGCTGACCGACGCTCTGCTGGAAATCCCCGCGCTGGTTCGCAACCGAATCCACTTCGCTAGCAACCATCGCGGCGCCGGTTGGCTGCGGTTTTGCATTCGATGGAAACTGAAAGCAGCACCAAGCACCCAACGCTAGCAAAATCACGGAGATAGGTAATTCCTGCTTCATGCGTAACTTATGCGGATTTTCCCAAAGATTCTTATTGCTCGGCGCCGAACTAGATATCAGACGGGCTTTGTAGATGAAGTCGGTGGCGTCGTTTTATTAGACGTCATCTTAGAAATGACGAACATACAGGTCTACGTCAGTTTGGTTACCGTCAGTTTGGTTACCGTCAGTTTGGTTTCAAGCAAATTGTCACGCACATAGCTCGCATAAATTAGAGCATCGCGGAACCGGCCTCGCGCCGACCGTGAAATCAAAAAGGGGAATTGGATGTACTTGCGAATAACAACAGGCCTCATGGTGATGATGGCAGTCACCGCGACAGCCTCCGCTCAGGCACCTCTGATGCGGACCGGCGTTCCTGCCGGTCACAATCTTCCTCCAGCACAAATGCTCATGGAACCAGGCCCCGGTGTCGGTGGTCCTGGGCCCGGCGTTCTATCGGCTTCGGCCGGTGGTGGCGGTGGAGCCGACGCGAACATGGCAGCCTACGGACCCTTTGGTGCCGTTCGCATGCAAAGCGTCCAAGTCCTTTTCGACCGACCTGAATACCTTCAAGTCAGCTGGGACGTGTCCGGCGTTGGGATGTACGATTCATCTCCGCTAATTGTTCCCGGTCGTCAAAACTTTGGCCAAGGCGGCATCTACCGCTTGAAGATCAGCAACATTAAAGGGCGTCCCGGCGTCAGTCTTTACCCGACGCTGGAAATCGGCAGTGCTTCGCCACGCACCAGCGCCTACCTTGCACACGCTGCGATTCCGATTCAATTCACGCAAGAAGACTTCGACCAGGTTGCTGCTGCGAACTATGTCACCAAAGTCATCTACGTTCCCGATCCAGAATATCAAGAGTTGGCTTTGGCCGGCGTTGATACCTTGGTCAGCACACGTCTCGATCCCGGCGTCGATCCTATCACCGAAGCCGATCGCCGCGGAGCCATCCTTGCCATTTTGCGAATCGGTAACAAGGACCTTGAAGTACCCGGCACAGATAGTGGCCTTGCTGCCGGTGCGATGCCTCCAGGTTATGGCGGCGGATCAGGCGGAACCAGTGATTACATCTCTGGCGTCACCGGTCCTCACTACGGCATGCCCAACGTGGGCACGAACATCGGCCTGCCAGGTCCACCTCACATTCCACTTGGCGGACCTGCGGGACTGCGTCGCTACGAAATGCACAACCATACCGCGATGCAAATCCCTGGCCCAACCCGAAATGTTGATGTCTTGGTGAAGCAAAAGCCAGGTTTGAGCTACCCACGTCCGGCCGATCGTGTCCTGATCAGGGAAACGAACATTCGCCCACCGCATGCGAACTATCAACCGCCTGCAGACATGGTTCACGGCCAACTTCCACCGAACTGCCCACCACGCCTGCGTCGGTAACAGGTTCGCCATGCGATCCTAAGCAAATCAGCCGCGAACAGCACACGCTGTCGCGGCTATTTTTTGGCCCTGAAAATTCGGCCATTGGATTCCACCCGTTTCGAGCAAGTAACGATGAATATGAAATTTGCCGCCATCGCAATGCTGATCGCCCTGACCGCAGGAATCTCTACCGTCACGCACACGGCAAACGCTCAACTGACCCGCGGGCACAAGCTGATCGATTCGCGGATGGCACCGGGCGTTGCCTCCCAGCGCACGCTGATGAGCAATAAAGATCTGATCAATCATGTTCAACCGGTGCGACTGCTGACTCCCGATGGTAGTTCGGTCGGAATTTTTGCGGGCGGCACGACTACCAGCGCGGCGGGGTCTGCGGTCAGTGTCGGCGTTGAGGCCGGTCTGCTGTACCGTTTCAAAGTCGACTTCGTGGTCGATCACCAACCACGGACGGTCTACCCCTCGATTGAATTGCTGGACCGACTCTATCCGCCTCAGGGGCTCGAGACTCAGTTTCCGATCCCGGTTGTGCTGAGCAAAGACGATCTTGAACAAGCATCATCGGGCAAGATGGTCACCAAAGTCATCTACCTTGAATCGGCCGAAGGGGCCGCCGTTGGAAACGGCTCCGATCGCGAACAGTCCTACTTCGACGTCGACGGCGCCGAGGACCCGCTACATGTGGCCAAGGGATTTGGGAGGCCGTTGGTCATTCTGAGAATCGGGTCGCGCATCCCGACGCAAGAAGAACTCAGTCAACCTTCGGCGTTCAATAGCTCCGTGCCAGTGAATCTGCCAGATCCCATTGAGACCGTAAACTCCGTGGAATCCGGAAGCTCGGCGGCCACGAATCGTTCGACCTCCGTTTCTGCGCGGCTGAGCGACCAACCCACCAACCGCCAACCAACTGCCTACCGACGGTAAAAACTCTTATATTAGAACAAGTCCATCGCACCGCATTGACGCGCCTTACAGTTCAAAAAACCATATACCCCGACAAATTTCGGCACCCAATAAGTCACAGGTCGATCATGAAACGTTTCAAACTGACTACCGCAATTGTTGCCCTGCTGACGATGGGCGCATGCGTTGAGCCTGCCTCGGGACAGACGGTTCAAATGTATCCTGGCACCGACGCCGTCGTACATCCGATCCGCGACAGCAACACCGCACCGGCCGCTTTCCATGCCAACCCTGAATTGATCCGGAAAGCGGAACGTATGCTTTCCAACACGCGCGCCAAACGGGCCAAGCGATTCAAACTGAACGGTCTGAAACCCGTCGCATTTGATAACCCATCGGGTAACCCCGGATTCGCCAACCGCGCCGCTTTCACGATCCAAGACGGTCAGATGGCCAACGTTGCTGACGTCGGTGTGTTCCCTGTTCCCCTCGGGCGACAGATGCGTCAGGACGATCCCCACTACCGCCACAACGCAGCCAACATGAAACGCAGCGACGAATACGTTTACGACGGCAGCGATCGTGAAAAACGAGTGCAAGTCGATGGCGATTGGAATATCTATGGCATGGACAGCGAAGATACCTTCGGCCATTTCGATACGCTCGATGGGAAACGTCTGGTTTCCCCCAGCAACCGCGTCGCGATTTACGCACCGCGCTTCTCCGCAATCCGGCGCGTCGATAATTTGCACAAATCAGAACGCACCGCGGCAGTGACTCAGTTCAAGAAAAAAGAAGGCTCCGTGCTTTCGCGCAGCTCAGATTTCTCTTCGACCACAAAACAACACGTGGCCCTTGGCAGCAACGAGCGATCGCAAAAAGCTTTCGGATTCAGCGATAGAACCCGCGGCGTGGTTTCGGATAACGTTCTGGTGCTGAGAAAAGCCAAAGATTCATTCCGGCCCTATGAGAATCTGGATATGATGCGATTGGGCAAGTACTCCAAATCTCAATCGGCGCGACTGCAGGCCGGTATGCTGGCCGCCAAAAGCTGGGCCGACAATCTCGGCTTGCAAGTTCACGCCGACAAAGTCCAGCCCGTCGTCGTCAACGACGCGCTGACGTTGCAGCAGATGGTGGTCGTCGAAACGGACGATGACAATGCGATCCTGCGGGTCGTCAAGATCGCCTCCAAGGTCGCAGCGCGTCCGGGCGAGGAAGTTGAATTCACCATCCGATTTGACAACCTATCACCCCGCAAGGTCGGTAACGTTACGATCGTGGATAACCTGACCACCCGCCTGCGATACATCCCCGATTCGGCCGAATGTTCGCTCAAAGGCGATTTCATTAGGCGCGACAACGACAGCGGTTCTTTGATGCTGCGTTGGGAAATAACCGAACCGCTGCCTGCTGGCAAAGGCGGTGTGATCCGATTTAAGTGTTTGGTGAAGTAACCGGTGCTACTTGCGACGTAGCTTGGCCACGCATCCCCAGTTCACTCCCCAAACCCACTACCGTGACCGGCCTTAAAGACCAACCTACGGCCCAGCGCAGATTCAGCCACTTGGCAAACGGAATCCAGAGACTACGATCTGTCTGGTTATGGCCAAGAAAAAATCGAAATCGGCAGCTTCCAAGTCTAAGTCCAAATCAACGACCAAGACAAAACCGTCTCAGTCCAAAACGGGCAAGCGTAAATCCGCGCCGTCGGACAACCCCAACGTTCAGCGCCTCCAACGCGCGATGGCGTCGGCCGGTGTCGGCAGCCGGCGTGAGTGTGAAGAGATCATCCTCGCGGGCCGCGTCGAAGTTGACGGCCAGGTCGTCAATAAACTGGGCACCAAGGTCGACATCACGACCCAGACGATCACCGTGGATGCTCAAGATGTTCGCGCTGAAAAACTTCAGTACTTCATCCTCAACAAACCGCCGGGCGTCCTTTCCACCAGCAACGACCCCTCGGGCCGCATACGGGTCATCGACCTGATCAACACGCGCAACCGCGTCTACAACGTCGGGCGATTGGACAAATCCAGTGAAGGACTGATCCTGGTCACCAACGATGGCGACTTGGCCAATAAGCTGACTCATCCGAAATTTGGTGTCGAGAAAAAGTATCACGTCCAGGTCGTGGGCCACCCCAATCCGGACAGCCTTAAAGCGCTGACCCAAGGCGTCTATCTGGCCGAAGGGCGGGCCAAGGCTTCGGCGGTGAAGTATCTCAAACGGGCCAAGGAAACTAGCTGGATCGAGATCACGTTGACCGAAGGCCGCAACCGCGAGATCCGCCGTTTGCTGGCGAAGATCGGTCACAAGGTGCGTGTGCTCAGGCGTGTGTCCATCGGCAGCCTGAAATTAGGCGATCTTCCATCGGGCGCCCATCGCGAACTTACGCCTTACGAGCTCAAGGCGCTTCAGCGGATCTCCAAACCCAAACGTGCCTCCCGCGCGAAAAAGATCAAACCGCGCGACCTAGCGGACGTCAAAGAACAAGCCAAAGTTCCGTTCGGCAAACCTTCCAAGAGTTCCAAGAAAAAGAAATCAGCAAGAACCGTAGAGCCCAAACGCCCCAAGAGTTCTACCCGCGGCGATTCCGGTCGTGGTGCCGCTCGCGCCAAACCAACTGGCAAACCGGTGAAGAAGAAAACGCGCGGCAAGAAACGTAGGAAGTAGAACCTTCGCAAACGATTGTTGATCGAAATTGCGTCGCCTTGAATAAGCCTCTTCTTTCACCTTTTCGTTGCAGGGGCATCGTTGTCTTTCGGTCTCCGAAAGAACACTCAAGCGCTGCTGCACTCAATAGCGCGCGACGCGCACTTTCGGAGACCGAAAGGCTACTTTGCTTCGCGGGATCAGTCTAAGGGCATGACATCGACTTCGACCTTCATCACGGTTTTGCCGCCTCCGATGAAGACGCCTTGAATGGGGCAGACGTCGAAATAGTCGCGGCCCCAAGCCAGCGTGATGTGATCGGTGCTGGGGATCGAATTGTTTGTGGGATCGAAACTAATCCATCCAACGTCTCCACAATACAAACTGACCCACGCATGAGACGCATCGGCACCGACCAGACGTTCCTTGCCCGGCGGCGGGATCGTTCGCACGTATCCGCTGACATACCGCGCCGGCAGCCCTAACGAACGCAAACAAGCGATCTGAAAATGAGCGAAATCTTGACAGACGCCGCGGCGGTTTTCGAACACTTCTTCCACCGCAGTGCTGACCGTCGTGGCACCGGGTGAAAACTTGAAATCCGTGAAAATGCGGCGCGTCAAATCAACGCCCGCCTCAACAATAGGCCGCGCCGGCGTAAACGACTCCCGCGCATATTCTGCAAAACGTTCACTGCGGCGAATGTGTTTGGATTCGGTTTTGAATCTAGCAGCGGCCAAGTTCGCCGTATCGCAAAGGTTGGCCACGTGCTCCCAAGGCGGACTGCTGAGCGGATCCACCGTCGGCACCGATTGCACTTCGACGCGACTGGACGCAGTTAGCTTCAGACTGTTGTGGGGTTGGTAGATCGAAAAATTCCCGATCCTGTTTCCAAACGTGTCAACCCTTACAAAGCTTTCCGGTGGCATCGGAGCCATCGCCAATTCGTGGCTGATGCAGCGCTGATATGGCAAATCGCGCGGGTGCAGACGAATCGTATTGAAACACTCTGGCACCGTCGCGGCATATTTATACAGCGTTGTGTGAGTGATCTGATAGGTCATTGAGGTTGTCGTCATAGTCGGGTTGTTGGTCATCGACAACTTTTTGTGATTCGGGATGACATAACAATTTATGTCACAACGGGAAAACTGTGTGTTGAAACGAATATTATTGTGGCGAGATTTTCGTTTTTGTGTACTGGCTATCGCTGTGGCTTGGCGTGCCTGTTTGCCTTAGCAAAACGCGCTCTGCGGGGGCCCGCATCTATCTGATTGGATTCATTTGGTGAATCGGGCCACTGTGGATGAAGTATTGGTTACTTATCGAAACAGACAACTGAGGAAGCAGTTCCTCCAGCGCGGTGCAGAGTTCTTGGATACCCACGTGCCGCCCTTCGGCGTCCAGTTTGCACAGGTTCGGGATCTGGACCATCCGCGCCGAATGCAATGCCTCCATCGAGAACCGCTGATGCGTCGACATCCCTTTGGTTTTGTTCAATACGGGCAATGACTGAACTGACTGGTCCAACGAGATCAATTGAAACACCAGTGATCGCGGGTTGTCTTCATCGGTCAGCATCAACATCAATACCGCTTCTAAATCCAGTTCCGATTGGTAGCGCGAACGATACGTCATCAAACTGTCCGCGACCTCCAGTGTGGCGGCTAAGACTTCATCATTGACCAATTTCTTAAACAGAAAACAGTTCTTCACCAAGCGAATAATCTGCAGCGCGCGTTCAATACGACGGCCGATATTGAGAAACCGAAAACCATGGGTTCGTGTCATACTCTCGGAGATAAAACCGCTCAGCGCCGCCAAGTCCACCAGAAACTCGTTGGTGATCTCCATGTGTTCGGCAAGATCGCTGTTGGTGAATCGCTCAACCAAAAAGCCCTCTCTCGCATGCTGGATAATCCGCCAAGCATCTGAGGACAGCCGTTCACGAACCTCGGTACCCACAAAGTAAAATTGGTCCACCAGGCTACGCAGTGAATTAGGTTCTTTGCTATCGATAAAGCAATCGGTGATCGTCTTTTCAAGGTCCGGTAGTTGCCGCCGAAGTTCGGGGACAGCATACCCCGCGTCGACGCCACCTTCGGCCGCCAATGCTCGGATCAACGAAGGCAACTCCCGCACTTCCGACGGTCGGCTTTCCCCCGTCAATCGCTTCAGCACGGCTCGCACCAATCGCGCCGTCGTATCACAGCGTTCGAGATATCGGCCCAGCCAGCAAAAGTTGTCAGCCGTCCGGCTCGAAAGGTAATAGTCGTCGCGCGGAATGTCGGTGCCCGAGCGGCTCGATTCCAAAAGCGAGATCGTTTCGACCGGTTCATCGGAAATAACCCAGCAATCCTTGACACCGCCGCCCTCAAAAGGACGGCGAATGGGTTCGTCAGGCGTGTCGGTCAGTCGCGATAGCCCGCCGGGCATCACCGTGTATTGGTCATGCGAGTTTCCGATCGTCGTATCACTGGCCGCTTCGCCAGACTTGTTGGTGTTGGCAACCAAGAACGTCCGTAGGGAAAGATACTCCGGCGTCAAAGCCCCTTCTTTCCAAACCGACGAAGAAGATCGCAGGATGCGTTCTTGACCGCACCACAGATGCGGGTCCTTATCCAATAGTGCCAATTTTTCGTCGCGACTCAAGCCGTCGGTATTGTTCTTCGTCGTCAGTTTTGAGCCGTATTGTGTGCGGATACGATAGGCAGAAACCAATTCCAGTTCGTCGATTCGATCACGGATCAACTTCAGCGAACTTTCTTCGCCACCCCACCACGATCCCACCCCTGGTAGTTTCAGTTCGGTGCCCAATAGGGCCTGGCAAATGCGAGGCAAGAAACTCATGAAAACCGGAGATTCAACTAACCCGCTGGCCGGTGGATTGCTGATGGCCACATTACCGGCTCGCGCGACCTGTAAAATCCCCGCGATGCCCGGTCCCGTTGTCCCCTGTTCCAAGGGATCCAGCCCGACGCAGTGCTGACGACGATAGATTACATCGATCGGAATCAAACCGCCCAAAGTTTTGAGCATGACGCGATTCTTACGGACGGTCAGGTCCGGAGATTCCACCAGCGTTATGTTTAAATACTGCGAAAGGTAAGCGTCTTCAAAATAGCTGGCGCTTCCGGTTCCCGCGGTCAGCATCACCACATGAGGCGCGGAGCGGTTCGTTGTCCCCAGCGAGTTGAGGAACTCTCTCATCTGTAAAAAATAACCGGCCAAGCGGTGGACGTTCGAATCACGGAACTCATTGGGGAACGTGCGTGAGATCGCCAAACGATTCTCCAGCGCGAATCCGCTGCCGCCAGGCGCGTCCGAGCGATCCGACATCACCCACCATTTGCCTTGCGGTGATCGTACCAGTTCGGCCGCGTAGAAATGCAGGTACCTACCGCCGGCAGGTTTGACGTCTTCCAGCGCGGGCTCAAAATAAGGATGCTCGAAAACAACGCGCGGCGGAATCACA
>CAKZVF010000027.1 GCA_937921995.1 uncultured Pirellulaceae bacterium
CTATGACGTGCTGGTCGAGATTATTCACACGCTGCGGAAGATCGTCAATCCGCTGGTCCAATGCGAAGAAACCTGCGCAGACGAATTGAAATTGCGGCTTCAACGACAATTAGAGTTCACGCATTCCAACCTATCGAAACAGATCGAGATCGCGATCGCGCGCCATCAAGAGGCCTGCGATGAAATTGGCACCGAAGCCGTTTTCGGCGAAAGAATTCCCGCCGACCGCATTCAAAGCTTATCCGTCGAACTAACCGAACACTACCTCGCTTTGCTTCCAGAGATTCGTGACGTGTTGGTAACTGATGTAAAAGCGTCTTATGACGGCGATCCTGCGTGTAAAAACTTAGAAGAGGTAATTCTTTGCTATCCGGGTTTCACAGCCGTTTCGGTGTTTCGGCTGGCGCACGAACTTCACAAACTTAAAATCCCCTTCATCCCCAGAATGATGACCGAATGGGTGCATGGCGAAACGGGCATCGACATTCATCCCGGGGCAACGATCGGTCGCCACTTCTTTATGGACCACGGCACGGGCGTGGTCATCGGTGAGACGTGCGAAATCGGTGAACACGTCAAAATTTATCAAGGCGTCACCTTGGGAGCACTCAGTTTCCCCAAAGACGACAACGGTGAACTTGTGCGTGGCACCAAACGCCATCCGACGCTACAAGACAACGTCGTCATCTACGCCAACGCGACGGTGCTTGGGGGAAAGACGATCGTCGGCCACGATTCGGTCATCGGTTCGAGTGTTTGGCTGACCGAATCGGTCGATCCATTCACGACGGTGGTTATGGAGAAACCGCGTCTGCGGATTCGCAACCAAGTCCAAGAAGAACCGCCCATCGATTTCCAGATTTAACGTTGCCGTTTGCAGTGGCAGCCTTTGCCTCAACAAGGTGCCGTTGGGCCTAATTGGTGTGAACAGGAGTGTCGCCCGATTGATAGCACCTTCGGATTGATATTGCCTCTGCGGTGTACTACTGGGAAAATGATAGCACGGCTACCATCAACATCCGAACCCGCATACTGATCACAATCATGTCACACGAAGAAATTCACGCCCAGGCCCATAACGACACCGTCGCGATGCGACAAACGTGGCTGCACGTGCATGTCCCCAAAGCCGGTGGGTCGACGTTGCGGCAGTTGATGAACCGTAACTTTGGCGATGACTACTACAACTCCAATTCACTTTTGGAGACCAAGCAGTACACCAAAGAAGACGCCGGCGAAATCGTACGCTGTCACCCTTGGGTGGCGTGCATGAGCGATCATAAACTCTCGTTGGACCTTCCTTACGATCTACCTGAAGCCGACATCTACGCGCTGTCGTACGTCCGCGATCCGGTCGACCGTTTCATTTCGCGCTATTTCTATCACCGCCATTTTGAGGAAGTGAACTGCATCGCGCAAAAGATGAGCTTCCGTGATTTCGCCAACGCAGAACTGGTCGAACAATATGTGCACCCACAGACCAATAGCCAGATTCACTTTCTGACCAACGGAAAATCGTCGACCGAACTGGATGTCATCAACCAGGCGCTCGACACCGGAAAAGCATTTTTGTTTCCCATCGAACGTTTTGACGAATCGTGCATTTGCATGGAGCGTTTGTTTCCGACCGTTTTTTCAGATCTCTCTTATGTTTTGGCCAACGTATCTAAAAAGGATGCTGAAATTTCGGAGAACGAACGCAAGTTCGCCCATCGTTATCTCAAGGACGATATACCCGTTTGGGAGCTGGCCAATCGTTTCCTAGATAACACATTGGAACGCGCATTTAAGACCGAAGACGACCGAGCGTCGGCGTTGGCCGAGTTCAAGGACCGCTGTGCTCGCCGCTTCCACAATTTCCACCCGCCTCGCCCCAAGGGCCAACCGGTTCCAGATGCTGCAACTGAACAATCGCAAGCGTCGCCCGTCAATAAGGCAGAACAGATGCCTCAATCGAAGGCGGTCTGAGGCACCCAATCAAATCGCAATCGCGGTTTCTTTGAAACAGGCAACCGGTTGGGTTATAGTGATGGTTTCCGAACCTTCAATATATCCCAGACAATCATGAACCGAATTTGCCTGCGCCTGTGTCTAATCGTGTTTCTTGGGCCCATCTCATCGGTAGATGCGCAAGGCCCAAACGCTCAACCGCCGGAAGTTACACGATCAATTGAACGACTCGATCCGGGTTTAGATCAACTGATCGACGTGGACGCAGCGATCGAGGAGATTGCTGATGGATACAAATGGACCGAAGGGCCTGCTTGGGACAAAAAGAACAACGCGCTTCTGTTCAGCGACATCCCCAACAACCAAATCTGTAAATGGGATGCCGCCTCAGGTTCGGTTTCCGTTTTCATGAAACCCAGCGGCTACGACGGACCCAAAAATCAGTTCAGCAAGGAACCCGGCACCAACGGGCTGTGGTTTTTACCCGATGGAAGGCTATTAGCTTGCGACCATGGTAACCGTCGCATCTTTAGGTTGGAGAAAGATGGTTCCAAAACGACGCTGGTTGATCGTTACCAAACAAAACGATTCAACAGCCCCAACGATTTAGTCCGGGCCTCTGATGGTACGATCTTCTTCACCGATCCGCCCTATGGAATGCTTGACGAATCCGTCCGCGAAATCCCGTGGCATGGCGTTTACCGTTTATCACCCGATGGATCAGTAGCGCTGCTGACCAAGGAATTTTCGCGTCCCAATGGAATTGGATTGTCGCCCGATGAGAAGACACTGTACGTGGCTCAGTCCGACAAAGAAAAACCAATCTACCAATCATTCAAAGTCAACCAAGACAAAACGCTCAGCGACAGCAAACTCCTCTTTGACGCCAGCGA
>CAKZVF010000028.1 GCA_937921995.1 uncultured Pirellulaceae bacterium
AAAACGACTGCCACCTTTGGCCACCAATTTCGTGGTTTTGATATTTGCGATTCAGTCATCGTAATTTCTTTCAAGCGGTGGACTGTTCTATCAATCGAACGAAAGCCTGTGAGCTGTGTAGCCTAACTGAATCGAGTTGATTGCAATCTTGCACGTCATAAATTCTAAAGCGATTTCTTGAAGTGATGTTCACTGATTGTTAAAAGGGCCTCGAGCCGAAGGTAGAGATGAATCCTCTTCAATGACTCTGTCGTGTTCTCACTTCGTCACGGCCATGATGTTTCGGATTCTTGTTGCGCCTGTTGTGGCAAATGCGCGGGGTGTCGGGATTAAACCTGCGTTCAACGAGAATCGCTCGCATCATCTCAACGCAAATTACGAGAACAATGTGTCGTTTGGTGATAACCACGAGGACCAGACTGATCCTAATTTGCCAACGTTATAGATCAAAATTGCGGGAAGCATAATTGAATCGTCGATTCACAAGATGAGGTCGCGAGTCGAGTGTGATGATGCCAACTTCCCAGCTTTGTATGGCTTGTCGCAGCAATCGGATCACTTCTGGTTATTTGGTTCGGCTACGGGCGAAGATTAACTATTTGGCCTTTTAGAAGAAAATTTGGTAATTTGGGCGGCCTTGGCAAAATTGGGAGGTAGGCTTTCGCATCGCCAAAATTCCAGTGATTATTGGCTGGAAAGTAACGTAGTTACGTAAATACACAACACTTTTAGAACCTATTTCAACAGAGAAAGTCGTCATGATTAAGAAATTTTTGATCGCTGCCGCAGTAGTGATCGCAAGTCCCGCATTAGTTTTTTCTCAGGACATCTTTTGGTCCTTTGATCAAGGTACTGCAACAACCACAGCAACTGGTGAAGCTGGTACGACCGGTACCGCCTACATTTTTTCCGATCAGCCGTTTGGCTTTGATGCTCTTGACCTTAACTTCACAAGCAGTAATTCTTCTGTTTTGCTGTTGACAGGCGGACTCGAGAGAAACGATGAATTTTCCACCATCGGAGGCACAGCGTTTGATTCGTCAGTTGTCACTATTGATCCTACTGGCAATGCTGGAAATCTGTTTTCAGTGAACGTTACACAAAACGGTATTAACCCGAACGTAACTGCATTGTTTAATCCTCACTTCGAAGCTGGCGTTGGTGCTAATGGTGCCGTCCTTCTTGCATCTGTCGACTATACAGTTGCTGGTGAAGGCGAAGCAACTTTGGGTTTCGAACTTGGAACTCAAGGCGCACTCCAACTGCCGGACAACATTCTTGCTCCTTCGTTTGGAACTGCCACGTTTACAGGTACAGGCGGGGAAGTTGTTCCTGAGCCATCATCGGCTGTTCTTCTTGTCCTTGGTGCAGCAGGTTTGGTCGCTCGGCGTAGACGTTCATAAGCTGAACGCTTTACGACTTTCGAGTCAAAAATTTGTAAAACAAAAAGAGGAGCGAACTCGTGTCGCTCCTTTTTTTTATGCGCTTCAAGATTGCTTAATTCCCAGCCCACGGTCAGCCGGTCCTGCTTCCTCTCTACCAAATGCTCGGATAAAGCCAGCGTTAGCAATCTTGGCAACTTCATTCGACAGTTAATCCAAGAAGCACAACTCTGGATCAATCATCGCCTGGCTGGTAGACGCTGGAGCCTTTTGGTCCTGCTCCCTTTGAGTTCCTATCCGGGATAAGGTCGAGTAAGCCTTTGTGCTGCAGATTCTCGTTCTGAGCCTGAATTCGCCTTCTTCTGTTGAGAAAATACGAACTATAACGGTCAAAAATTATGGCTGCTTGAGCTCATTTAATTGCAGTTTCAGGCGTTGATAGCCCCTTGCGAACGCAAGATTCTACGTCAAAAACCATTAAAAAAAGGCATTTTAGTTGCCCGGGAGTTGTCGGCAAAAATGGCGAGGAAAACTCGGTTCGCCGGGCATTTTTTCGGTTGAATTTGCTTAAGTTGGTAGCTTGCAATGGCAAAATTTGCATATATACTGAGCTAACTTCCTAGAAGTGATGTTAGACACATATAGTGACTTTAAGCACAACTCGTTTTCAACAACCCTATAAAGAAAGTCGTCATGATTAAGAATTTCTTGATCGCTGCAGCAGTAGTGATCGCAAGTCCCGCGTTAGTATTTTCACAAGACATCTTTTTCTCTTTTGATCAAGGTTCAGCACAGAGCACTGCCGAAGCAGAAGTTGGTACAACAGGTACGGCATTCATTTTCTCATCTCAGCCGTTTGGCTTTGATGCCCTTGACCTGAACTTCACCAGCAGTGATTCAGCCGTTCTATTGCTGACCGGTGGTTCTGAAAGAAATGATGAATTCGCCACTATCGGTGGAACAGCTTTTGATTCTTCTACTGTCACCGTTGGTGCTGACGGAGCAAGTGGTAACTTGTTCGCTGTGAACGTTACACAAAACGGAATCAACCCTGCTGTTACAGCATTATTCAACCCTCACTTCGAAGCTGGTGTTGGTGCTGACGGTGCTGTTTTGCTGGCTTCAGTTGATTACGAAGTCGCTGGTGAAGGCGATGCAACTTTGGGATTCTCTCTGGGAACTCAGGGTGCACTACAGCTCCCAGACAACGTGCTGGCTCCTTCGTTTGGAACTGCTTCCTTTACAGGTACAGGCGGACAAGTAGATGTTCCTGAGCCATCATCGGCCGTTCTTTTGGTTCTCGGTGCAGCAGGCATGGTTGCTCGCCGTCGTCGATCATAAGCCGAATGTTTTGACCTTCCGGTCAAACAATCAAATATTGAAAGAAGAGCGATTTACGTCGCTCTTCTTTTTTTACGTCTCAACACTTTTTCCATTCTTGGCATACTGCCTTCTGACAAGCCTTCAATCTGAATTTCACCAGCCACAGAAAAGCGATTTGCCTCCGGGCCGTGAACGGGATAGTCGGTGGCCGGAAGCTCACGTTTCGCGCATTGAATCAATCGCTCGACAAGCGAAAAATTTGTTGCCGAACCAGCCAACCGTTTGTTGGCACAACGCGACTCGGCGATGCGTTCCTTTTAAGACCGATGAAGGAGCGAATCGAAACGGGGCAAAAGCGTGTGACAACAAGGCTATCTCTGTGCGACTAAGATCGTATTTGACTTTCAGCGCTGGTCTTCAAAGGCTATACTGATGTGAAATGACTGAAATCGTTCCCGCGAAACGTCTACGGAGAATCCCTTGAAGAAAAAAACTGACTCGACCCAAGCGTCTCAACCCAATCGGCGAGGTTTTCTACAAGCGACCGCGGCGACGGTGGCCGGTGGCTACTACTGTGCGACCGCGTCGCCGACCAGAGCGGTAGGGCCGGCACGCGGTTTTGAAGCAAAAAATGAGCAACCAGGCGTTGGGTTCATCGGAACAGGCATTCGATACCATACTTATCTTGGCAAGCAAGCAATGCGCTATGGACCCTGCGTAGGCATCGCCGACATCGACTCTGTGCAAGCCGGCCGCGCTCTGCAGGTCGCTTTTGACGAACATCGCGCGAATAAACATCCTTTGGCAATCCGCGCCTTTGATGACTATCGCAAGTTGCTGGATCGAGATGACCTGGATGTCGTGGTGATTGGGTCTCCCGACCACTGGCATACAAAAATGGCGATTGACGCGATGCGTGCTGGCAAAGACGTCTACTGTGAGAAACCGTTGACGTTGACGATTCGCGAAGGCCAGCAAATCTACAAAGTCATGAAGGAAACCGGACGCGTGTTCCAAGTCGGAACTCAGCAGCGCTGCGAATTTGGTCTCAAGTTCGCTCGCGCGGCGGCGATCGCACGTGAAGGACGCATTGGTAAGATCAACACGGTGACGGCTTGCCTGGGCGGCAGCCGAGTTAGCGGAGTAATTCCGGCGGTTGCTCCGCCGAGTTCATTGAATTGGGAGAAGTGGCAGGGCCAGTGCCCAGAAGTCGCTTATCGCGAAGCGCCCGAAATCCAAGACGTCGAAGGTTGGGGCGCAGGCCATCCGTTCAGTAGAGCCCACCGTTACTACCGTTGGTTCTACGAATATTCTGGTGGGAAGCTGACGGACTGGGGCGCTCATCATGTCGACGTTTCGTTGTGGGCTTTGGATCGTTTGGGTGATGACGCCGGCAAGGTCACCGTGGACCCGATCAGTTCCGAACACCCTGTCGAATTTGTCGACGGGATGCCGACCAAGGATGATCAGTTTAATTGTGCTACCAAATTCCAAGTCGAACTTGGCTTCGAAGACGGTTTGAAGATTTTGGTCGCCGACCGCGCTGATGACAAAGGGTTCGATAACGGCATCATGTTCGAAGGCGAAAAAGGGCGGTACTTTGTCAACCGCGGGAAATTGACCGGCAAAGCTCCGGAGCAATTGGAAAAAAACCCAATCAAAGAAGAGACCATGAAATCGCTTTACGCCAGCGGCAAAGTTCCTGTCGGCGATGGCGACGACAATTTTGGCGCTAACATGAGAAACTTCATGGAGTGCGTCAAATCCCGCGAGACGCCGTCATCGGATGTGTTGTCTCACAATCGGTCGATGAATCTCTGTCACAGTATCAACATCGCGCTGCGGCTGAACAGAAAATTGACTTTCGATACCAAAGCCGAACAGTTCGTTGGCGATGACCAAGCCAACACGTTCATCGAACGGGAGCAGCGCGCCGGCTACGAAATTGATGCTTAGACACATCTGTTTCGCCCGGCTTTCACTGAAGGCATAGGGTGTCACGACTTTGTGTCTTCGTTGGGGTTGTAATCAACGAAGGCATCGACGCCGTCGTCGAAGAATCGGTCTGAGGCTAATCCGCCTTCGATGGTGTCTTGATCGTCTCCTCCGACCAAGCGATCCCGGCCTTCGCCGCCGGACAGCGAATCATCGCCGTCTTTGCCTTGAAGATTGTCATTGCCCAATCCGCCGACGATGACGTCGTTGTGTTGGTTGCCGACGAGCACATCATCGTCGTCGCCGCCGTCGATTTGGTCGTTGCCCAGCCCGCCGTAGATGCGGTCGTTGCCCGCTTCACCGAAAATTCGATCGGCACCGGAATGGCCAATGATTAAGTCATCACCGTCGCCGCCGTAGATGAAGTCGGCACCGAATGAGCCCAGCAATCGGTCATTGCCTGATTCACCGTAGATCTGATCGTTGCCTTCGCCGCCGTTGACGTAGTCATCACCGCCACCGGCGTAAATGATGTCTTCGCCATTGCCGCCGATCAATTTATCGATTCCGCTATGACCGATTAGAGAATCGTTGCCATGGGAACCTAAGATCGTATCGTCGCCTTGTTGGCCAAGGATGATGTCATCGCCGAAGCCGCCGTAAGCACGGTCATCGCCTTCGCCAAGTTCGATATGGTCGTCGCCGAGTCCACCGAAGACGATATCTCGTCCGTCGGTGTCGGTGATGGATTCATCGACGTTTTCAAGGAACCCGAAGATTCGGTCAGCGCCTGCGCCGCCGAGTATATAATCGTTGCCACCAAAGCCTTCGATCAAATCATCGCCTGCGCCTCCGGCGATGTAGTCGTCGTCTGCGATCGTGAAGGCTGGGAGGGGATCTTGACCGGCAAGGTTACTACTGTCGGTCGGTTCAGAACTTACGCGGTCATCGAAACGGTTGTCGGTTGCCTTTCCGATGATGTGATCGTTTCCATTGCCGCCGATGAGTCGATCTTGGCCGTCGCCACCGATGATGACGTCGTCTCCGTCACCGCCAACGACATAATTGCGTTCGGATTCAAATTGATATCCCACTTGAATCGTGTCGTTTCCATCTCCACCGAAGACGACTTGCCGCCCATAAGAAGCCACATCCCCTGAACCACCGGCGGTAATTGTATCATCGCCGTTTCCGCCGATGATGCGACTGCCCATGATGCCACCGTGGAGGATATCGTCGCCGCCTTTTCCGTTAATGGTGTTGAAGCGGAAGGCATCGCCGCCGGCGGCGGTGTATTGGTCGACGCCGTTTGAACCGATGTAGTGGATGTGATCGATTCCGGTGCCATCGAAGGTTTGTGTTTGCTGCGTCGGCAACGATGTTTCGCTGTCGATGATCGTTTCGGTGACGATGATCTCGGACTCAGTTTCTTCGATCGAAATCTCTGTTAGCACAGAGTCCGCATCGGCCGAGATATAGAACTTGCCTGCATCGGCATCGGTGTAGAAAGAAGCCGGTAGGTATGAGGGCGCTGGTTCGACCGCAAGCAAGGGGGCCAACACGCGCCGGTCTTCTAAACACTGGTAGTCGTAGATCGCATTGGATTGTGTTCGTTTACGTTTCATAGCATTTACTCAATTGGTATAAGGGTCCCAGTGGAATCGTCGTGAACGTAGGGATAGAAGTCAGAAGAGAATCAAAGGAAGCTGATTTATTAAAACTGATTCATTAAAGCAGTTGTACGGAAGCGATTGAGGAGGTTTACTTGCAACTGGTGCAGCCTTTTTTGGGAGGGCACCCTTCATCGCAACCGCCGCAGCGGCGACAGTTGCTTTCCAAGGGTCTGCCAAAAATCGTTGCTTGGGAGGCTTCGTCACGGTCGGCGGCTTCCTCTTCGTCGGAATCTTTGCATCCGCACAGAGCCTTCAACCTGCTGCCACATTTCTTTTCGCAGCAGCCGCCGTTGCAGTAGTCACAGCCATCGCCGCCGTATTTGCGTTTGAGCCAAAAAATGCCAAGGTGGCCTCTGCTGGATTTTAGGCCTCCGCAGGCGTAGTTGTACTTTGGCGACTTGCAATCGTTCATTCCCGCCCATTCGTCGCAGCAATCATCGGGATCGACACCGAAGAAATTCACGTTCTTCACTTCTGGCCAGAAGTGTTCGTGCTCCACCTCTGCGGGGAAGTTTTCGTCGGTCGCAACGTCGCCTTGATAGCTTTGACAGTCCTGGCATTCCGCAGCGTGGGCTGATGTAATCTCGTCGACCTCGGGGGCGTTGTTGGCGGGCACGTCATAGACGGGCTGGTTGTCCTCAAAAGAGAAAGTGCCGACGACATTGGGCCCGAACGCATCGGGCGACACTGCGTCGGTGAATGATTCGCTCAATTGGGCCCATGTGGGAGAAACGATGGAGCCGCAAATCCCCAAGAATAACGCCAAAAATAGTGCAAATTTGAATTGTGTCTTCATCGCCAAGCCCACCTGTAGATTTCGACGGCGGCTCGGCCAACTTGCCGATTTACCTCCCGTCTGATCTCTACGGATCGGCGTGTCTATTGGGAATAATTAGATTTTCCCGAACAACCGTTAAAGTCGCATCGGCTGTTTCCGGGCGAAAAAATGCTTCGACCGGCACGTAAGCCTAGGTCAAAGCCGGGTTTGGGGAGGCTTGCTGGCGGCCGCTGCGTTTTGAAAGCAGCACTAGCACTTTGCTTAAATCATTCCTCGGTCAGTGGATCGTGGATTGAAAATCTGAGTGATATTACGTCAAATTCAAGCCTAAACAAATTCATGATTAACGCCTTTGGACGGGCGATAACCATTTATTGAACACTCGCATCAGAAACAGAACGCCGCCAATGAACTTCAAAACAAAATTCGAATCTGGTTTGCTTTACGAAGATTTCCTCCAGCAGTATGGCTCGGACAGCGATCGGCAGAAATGGGCGGCTGCCCATACCGCGGTCGGTCTTACGGCGGAGCAAGCGAGTTTGGTTTCGTCGTTTACGCGCGAAATGAAGGTGTTGGTAATGGCGGGTGCTTGGTGTGGTGACTGCGTGTCACAGTGTCCGATCTTCGACCATCTAACGTCTGCCAATGCGAAGATTGAATTCCGATACGTTGATCGCGATGCGGATCCAGAGCTGGCGGCTGAGTTGAAGATTTGCGGCGGTTCGCGAGTGCCGCAGATTGTGATCATGAGCGAGGATTTTCTCCCGGTGGCGCGTGAGGGCGACCGCACGTTGTCGCGGTATCGTCAGATGGCTGCCGATCAATTGGGGGCCGCCTGTCCGACAGGGTTGGGCCTCGATGCCGACCCCACCACTGCGATCGTGGTGCAGGACTGGGTCGATATCTTTGAAAGAACGCAGCTCATTCTGCGATTGTCACCATCGCTGCGAAAAAAACACAATGATTAAGTTCCGGCACCCAAACGCTGCTATCGGTCTTTTTGATCTCGTAGTCCGAATGCGTGCGAAAAGAAGCTGACGGAAAGCCGTTGGCCTCTAGGTGGTGGCGTTAAATCGTTTCGATTTTGGGGGCGTCCTGCACCGCAACCGCAGTTATCCGAGCACTATTGGACGCATCCGACCGGTGGTATCGCACAATAACCTCAGCCCCGTTTTTTACCGGGGAACAAGCGACTTGCATCTTCGGTTCGCTTGCCAAAATCAGGGGAATAACAGATAATTCGGACGGTCAGGAAGCGTTTCGTGAATGGCCCCATTTACCCACCTTAAGACGTTTCGACTGGCAGGGGGCCTTCGCCCTTGTTGGTTCAAACGCACACCATGGATAGCCGGACTAAGAACGGATTTTTAATGATCAGAAATTCAAATTTCCTGTGTCAAACGACCGCGCGGGTTGATGAATGGTTTCGGTGGTCCACTTTTGTTGCGGTGGCAATCAGCGCGGCCGTCGTTACTATGGTTGGCTGCCAAAAAGAAGAACCGCAATTTTTTGGTCACGTAAATTCGGATGCTCGGCACTCCGACACTTTCGAGCCATTGCCGCCCCGCGGCGATCTCTACGCCAAGGTATTTGAATCTTCTGGCCAACAACCGCAGCTTCATGAGAGGTTGAGCCAGCAGTTTTGGGAGATGGCGGAATATATAAAGCGGCATGTTCGAGACGGTGTAAGAGAAAACGCGTCGATCCGCGACGTCGATTGGGTGGATTCCGAGTTCGCCGGACGTGGCGTGCAGTGGGACGCGCTTAAACCGCGCTTTCAGGACGATTCGACCAATATCAGCCGTTGGCAAGCTTCCGCCGATGCGCCTGCTTTTGAAGGACCGGAGGCGTTCGTGAAGTTCGTCACCAGCACCTTCGCTCAGTGGTCGGCTTCTAAAGATTTTCGAGTCGACATTCAGCCCTATTCGACGCGCGTGTTGCCGGATTCTGAGGGACGCGCGATTGAATCCAAAATGGTCGTTGAGATTTTTGGAAATACTGAACATCAACAGGGAGTTCAGGCAACGTCTTTGTGGACGACTCGATGGAACAATGTTGAAGGCAATCAAAAACTTCAATTGAGCTCCGCCAGTATTAAAGCGGTCGAGCTGGTGACGTTGAAGGCAGATCAAGGACAGTTGTTCGAGGACTGTACCGAGTCAATTCTTTCACGCACCGACTTGGTCAAGGAACAACTAACGTACGGTTTAGATCAGTGGGCTCGGAAAATCCCAGGTTTGGACATCGTCGGCCACCAAGGTCTGGCGGTTGGGGATGTCAATCAAGACGGGTTGGATGATCTCTACGTTTGCCAGCCGCACGGGTTGCCGAATTTGCTGCTGATCCAGAATCCTGACGGTACGGCCGAGGATATGGGTGCAGCGTCAGCGGTTGATATTCTGGATGATTCACGCGCCGCCCTGATCATCGACATCGACAATGATGGCGACCAAGACTTGGTCGTCACGACCGAGCAAAGTTTGGTGCTGATGTCCAATAAGGGCAAGGGCGAATTTCAGTTGGAGCACGAACTGGCGATTGGTCACAGCGGCCATAGTGTTTCGGCGGCGGACTACGATCGCGATGGTGACCTTGATCTTTACATCTGCAAGTACGATTCGGTGAAAAATTATCGTGACCTGATTACGATTCCCGATTCGTTTGAGAACGCCGATTCGGGGGGACGCAATATTCTGCTGCGAAACGACGAGGGATGGAGCTTTGTCGATGTGACGGCGCAGGTCGGATTTGGCGTCGACGACAATGCTCGGTACAGCCGGTCCGCGGTTTGGGTTGACTACGATCTTGACGGTGATCAAGACCTGTACGTGGCCAACGAGTGGTCTTCAGATCAGTTGTTTGAGAATGATAAAGGTTGGTTTTCCGATGTCGCCGAAAGTCTCGGTATGCTTCAGCCGGCCCAACATCGCAGTGTCTCCACGGGCGAATTCAACCACGATGGAAAACCGGATTTTTTCGTTGCCACTGACGCTCCATTGATGGCCTACCAAGCGTTGACGGAGAACAAATCGGTTAAGGATCTTTCGGTGCAGAAGCAGGCCATTCTTGGTGAGAATCAAATTTGGTTTTCCCAGAAGCAAAAAGACGGCGACGGTTTCATCGAAGGTTTTGAGTCCTTCTTTCTCCGAGCCCCCATCTTCGCGGCGCAGACGGCGTACAGCTCAGTTGCCGCCGACATCAACAATGATGGGCTGGACGATGTGATCGTGACCAACGGGCACCTAACGCGCAACGCGTCTGAGGATCTTGGCGGAATGCTCTACGCTCACATGGTTGGTGACGATGTTTTAGACGTACAGGAATCCGAAGGCGGTTTTGTCGAACATTCGGAACTGGAGAATGATGTACTGGCGCTGACGCGTTCGGGTTACTCTCTGTTTGGCAACCAGCGTAACCGCTGTTACTTAAGCATTGGAAAGCTTGGTTTTGCAAACTTCTCCAGCGCGTCGGGTTTGGATTTCCTCGAAGACGCTCGCGCCGTTGCGACCACCGACTGGGACGACGATGGCGATGTTGATGTCGTGATGACGTCACGCAATGGCCCCCGCATGAGAATTCTGTTGAATCAAAATCGTTCGGAGAACAATTTTCTTCAGTTTACGTTGATCGGCACCGAGTCAAATCATGATGCGATTGGATCGCGCGTTGAATTGTTCGTCGAGGGCAAGTCGGCACCGCTGGTCAAATTTGTCAGCGCAGGGTCCGGGAACCTCAGCCAATCCTCAAAACGACTGTTTTTTGGGCTTGGGAAACAGAGCCAGATTAAAAAAGCGGTTGTGACGTGGCCCGATGGCCGCCAGCAAACCTTCACCGAACTGGTGGCCAACACGCGGTATACGGTGACCGAGGGGCAAGACCAGGTCGCAGAACGCAATAACGAAAGATTCCAATTGAAAACGGCAGGTTCTAACCTTGCCGGAACATTGACGCTGCCTAATCGTGATGTCGCTACCTTTTCTCCGATGGCGTACCTTCCCAATTTGGAGTTTCAAAACGAGAGGAAGAAATTCCAAGCGATCGCTCCCTTGAATGAATCGTTCACGACGGTTGTGTTCTTTGGCGATAACAACCATTCGCGGTCCGTACTAAAACATATTAATGCAAGTGCTTCGGAATATAAGCACTCCCAGCGTGACTGTGTGGGGGTCTTTATTGATCCCGCGGCGGAGGATCAAGATCAGCGTTTTGCTTCAGCGGAGAAGTTCTTTACAGAGAAGGATTTTCGTTTCCGCTGGGGCGCTGCGACCCGCGCGACGCAGGAGAAACTGGTCCAATTAAATGGTCATTGGTTTTCCCAGCAGCAGTTACCTCAGTTGCCGTTTGCAGTCTTGATGAACAAAGAGGGACGGTTGGAACGAATTCACTGGCTGACGGCGACGAAGTCTCCGGATAAGTTGGTCGAGTATCTGAATGTCGATGCGGCCGATTGTTTTGAAGGCAAGGGCCATCTTGCCAATGCTAAACGGGGACGTTGGTTGTCGCGATACGACGAATTTGATCTCTTGAGACTGGTTGAACGATTCAATCAATTAGGGATGAAAAAGACAGCGGATTTAATGTTCACGCTCAATCGGCCGCAGGCCGCACTCAAGCTATCGCAGTTCGCCGCCGATCTGCGTTCCGAGAATGATATTAAGCGGGCTGCAAAGTTCTTCAATCGTGCGATTGTGATCAATCCCTTTTGTGTTCCCGCACTGGTGGGGCGCGGGGAGATGATTCGATATCAAGCGAATAAAATGGGGGCCGAACAAGTCGAGCAGAAACTGCTGTCTTTGCAGATTGCTTCGGATAATTTTCAGATGGCGTCAAATATTGATCCGCTGTGCACCGCAGCAATTGTCGGGCGCACGAATGTGTTGATTGATCAAAATAACGTCGATGAAGCCATTACTGAACTGCAGAAGTATCTTTCGATTGATCCCGATCGTGCCGAGGTGCACGCGATCATCGGCCGTTTGTATTTTGCGAATCGCAAATTTCCCCAGGCGGCCAAGCACCTGTTGGTGGCTTACGAATTACGACCCAATTTGCCTTATGTCACCGGAGATCTTGGGTATCTGTACCTGTGTTCGGGTGAAGTTGATTTGGGTCGAAAATTTCTTCGTTTGGCGCATCGTCTTCAGCCGAGCGAACAGAACATCGTAAGGCATTTGGCCGAGGCGGAGTTTATCAATGGGAATTTCGAAAGAGCGTCCGAGCTGCTGGGGATGAGTGTTGAGCTCAATCCAAACAAACGCAGGTCAAAGGAGCTGTTGGCATGGTTGCTGGCGACGAGTCCCTACGAGCAGACTCGCGATGGTCAGCAAGGGAAGAAAATGATGGAGCCTTTGGTTTTGATGGTCGGGGATCGGTCAGCGTCGACCTTGGAGATCTACGCGGCGTGTTTCGCCGAAAATCGCGATTTCAATGCGGCAATCGAATATCAGAACAAAGCGATCGCGCTGGTGCGATCGGGCAAGACGATTGATACGTATACGCAACAGCAGAAAGAGGGCATGGTCGCACGTCTGGAACTCTACCAGCGGCAGCGTCCTTATCGAATGGAAGACCTAATGCAGATCCCAATAAAAACTTCGCTCGAACGTGTCGCGCAAAAGTAGCCGATGGTAACGCCGTCGTCGCGAACGTTTAGGCGATCCGGCTTCGGCTTGAATGCGGCATTACCTCGGGTTGCTTACCAACCCGAACGGCTGAAGCCTCCGCGCCCTGACGAGCTGGATCTGCTGCTGGATGATCCGCCCCAGCTTCCGGATGATCGGGAACTCGATCTGCCTCCGCCGCTGAGGATTGAGCGATTGTTGGTGCTGCGACGATGTGCCTGTCTGCGGCGTCTTTCTGCGGCGCGGCGCTGGGCGGCTTGCCGCGTCATCACGGCCGTTTCGGCGATGGCAATTGCGTTAAGTATATTCTGTTGGGCTTGACGTGCGTACTGGACAGCGGCTTGGTAGTCACCACGACCAAGCAGCGCTCGGGCTTGGTCGAGCGTTCCTCTGGCGGTGCCAGGGTTGGCGCGGATGCCAAATCCACCAGACCAACTGAGCGCCCGTTGGTAGCTGGTGGAAGCGTTTCGGATTTCATTCGCAGCCGTTTGAGCGGCATCCAATTCGTCCTGAAGATTGGCTAACGTATCGGTAACGATGGCCAGCATTTGGTCCGCATCTTTATCAACCGAGCGCCAGTCTTCATGAGGGCGTTGCAGCCGAGATCGCAACTGGTCGGCAATTTGTTTCGCGTTGTGCAGTGATTGAATGGACTGTTGAACATCGCGGCTGTCAGGAATCTGATCGCGTTGCGAACGCGCAACGGCGGAGTTCGATTGTTCGATCGCTTGCTCAAGCGATCTGACCGATCGGCTCGCCTCTTCGTAGAGCTGCCTGTCCACTTTCATTTGCGATAACAGGTTCTCAAAATCGCCGTTAACCGCATCAATTGCCGATGCTTCGTTGAAGGGGGCTCGCCGAACCGACTCGGATTCGATCGCTTGACGCAGATCCGAAAATTCTTGGTGCTTTTGCTTCAAGAGAACATGAGTCTGATTGGTGACGTGGTGTTGTTGCATTTGATGGGCAACGTCTTCGAAACGTTTCTGAAGCAAGACGATGTTCCCGGCGTTGTCTTCGACCATTTGCTGGAGTTGAACGGCAAGTTCCTCGATGAGTTTCTGGTTGTGTTCACAGCATTCTATTTGTTGCTGCCCAACCTCTAAGCTTTCATCAGCAGACAAAAGCCGCCCCTGTGAGTAAAGGTCTTTTGCACTGGTCGCGGCATCCTTGGATTTTTCGGATTGTCGTTTGGCCAAAAGAAATAGATCCGCAACAGAAATGGATGGAGCCGAAACCGTTTCCGCCTGCGAGGGGGCGGTTGCAGAGTTTGATTCAGCGATTCCCCATTTGGCCCCTTCGACCGACAAAGAGGATTTGGCAAAACGATCCTGCAGTTCCGTCAGCAGCCTTTGCGTATTCGACAATCGCGATTCCGCCGAACCGATCCGCGTTTCGAGCGACTGAACATCGGGTAGAAGGGAGTCCAGCACTTTCAATGATTCCGAAGCGATGGATTTGGCGTCATCAATCCAGTGCTGGGCTTCATTGGCCGAAAGTTCGGCCGCCGGCGGGTCGCCGCGATCAAGTGCAGCAAGACATGCCGCGTTGTGTTCCCGCGCAAAGTTCAATGATTTGATCGCGTCTCGATTCCGCTCTGTCAAAATGCTATCCAGCGGCAAACTTAGCCGTTGGGCAATAATTTCTTTGGCCGCGTTGACGTTGGCTAATTCAGATTCAATGGTCGGGGCGATTTCGTTCACTGATAAATCATGCAATCGCACGGCATCGGAAACCGCAGATTCAAACTTCTCAAACGAAACCCGCCACTGGTTAATGCCATCGCTAACGTCGGCCATTAAGGCATCGGCGGCGAGTGATTGCGCACGGTCAGTGAAGTCATCCAGAGCCGCGTCCACCCAATCAATCTCACGATTCCGTTGGTCCAGTTCTTCAGTGTGCGTTCGAATCGAAGGAATAAGTTGCTCGCGCACGCCGGTCAGTTGTAGTGCCAATTCATCCGCGTTGGCGGCTTTGCGAAGTCCCGTCGTTGCGGGGCCTTGGATCGCGGAGATTGGGTCCGTTCGTCCGACCACTTCCGCTTCGTCTTGATCCGCTTGAGCGGACTTCAACAGTTCGTCGAAAAGTTGTGGCACGTGTAACAAGCCATCCTCTTCAGTCGCTTCCCGCGCCTTTTGTTCGTGTAGTGACGCTTCGTCGATGGCGCTTTGGAGGTCTTTGTTGGTGGAAACGATCTGCGTCCAACCCGATTCGACTTGTCCGATCGTTTCGTTGGCCGAGATCGACCGCTGGCGAAAAATTTCGAACAATTCAGTGAAGCTTAAAGAGATTTTCCGTGGACCATCACCGTCGGTGTTGTTGGGATCGTTGAGCGCATCGTGTTCGCGCACCAACGCGATTCCTTCATTCTCATCGAATTCGATCGGTTTGTTCTCAAGTATTTCGAACCCTTCGTTGAAGTTCTCTGGACTCCACCAGTTGGTCACCTTCCTCCACAGCGAAGTTGGCTCAATCTTTTGCTTGGCTTCGTCAATGACTTTGTCGACGCTGCTGCTCATGACCAAGATCTGGTCGATGTCGTCGAGTGCTTTTGAGGACAGTTCCTTTGTTTTGCCTTGGTATCCCTTCCGTGCGATGGCTTCACGATCGCCAATGACAACGTCCGCGCGTTTGAGCAGATCGCCCATCCCATGCAGTTCGTCACGCACTTCTTTTTCGCGCTGAACCAATCGTTCTTTTGCCCGGTTTTTCGCTGGCGCTCGTTTGCGATTAAGCCAAAGAAAGAGACCGGCAAACAAAGTCGCAAAGACAGATCCAATGGTCGCGATCGCCCGTTGGATGAACGTTTTACGGGCTTGTTTTTGCGCGAGTTCTGCTCGCAGTGTTTGAAGTTTTGTGGTCGCATCTTCGAGTGCGTACGTGGCGGAGTTTAAATGATTCTGGAATTTGCTGTCGGCGACTTCGTAAGCGCCACGGGCATCGGCGAGCATTTTTTGAACATCAGAAAACGAATCGCCGAGTTCCGATGCCAGGTCGCCGGCGTCTTCTTGTAATTGTTCCTTCCGTTGTTGAAGTTGTTTTTCGGATGTTTCGAAACGTTCGTATTCACGGTAGAGGTTGATCCAGTCATCCGAAGCACTGTCGACACTGTCGGTTGACTTTTTAACGTTCCCGATAGGCGTATCTTCCTTCTTAAGACTCGCTTTGATTGCGTTCATCTGCTCTGTGATGCTGGCGATGTCAGGATTGGTCATATCGGCCGTAGAGTTTGGATGAGCCTCTTTGACACTGGCGGCTGATGTTTGGATTGTTGCCAGTTTGTTTTCGACTTCTCCCAGCCGGGCAAGCATTTCGTCGATTTCTCGTTGCCGCTGAAGTCTTTTCTGTTCGGCGATCTTCTGTTCTTCAACGATCGCGCGAGACAATGGCTGATTGATAGAAGTAATGGTGTCGCGCACGGCGTCGAGGATACGTCCGCCGCCACGCATTGCCCTGTACGCGGGGCGGTCAAGTTTTCCGATCCAGCGATTTTGCCCGAGGCCTCGTCGGGTCTGTGCTTCGGACGCGCGGTAGGCAAATTTGCGTTGCTTAAGGTATAGAATGAAGACGGCTGCATCTTGTTCGCCGGTGATTGGATGCGTCTGCGAACGAAAGGAACCTACCTCCATGAGATCGCTGACCGATAATTCGACAGCGTCCATCCCCGTTTCAATACGACCTTCGCGGTTGGTGTATCTTTGCAGGGAGGCATCTTCCATCAGGATCACCGTCCAGTGCGGTCCATTTTGATGGATCCAACTTTCCAACCCAATCAGCTGCGATTGAGAAAGGCCGATCCCGCCCTGCACATAGAGGTGCTGGTTAGGCTTCCATTTTTCTATGACCTGACGGACATCAGAGAATGGAAAGTAGGTCGCACTACCGCGCACGGGCGATCGTTCGGCGCCAGGGGACTTGCGGGCTTGAGCGAAAATATTGCTGTTGCAGCCAAGCGTTAGGAATAGCCCTGCAAGCCAAAGCAGGAGGGTTTTTTGAGTGTGGTTTCTCAATCGTGATAAGGTAGTCATACTTGTTCAAATCGGTAGCGGAAACAAATCATCGGACGCACTGGTCGAAAACTAATTTTAACGCACAGCCATTACCTGCGGTATGATCGAATTCGGCTGTTGCGAAGTGTTTTTTTGGGGTGCAACGAACTTGAGTGAAGAAATTAAGCGTCTTATCTGCCAAGCCAGTGATGTTGACCGGTGCGAATTGGGCGAAGTGATTCAGAACCTTTGGAGCGGGTATGGCGTTATTCAAAAGGTTTCTCTAATCGGCACAGAAATTACTCCTGCTGTTGTCAAACACGTTGATTTGAGCAAGCACCGGAAAAATCGGCGAGGCTGGGATGGGGATGCTTCCCATCAACGGAAAGTTAATTCTTATGAGGTTGAGAATGAGTTTTATCGAAGCTTTAGCCATCGGTGTTCCGGGTTTGCGCGAGTGCCCGGTTTTTTGGGCGGGGCGCAGCTGGGGGCAGGGCAGGGGTGCGTGATCGTGCTGGAGGATTTGGATAGCGCGGGTTTCGCGCGACGTAAAAGCCGAGCTGATATGGAAGACGTGAGTAACTGTTTACGTTGGATCGCCAACTTTCACGGACAGTTTTTAGGAGATCTCGGACAGGGACTTTGGGAGACGGGAACTTATTGGCATCTTGCCACGCGACCAGAGGAGCATGCAGCCATGCAGGATGGATCGCTAAAAAAGGCGGCCAAAGCAATTGACCAACGGCTGAATGAGTGCAAATTTCAAACGTTGGTGCACGGGGACGCGAAATTAGCAAATTTCTGTTTCGCTGATGGCACGCACATCTCACCAGCGGTCGCCGCCGTCGATTTTCAATATGTTGGCCGTGGATGCGGAATGAAAGACGTGGTCTACTTCCTTACCAGTTGCTTCGGCGATGATCAGTGCGAACAACACTATGAAGGACTGCTTGACTTTTATTTTCGCCAGCTCAACGAATCTCTAAAAGATGACTTTGTTCAATTTGATGAATTGGAGCGCGAATGGCGGTCGATGTTTGCGATGGCTTGGGCTGATTTCAATCGGTTTTTAAACGGTTGGTCACCCGGCCATTGGAAACTGACGCCGTTTTCTCAGCGCATGACTGACCAAGCGTTGAGAATGTTGTAAGGTTCCTTTTTCAGTAACTTTGATACTTGGGAATTTTGATTTAAAGATGGCGGATCAAACACGAATCGTAAAACCAGCTGAGGATAGTCGGACGGTAATTTCTGAATCTGGTGAACTGCTGCGCGTCCCGAGTTCTTGGAGTCTGCTTAAGCCCGGTGATGCGGGTGTTACGCGGCGCGTCAAGGCGGCCGGGCCTTCTTGGACGGTGAAGGCCAAACGTGGTCGACGTGTGATTTCTTTGGGCGTGTGGGCTGAGACGACGACGATCGAAAGAGTGACTGCCGAATTCGCTCAGGAGAGATCGACTGATGCGTATGCCCGAAAACAGCGTGCGGCAAAGGCGCGTCGGGAGAAAGCTCAGGCGGAATACGTTGACGATTTCGAGTCGGCTGTGTTTGACTTTTTGGGGTTTGACGCGCGGTACGGCGATTTGGCTGAGGAATTGTCCAAGGCTGTTGCAACGCATGCGACGCCGGTGGGAAGCGGGACGGTCGCGCGCACGAAAAGGATTCCCGTCCAGCAGCGCGCCGAGGCGGCGGTGATCGCATGGCTGCGACATCAAACGACCGCTTATGATGACATGGTCATACCGCGTGTGAAAGGCAAACGGCGCGAAGTTCGGCGGATGTTGGCTAAGAAGTCTCGTCTGTTGCTGGGAGTCTATCGTAGTGGCAAAACAATTGATCCGCAGCGGTGTTTGTTGCGTCAAGCTTTATCGCGGTAGCGGGCGGTGTTTGGGGCATACGAGAAATTGGTTGTGGATTACAATCTGGACGATCCATTGCAATTCAGCAGACGTGGATAGACCAACCATTTAGAGGAATATGATGAAGGCAGATTTTTCAGTCGGGCAAGTTTGGAAGTATAAAGCTCGGCCGCATGAGGGCGCATCGGAAATTACGATCGTCGCCATAGATTCTGATGAAGAGTTGGGAAGCATTGTTCACATCTACGTGTCCGACGTCGATATCCCCAATCCTAAAGCGCCCGGCGGTAAGACCTTGTTCATTGGTCATCTGCCCTATTCCGAAACGGCGTTGCAGGAATCGGTGACGGAATTGGTAGGGACGGCCGATTCGCTGCCAGAGTTCGAAGACGGCTACAAACTGTGGAAGAAAGCGTTCGAGGATGGTGAAGCCGGCGTGTTTGAGGTCGCCGTCTCCGAAGCGATCGAAGGCGTCCAGCAAAACGTGGCTTAAGCACCAGGCTTGGGCAGTTAGTCACCCCGAGGTTCGTGATTGGGGGTAGTTGACGAGGCCACGATTCCGGCCCCTCCATTCCCCTTTTTTCTGCCTTTAATACGTCCCTTTGACGCATCGTTTAATGCAGCTGCTGGATTCGTGGCCTTATCCACTACGCGAATGTTCTTTTGTTGTGTTTGGTTTGGCGATGGAGCTACCGCGGGTGGACGAAGCTGAGGTGCATGGCCGCGTGGCTCAAGGTCATTTTGTCGATTTGTTCTTTGGTCGCTTTTCCAAAAACTGGGTGAACTGGCAGCGGACCCTTTTCATGATATGCCTTGACCGAATTGCGGAAGTTGTCGATGGCATCGTTTAGATCCACATCCGTGGAAGACCAGAAAAATTCCTGCATAGCGTTGTTGGGCAAGTTGAATCCGGGCTGGACGGGATTGTTGAGGATCCCGTTTTTCAAAAACGGCATTGCCATCCGCATGTACCAAGGGAGTTTTGGCGGAGTGATATTGCCAACAAGCATTTCATTGGTCCTTGCCAAATGCTGCACAATATTCCCGAAGGAGTGACCGCCGGTTGTCTTGTGCGGTGATTGGGCCAATGTTTCTATGTCAGAAAGAACCTCTTCCAGACTAGAAAATGAGATTTCCCTGCGTTCGTGATTCGACATATCAACCCCTTATCTGGCAATTTTTTCTCATCAAATAAATAGTACTGTGATTCTAAGCTGTTTTGATGATTGAAACCACAAACGTGAAAATTTAAATCTTAGATTTGATAGAAGATTCAACTTGGCATTCAAAATAATTTTGCCGATTGGTTTGCCGCTTCCTAAATTTAGCAAGGGATTGTTAGGCAAGGTGTTCCGCAAGAAGTGATTTGGTCTCGTCGGTGTCCAACGCGGCTTTGCCAAACCCTTGGATCGCCCCTGCGTCTATGGCTGTTTGCTGAGCGTCTTCAAAGTTTGAAACGACCATCACAGGGATGTCTGCTGCTGACGGCAACGATTTAATAGAATGCAGAACATCCATCGCTGACGAACCATCAGCGTCGAGGAGTCGGTTGATCAATACGAGGTCAAAGGAGGTGGTGTTGGCGAGCCTCAATGCTTCGTCGTGCGAGTGGGCACGTTGGATTTCGATGTCGAAATATTTCGTGAGTGTTGAGCTTATTCGATAATGGTCGGCATCGCATTGGCCGACGTCTAGGACTTTACGTTTCACTTTGTTGCTTCTGTGTTGGAATGGGGGCCGTGAATTGAATTTGGTCAGCCGCCGGTGGATTTGTCATGTTAAGGCCTAAGTCTAACGTTGTTTCTCTCGCGCTTTCAATGCCACCAACAGTAATTGCTCGGTAGTGCCTGGTTCCCGGGTTCCTTTGTTGTTAAAGCTCAACCTAAAAACCGTATATGATTTTTCGGATTTACGTGGCTGATTCAAAATCGAGGACCCCACCATTTCGCATAATCGTTATGTTTCGGTCATCGAAAGCAGACATTCGATTGCCACTTTTTTGCCACTTTGATTTGTCGTGCAGAGCCCATAACTGAGAGGTATTCTAAAAAACAAAGTGCTTCGTCTTTTCTCCTAGCTAAATCTTCTTTCATGGTTACCACACCTACACTGCAACCTGACGAATTTCGCCATCATCAGAATGTCGGCCTGTTCAACTGTGTTGCCATGTCTGCGGTAGGAACGATTGTTGGTAGCACGGTAGTTCTGTTCGCATTGTGGGGGAAGTTTCCGCCAGCAACGGGGTTGATATGGTTTTCTGTCATCAATCTCATTTATTTTGCGCGTTGTCTAGACGCAGTTCGTTTCAAAAATTCCCGTGACGCGGAGAGTAATGCCGGCTATTGGAAAACGCGATTTCAAGTCGGACTTGTTTTCGGTTCGTTGGCATGGGGTGCTTTAACCTGGTTTCTTTATCCAGTTGGGGATCCCGCCAGCAAAGCCCTTTTGATTCTCTGCGTTTGCGCGATTGCCGGCGGAGCGATGGCGTCGCTTGTCACTGATCGTCGCGCGCTTCAAATTTTTTACGTATGCCTCTTTGCAGGATCCTTCACCCGGTTGTTGGCCGACGGCAGCGCCTATGCAATGCTGCTCGCGTTCTTTTGCTCAGTGATCTTCATCCTCATGATGGGCGCTGCGATGAAGTTGAGCAATTCGTTTCTGGGGTCGATGCGACTTCAATTGGAAACGCAGAAGTCAAATTTGACGCTGATGCAGATGTCCGAACAAATGGCTGGGATTGGTTATTGGTCTTGGGTGTCAGGAACCAACTATATTGAACTTTCGAAAAGTCTATCGCGATTGTTGAACTTGGACCGTAGCGAACTGAGCCCCGCAGAGTTCTTTAGCCTGATCGGTTCCGGTGACAGGCTGAGAGTTGAATCTATCGTTAGACAACAGTTGGATGGGGGCGCCGATGAGGCCAATGACGAAGTTCGATTGGAGTTTATGTTGTCATCCAAGAACGCAGAAGACCCTCGGTATCTCAAGCAGATTACCAGACGGCTAATCGCCAACGAAGTTGAGTGTCTGTTTGGATCGGTGCAAGAGACCACCGATATCCGATTGGCGCAGGATAAAATTTATCGGATGGCTTACAAAGACGCGCTTACAGGGTTGACCAACCGTACGGGTTTCTATGAAGAACTTGATCAGGCGTTGTGGACAGCTGAAATTACTAATTCAGAATTGGCTTTGCTTTATATCGACTTGGACGACTTCAAAGGTGTCAACGACTACTATGGACACGCTCACGGCGACGAGTATCTCGTTAAACTGGCGGAGCATTTGACTCAAGCGATCGGTTCCTCCCATTTGGTTGCGAGGCTTGGCGGTGATGAGTTTTGCGCTGTTCTTGCAGGGCCTGCGGCAACCGAAGTTGAATCGGTGACTGAAAAGATTTTTGAAATTTGCAAAGAACGTATTCAAATACTTGGTCAATTAATCCAGCCCAAGTTGAGTATTGGCGTCGCTATGTTTCCACAGCATGGAACCACCGGAGAAGAATTAGTCAGCAATGCTGATTTGGCGATGTATGAAGCAAAACGTAGTAACGCCGGACAGGTCGTCTTTGAGACTTCCATCGCGGAATACCGGAACTCACAATTAGAGATTGAGAACGGCCTACGCGAGGCGATCGACATGAAAGCGTTTGAATTATGGTATCAGCCGAAAGTGAATGTCAAAGACGGATCAATTTCGGGTGTAGAAGCATTGTTGCGCTGGCGTGATAAAAGTGGTGTATTGGTCAGCCCTAGTAAATTCATCCCCGTTGCTGAACATGCAGGGTTGATCAAGGATATCGGCGTCTGGGTGCTCAACGCCGCCTGTGAACAGTTGGAGGTGTGGAACGCGGCCGGATATGATTTGCAAATGGCAATTAACATATCAGGAGACCACTTCTCGAACGATGATTTTGTTGCTGACGTTAGCAAAGCGACCAAGGATTTCCAGATCCAGGCGGAGGACCTTGAAATTGAGATTACCGAAAGCCTCAGTCGCGACCCAGACGTCCATCTCAGGATTTGTCGCGCTTTGCGCGATCTGGGAGTTAAGATAGCGATTGATGATTTTGGAACGGGTTACAGTTCGCTGTCGGTGCTGGGACAACTTGAGGTCGACACGCTCAAGATTGATCAGTCATTCATCATGCGGCTGCCACAGGACGAGATGTCAAGCTTGATGGTCAAGAAAATTACCGAACTTGCGCTTGGGTTGGGATACGGGATTGTCGCCGAAGGTGTTGAGACGAAGGAGCAGTTCGAGTTCCTGCGGTCGGTGGGTTGCCCTTATATCCAAGGATTCTATTTTAGTGAAGCTCTGACTGCTCCGCATATGACCAAAATGCTTCAAGCGGAATTCCTTAAACCGCTTCAAACTGTAGCGGGGTATCCATCAACCCGTGGCTCGAATCCAATTGCTGGACCGGGCGTCGAAGTCGAAATAAATTCTTCTGCTAGTCCAACGCACGAAGGCCAGTGAACCCAAACGTTGCCGCGCGACGCTAAGGTGCGTGGGCTGCGTCGGTGAAGTGCACCAAGGGGAATCGGATGAGCAAGCGCGTGTTAATGCGTATCCAAATCCCACGTATACAACGCCACAGACCACTGCTTACCATCAACGGGAGCAGATCACCGGACCTACGCCAACTTCGGGTGACCCTGCATTCATCGAACCAGGATTTACTGAACCAGCTTTGACTCAGTCGGCATCAATTGAACTACCGTGTCGTCAATAATCGCTTGAGTGACAACCACTGTGGGACTACGGACTCGAAAATGATTTAATGCCTCCTCCATCTCTGCAATAACTTCATCAGATGTGGTCCGAGCGATACCGGCTTCGCGTGCACTGGCGATGACAGTGGTTCTTATGCTGTCGGAGATGGTTATCGCGCGAGACATCTCGAACATACCCAGCACGATCATCAAAAGAAGTGGGCAGACATGCGGCTGCTTCGACAGCAGTAATGCCTTGGAGTTTCGAAGATGTTCTTTTTCTCTTCATGCAGAAAATTAGATCAAAATAAAAAAGGTGAGCAAAAAAATTTGAAAATAGACCCGAAACGAATTCTGAACCATCAACCATCGCGCCTAAGCGAATCCCGCGTTGGTGATCGGCGGACAAGGTTTGTAAAGTACGTTTTGTTCGATATTAGCCGCTCTGGGTGGACGCGGAATGTGTTTTCTTGAGCGATTTTCGACAAAAATTATCTACAAAAAAGCTTGCTGGAAGGTGGCTCGCGCCATAATATTCAATACATGAGCATCATCGGCAACATCCGACATTTTCACAGGACCGTTTGGGCGGTGGCGGCGGAGCTGCGCGTGCTGGTGATGGTGTTCGCAATTGCAATTGGACCACTCGGGTTGAGTTTTCAGAATTGTCATTGTGCTTTCTGCGAAAACATTTGCTTGGAAGATTCATGCTGCTGCTCAATTGTGGAAGCAGAAGCAACTTGTGGCTGCGATCAGCAATGCTCTGGGGAGCAATTGTGCGATTCCGGGGCCGAGCAATCTTCTTGCGACCTAGAGTACGATGTGGAGTGCGGTTGCAAATGCCATGTTTGCCAAGGTGATCTTGGTTTGGCTGTCGATCCTGAAAAGATTCCAGCAATCAAGGAAGCACAATCCCATGCGATAAGTCGAGTGCGATGGTGCGTCGATCTCCCTGCCGCGCATTCGCGTGTCGTGCAACGATACGCGTTTAAGCATCATTTAAATCGTGACATTCAAACGCTTCATTGCCGCTGGTTGATTTAGCAGAATTCGATTTCTGATCTGATTCAAATGCTAATTTTTCAACATAAGGACAATGATTATGTCAAAACGAGAATTTTTTTACGCCGTCGCGATGTTGCTGTGTTTTGCCGGCCTTTCTATAATCGGCTGCGGCGAAGCGACTCAAAATGAAGTCTCTTCAGGTTCATCGGAAGTCTCTGACGTTGCCTGCACCTGCGAGGCTTGCGATTGTGAAGACTGTGCCGAGGAAGACTGCCAGTGCACCGAGTGCGACTGCAATAAGGCAGTAGCCTGCGATTGCAAGGATTGTGATTGCAAAGACTGTGTCGAGGAAGGTTGCACATGTGCAACGTGCAACTGTAACAAACCAGTCAGCTGCAATTGTGAAGCTTGCGATTGCGAAGACTGCACGGAGGAAGACTGTCAGTGCACTGAATGTGATTGCAATAAGGCGCTCGCGTCAAGTTAAGCCGCGTCGAAGCTTAAACATTTTGAGAAGGCTCGAGACTGAATCCAGTTTCGAGCTTTTTTTTTCTCTTGAAGAGTTGGGGGTACGCCGTTAGGGATTTAGTTTTTATTCTGGAGGCGAAAACGGCGCGTCGTATCAAGGCGGGTTAGGTATCAGGCGGGGCTTCGATCTCCCCTGCGACCACCGCTCGCTAGTTTGTGTCCGAACGAAAAAACGCCTATAGACTGGCTCGCCTGAAACGGGTGTTTCGACATTGCTCCGTGAACACCGATTGGTTGAATCATCGAGGTCGGTGAAACGGCGTGAAAGCTGATGAAGTCGAACCGCGAATGAACGCTGATGGACGTGAATGAAGACCTGAATTTCTATTCACGTTTATTTATGTTCATTCGCGGTTGAACTCATCAATCAGAGATGCTGACGCCTTATCAATTGACAAACCTGACGGCGATGAGCGGGAAGTCTCGGCACTTCTATCATAGTAGTTGTGGTTTGTTTCACTCACGGATCTAAGGTAGTCACTTGCCGATCACATTCAGCACTCACCGTTTTTATCTATTCCCCCAAGTGCTTACCTCCCACTTTTTCTTGTTCAAATATTGCTCCCAAAAGCGGTATTGGGATGGAGATTTCGCCAATAAATTATCGGGGTTTGAGATCTTCCTCGGCTTGGTTCAAATAGATGATCAAGCAATCCCGAGGCTCCATCAGAGGCATCGGAAATCGCCTATCGATTGCTAATTGAAAACGTTTATAATCAGACAGTTCTGCAGAAGGAGTTCAGAATGACGCTACTCAAATTTCTCAACCGAAAAAGAGACTCGCAAAGGAGCGTAGCAATGACAAACGAAACTCAATCCCATTCTCCAATCGATCAAGTGGGCATCACCGCCGGAGAAGTCTGGCGTATTCTTGCAGACCAAGGTGGCATGAGCCTGGCAAAACTGGCCAAACAGGCAGATGCTCCCCGAGATTTGGTCATGCAAGCGGTGGGTTGGTTGGCTCGCGAAAATAAAATCAGCATCGTGGCAGAGAAACGAACCAAGACAATTGCCTTGATTGCAGATGAACATTCAAGAGCGGCCTGAGCCAAATGAAGTTGTCTGGCGATGCGGTCCAAGCAAGAGTAGAGCCAACGAAGATAAAAGGGAAACATCAATCTTCTGTAGTAGCCACTACTTGATCTGACAGAAAGTTCCATCCACCGATTGTGTTTGGTGCGATCAAGATCGTTCTGGAAGAACTTTTTGAGTTCGGTGATCCACGCGCACGATGCGCGTTTGCCCAAACGCCCCTTGGGCGGGTTTGATTGAAACCAACCAAAAAGGGTCACTAGGCACATTGGCCTCCACCATCGCATGAAGCGTGTCGGGATCGTGAACGCCGTTTTGGCTGTACAAATTTGCGTGGAACTCTTTCTGCCGTCGAATCTTTTCCTGGTCAAAGAATACGGCGGAACATTTTTGTCCCGGTTGAACGTCCCCAAGATGTTCGATGACAATCATGATCGCCGCTTTGTTGTCTAGTTCTCGGTTTGCCATTATTCTTCATGCCCAATCTTCCAATTGGGCTCCTGACTTCTGACACCGTTTCTTGATCGTGTGGCACATTTTTTTTGGCCGTTTCGGCCCTTTTTCTTCAACGATGAGCGTGACGAGCCTACAGTAAAGGTTACGATATATGGAGGTTTTGCTCTACCACAACTAGGATCTTAGCACGGAAAAAGATACCATGATTAAGATGCTTTTGATCGCCGCAGTATTCCTGGTCGTAAGTCCCACGGTGGTGTTTTCTCAGGACTTCTTTTTGTCCTTTGATCCAGATTCTCTCTTAACCGCCGACACTCAGGATTCTGGTGCGAGTAGTGCATACCTTTTCTCCGATGGCTTGTTTGGTTTTGACGCGCTTGATCTGGATTTCTTTGCCAGCGATTCAAGCGTGATTCGCTTTACCGGTGGAGAGGCATTCAATCCGATTTTTGATACCGTTGGTGGTACGCGATTTAATAGCGCTCAAATTACAGTAGATTCTACGACGAACACGGGAAATCTATTTCAAGTGAACCTGTTAGAGAATGGTGTTAACCCTGCCTTAGGGCAGATGTTCGATCCTGGCTTCAACGCTGGTGTTGGTTCTAACGGCGGTTTCTTGCTTGCTCGTTTGGACTTCGAGATTGGTGGAAGCGGCACCTCGGACATTGAATTGGCGTTGGGTGATCAAGGTGCCTTCAGGCTTCCAAATCAAGTGCTTAATCCTTCGTTTGGAAATGCGTCGTTGACCAACAGTGGTTTAGGTCCTTCCGTTGTATTTCCTCCACTTCAACCAGTGGATCCACCAGTAGAACCGCCGGTAGAACCGCCAGTAATTCCACCAGTGAACCCGACTTCGCCGGAGCTGTTTGTGTCTTTTGACTCAGGTGCACAGCAAGTTGGTGAGTCCGGTACAGCATTCATTTACTCTGATGGATCGTTCGGCTTTGACGCTCTTGATCTCAACTTCACAACTAGTGACTCAAGCGTTCTTTTGCTAACCGGCGGCGTATCATATAACGATCAATTCTCTACCATTGGCGGCACTGCTTTTGATTCGTCGGTGCTGACAGTTGATGCTGATGGTACTAATGGTAACCTCTTCGCAGTTAATGTCACCGAGAACGGAATTAACCCCGCCGTATCTGAATTGTTCAACCCACACTTTGAGTCTGAAGTAGGCCCAGATGGCGCCGTTCTGCTCGCTGAAATAACTTACGACTTAGTCGGATCGGGTACAGCAGGTATTGAATTGTCTTTGGGGAATCAGGGCATTCTCCAACTTCCGGATAGCGTACTTAATCCGTCTCTTGGATCTTCGTCGCTGACGGTTAAAAGTCCTGCAGTTATTCCCGAACCATCTTCGGTCGTAGTGTTGCTCCTAGGTTCTGCTGGCATGATTTCACGGAGACGCAGGTCTTTTTAATGACAATAAAATGCCAGCGAAGTCCCGGAGTCACCGCGTTGAGGCGAGACCCTGAGAGGGAACGCTCGATAGGAGTCAAAAACATGGAAACAAAAATGGATGGGGGTCATTGTTTTTGCACCGAGACTTAAATAGTTACGCGGTACCTTTTCTCGTCAGACCAGCCAACAAGAACTCGCTGCCAGCCAGCAAGAATTAGCCGAAACCAAAACGGAGTTGCTCCGCGAGAAAGACATCCGCCGCCAACTGGAAGAGAAAAAGCGCCAGCTGGAAAAAGACTACCTCCAACTTTTCCGCGAACGCTTTGGCCGCAAGAGCGAACGCTATATCGCTGATCCCGACCAATTGCGGATCGACTTCGGCAACACCGATGATGGAGCAGACGCTGCTGAGGGGCTTGGCCAAGCCGTCGAAGAAGCCGATCTGATTCCTGCTCACCAAACGTCCGCCGCCGCTGGCGGTCGCCGCCAGCCGAAAAAGAAAAAGAGCAATGCCTTCCCGGCTCATCTGCCACGCGTCGAAACGATCGTCGATGTGCCGGAGGACGCCAAAGTCTGCCCGCAACACGGCCAAAAGACGCTGCTTCCCGAAAGCATGTGGGACGTGCGCGAAAAGCTGGTGCTCATTCCGGCCACGCTTGAGGTCCACGTTTCGAAATACAAGAAATACGCCTGTTCAAACCAGCCTCAGTGCGGCATCGCTTCTGCCCAGCGGCCCACCGGCATCGTCGAGGGCGACAAGTACGATACCTCCGTCGCCACGCAGATCATTACGCACAAATACGGCTACTTCCTGACGCTCTACCGCATGCAAGACATGTTCGCTCTCAGCGGTTGGACGCCCGGTCGCAGCCTGCTGCTGAACATCCTGCAGGGATGCCACTTCATCATCGAGCCGTTGATCGCTTACTTCAAACAGCAACTGCTGAGAGATCGTGTGATCGCCTGCGATGACACCGGGACGACGTTGCTTTATCCGAAGGTGCTGCCTGACTTTGACCTCAGCGATCGGCGACAGGCCCGCGCGGCCGAAGTTTACCAAAAGGCACTCAAAGAAAATAAATCCAGCATCAATGCCAAGACGTGGGCTTACCGAGGCCAAACGGTGAAGCTGAACTTGTTCGACTTTACGGTATCACGGCATCGAGACGGCCCGGAACTGTTCTTTGAAGATTACTCCGGCACGATCCTTGGCGACTGTTGGCACGGGTTTGAATTCATTGCGATTGAATCCGATGGGAAGATCCTGCGCGCCGCCTGCAATAGTCACGCGCGTCGCAAGTTCGAGCAACTGACCGACTACCCGGCCGCTCGCAAGAAGTGGATGGATTGGTTCTGGGAGCTTTATGACTTTGAGTCCGAGGCGAAGGAGCAAGGCTTGGTTGGTGATGCGTTATTGGCTCATCGCCGTGCTCATCAACGCGCGGTCTGGGATCAGATGAAGACGGAACTTGTTTCGATTGAGTCCCGCACCGAGCAAGTGGTGTTGCCCAAGAGCGACTTCCGCAAGGCGCTCAACTATGTGCAGAACCATTGGGCCGAGTTGACGCGTTACCTTGATGATGCGGACTTGCCGCTGGACAACAACGAGTGCGAGCAGTTGATGCGGACGGTTGCTTTGGGTCGTAAGAATTGGATGTTCGCCGGCAGTTTGCTTGGCGGGGAGCGGAACAGTGCGTTTTTAAGTTTGGTCAGCAGTGCTCATCGGAACGATTTGGATGTCTGGGCTTACGTGAATGATGTGCTGAGCCGTTTGCTTGCTGGCGAGACGGACTACGCGCCATTGTTGCCTTGGCACTGGGCGGCAGAGCATCCGGATTCGGTTCGCATTTACCGCAAGGCCGAGCGGGAGGACAAAGCCGCCCGCAAGCGTAAGCGACGACAAAAGCGTCGGTCTCATCTTCGCCGCCGCTAGGCGACTTGCCTGCCCACCGTCAATAGCAAACTGTACTACGGCAGCAGGGAACGCTTACGGCAAAGCTCGTGCCGAACACTATTGGACCTACCCCGAATGGCATTAACATCTTCGTAACCCCAGGCTATTTCAGGGCTTGTTTAAGTTCTGCCCTTGGTTTTCTCATGAGGCGATAGTTCTTGGGCCTTCGTTTTTTGACGCGCGGTTCAACTCGGTCGGGGCGTTCAGGCAGAACGATCAGAAGCAACAAACAGTCCGCCATTGCTGCGGACTTCATCCATCGCAAAGCATCAATGAAACTGATCCGGTTGACATCAACGGCTTGCTGACCTGCTGCCTTGAGCATGACCTGTCGAATTAAGTTGTAGACAAGAGCGAATGCGTGCAACTCTCGTAACACACCTTCGACGGTCTTGCATTTGAGCACCTCCATCCCCATGGTCGTCTTGACATGACGAAAATTCGTTTCGATCTCCCAGCGTTTTCTAAACAGCTTGGCCAGTTCCGGCAGGGTGTAAACACTGGAGTCGAGCAAGGTCGTAACCAGTGTGATCTCTTTCGAACGAAAACCTTTTTGGTTGACTCGATAACGCAACTCGCGCACCGTGATCTCATCAGGCAAGGCATCAAACTGTGCTTGGCTCATCCAGGCCGGTTTGCTTTGGGGGTTTTTCAGCCATTTGACCACTTGATCCTTAATGCCAAGGCTGCGCAGCCAGCGGCTTCGAGGCCATCCTTTCCGATTTTTTGACTTTCCTTTACCGGGTGTCGCATGAGCCCGACCGGGAGTGAAGTCGACAATCACCATCTGGTGAACACGAACAACAGCTTCAACTCCACGCTCCATTAACAGGCATAAGTGCGGGAAAGAACAGAACGCCCGGTCGGCAACCAGTACGTTTCCGGCGGACAAGTCAGGATGCAGTTCGACCGTTCGTTTCATGTCATGTGTCCGCATCGGTGAGGTCAGCATTCGCATGATCATGCCGCTGCCCATATGCATCATTACTAGCCAGTGAGCAACTGGAAAGCCGCAGCCGGGCCGCTGACCACTGGGTTGCCCGAACTGATTTTGCAGCGACGGTGTGTCGGCCATCGAGAAACTTGAGCCATCGACAAAGAAAACCTGATGACTATACCACAGGCCGTCCTCAGGCAGTCGGTTGCAAAACGCTTCCACGCATCGACGCAGTAGTAACTCGAAGACTTCTAGGTTGATTCGCATCCGCGCCTTGCAGTAGGCGGCTGCGGTGAACCGCATTCCGCTAAGATGACGCAGCTCTACAATGGCCGTATTGCCATGCAAGATCTGTAGCAAAAACAGCTGAATCGTCGTGACGGGATCGAGCATCGAGTTAATCCACGACATGTCGCATTGGCGGCAGGCATCAGCGATGCTTTCAGCAGTCAGTTCACGGGGCCAATCATTCTTGAATTGTCGGACGATGTTTGAAATACTTCTCACGTGAGCCTCTGTTTTGACAAGTGACGTTTTGAATCCATCACCTGTACGAACGAGGCTCACACTTTATTCGTATTAAACAACGACAGCTTGCTGTCGCACCAACGCATCTACCTTGTCAACAAACAACTTACGAAGATGTTAATGCCATTCGGACCTACCCCCTTTTTCGTCCCCCCTTTTTCGTCCCCAATTAATTGAACCCGTCCCCTGATATGTCCCCCTATAGACCGGCCAAGATTTCAATAAAGGGGAATATGTCTAAAAAGTCAACGACTCCATTGCCATCAATATCCGCTTCGGCTTGAAACCCGTTTGCAGCCAAAACCTGAATGAATGGGTTTATGTCTAAAAAATCCACGCTGCCGTTCAAGTCGACATCTCCAAGACTAGGAACCGAAACTACTTCGATATCGAAAACCCCGCCTGATGAATATTCCACAGATTCAAAGTCTTCGATTGATGCGCTCAAAAATCCTTGAGAAACAATGCCGTTGCTGGGATCTCGATAGGTTGTGTTAGATTTCCAGCGAAAGTTTGTATTGAGATTTTCCCACGTTTTGTACGAACCATCGCCAAGGACTCCTACAAGGGAAGTCTCAAACTGAAGATACTCGCCCTCAGCAAACATTCCTTCAGGTTGAACGGGAAAGTCCTGAAACTTGATGGGGCCCCCTCCTGATCCTCCATGGGTAAAGTAAAAATCCTGATTGTCAACGCCAATGTTAAGGAGAGGTTTATTCGGATGCCAGAATGCAAATTGTCCGTTGTCAGCTCTTACCATTAACAACGTTTTAGAAGGTTCAGTAATTGGATCAAATTGGATGTTAGCGACTCGCGTTCTTGGAGCCTGTAGAACTTCCGCGTCTGATGAATTCTTATCAAAAACTCCATTTATAATGTATATTTTCCAACTAGGTGGAAAGGCTACTGTTTGCACCCATCGAAAATTTTCGGTGCCCAACGCAGCAGCTAGTACTCCTCCGTTAAACGCAGTTCCAAGTGAACTAAAAGGTCGAAAACTGGCCGTTATTCCGATTTCATCATTTGGCCCGCTTGCTATCGGGTTTACCTCTATGGCATTGCGCAAGACTTCACGTGCATAGTCAGTAGCTACCAAAACTTGTCTAAGATTTCTTGTTGCAACAGGATAGTTCGTGTCGCGACCAGTCGCGGTGAAGCGGAATTCGAGTGCAGAAAACGTGCCTGCCCGACTATAAAAGCTTCGGATATCATCGGTCACATTTAGCGAATGAAATCGTGCTGGATTCGTACGGAAAGTCTGGCTGGCAAGTTTTTCTCCTCCACTCCAATCTTCAGGCGTGATAGATCCGTCGCCGACCAAGCTCTCAACTAGTATCGGCTGCGCGCTATTATCATTAGTTCCGCCCAAAGCATTGAAGTCAAGGTAGATAGTACTTCCGTTTAACACGCTTGTCCCGGCGGGAAAAAACGTTGTAAAGCCTCGCTTTTCGGGGCCAAGATTGAAATCTGGTGATGTAGCAAACGACTCTGTCCCAAAAATATTTCCTCCAACGACGATCCCCTGGTCTTGATCGTTAACAAGGTGACCGTAATCAGCGTCATATATCATCGAAATAATGCGGCTTTGACCTCTTGCTAAACCGCACGAAAACATTGTCAGGCAAAAAACAACGAAGAACCTCATTCGAGTTGTATTCATTATCACCACACCTTTTTTGTATTGATTGAAAGAAAAAACTGAGCTGTTCTTCCTGGACTCATGATTGCAATTCGCATAATTGGTTTCATGCAGACTCCTGTAATTGGAGTTTGCCCACCACAGTTGGACTTATTCATTCTCACCTATCGTTATAACTGAAGCAAAGAAATAAAGCGGCTCAATCAAAGTTCAACCGAATCTCAACCGGGGCTAAATTTGGGTCAGCCTTAGGATAATAGGGTATACCGAGTCCGCATAATTCTCGGAATGATCGGCAACGTAATTGTAAATGAGAAGAGCATCTTTTGACGCTCGCTCAGTCTAGCGGACAATCAAGAATTTGCCTCAGGCTTTTTCTCTTTATGTTCTGCCAGACGACGCTGCATTTCATCGGTGTCGATCAACCTATCGGCTGCTTCATCTTCGAGCCCAGCTTCTATTTTCTGGCGAACGTTCAAGTGATATTGGATATCTTCCCATGACGTACCGTCGGGAAGCGCATCAACAATTGCTTTGGTGGCATCTTTTACGAGGCCAGTAGTATTTGACATTCGATTTCTCCTTCGATTTATTGTACCACCTCGAGTTCGAAAAGTTGATTTTTTCGAACGGGAACAATTCTTGTGTTCCTAGCGTGTTTAGAAGCGCCGAGAATGCGGAATAGTTTCTGCCCCCGTTTTTTCTCTGTTGGATATTTTAAACTGGTTGATGCGCCGGGAGGTCGAGGCTCCGCCCAAGACCTAATAATTATATTCTGCAGCGCAGCCGTAGGTCTCAGGCGGAGCTTCGGCATCCCGGTTGGGCGTCGACCACCGGGAGTGTCTGTTGTTGGTTACCGACCGCGCACGAAAAAACCCGTTACAGATTGGCTCATCTGCAACGGGCATTTCTATCAATATAGTAGTTGCGGTGTTTCCACCGCTGACCTCAGGTAGTCACTTGTAAATCGACCGGTTGACACCGATCAGCAACAGCAACTCACACAAGATCACGTCCACGGATAACTAAAGATGTCACCATCAGTAGTCAGTTTGAATTGAACCCTTTGGCAGAAGCAAGCTTCTAACCAAACGAAACAATCAAATTTATCCTTAGAAAGGAGGTGATCCAGCCGCAGGTTCCCCTACGGCTACCTTGTTACGACTTAGTCCCAATCATCGAGTTGACCTTCGGCGCTAACCTCTCAAAGAGTTAGTATTGCGACTTCGGGCCCCCCCA
>CAKZVF010000029.1 GCA_937921995.1 uncultured Pirellulaceae bacterium
AGCCGAACGCCACGTTCTCCAATGGTCGTGTCATAACCGTCAGGCAATTTGTCAATGAACTCGGCCGCGTTGGCGATCTTAGCCGCAACGGCGATCTCAGCAGCGGTGGCTTGGCGATTTGCGTATCCGATGTTTTCAGCGACGGTTCCGTCAAACAGAAAAACATCCTGCTCAACAATTCCCGTCAAACGCCGGTAGCTTTCAACATCGTACTGAACCAGATCCGTTCCATCGACCAAAACGCCACCTTTTGTTGGGTCATAAAAACGCGCGACCAGATTACAAATCGTTGTCTTTCCCGCGCCGCTGGGACCTACCAGCGCGATCGTCTCCCCTGGCGCGACCACAAGGTCGATGTTCTCAAGTGCCCAGCCCTCGGCACCGGGATAGCGAAAGCTAACATCGTTGAACTCAACCGCACCAATGAAATCTGACCTTTGGAACTTAGTTGTTTCTGGACCGGATTGCATTTCCAGCGGCTCCTCTAAAAGATCCAAAACGCGGTCGAATCCCGAGAGACTGTTTTGGAATGCCGCAGCGCTCTGGGCCAGCGTTGCCAGTGGTCCAAGCAGCATCAGCACGTATACAAGAAACATCATCAAATCGCCCATCGTCAGCTCGTTCTGAAGCACTCGCCAACCGCCGTAGATCAACAAACCTGCCGTTGCCAGCGGGATAACCGTTTCCCAAACGATCTCAATCCCGCGCGACCACCACCAAGCATACAATTCCTGTCGTCCCATGACATGATTGCCGCGCATGATGCGATTGGTTTCGGCATGTTGGCGTCCAAAAGCACGCACCACGCGCACACCTCCAAAGGATTCGGTCGTCAGCGAATCGACTTCTTCGCGCTGGGCACGCACGCGTCGAAATTGCGGTCGGATTCGATGGATCCACGTCCGGTGAGTAAAGTAAACCAAAGGAACAATCGCAACGGCCCCGATCAGCAAACGCCAATCCACCCAAGCCAGCACAAGGAAGCTACCGATCAACTGAATCACCGCACGCCACGGATTGTAGAGCATGCCAAAAACAAGTTCACCCACGCTGCCGGCATCCTGACGCAGAATGCTGGCTGCGCCTCCGGACTTCAATTCCTGGATGCGGTGCAGAGGCAATCGCGCCGCGTGTTCAAAAACGCGTTTGCGAATCGACATCTGCAGTAACTTCGTAACGCGCGTCGCGTGCCAGCGGCCCCAAATATGCAAACACAATTTCACCATGGAAATAAAAAGGATGCCGCCAACGATCCACAACAACAAAGGCCAAGGCGCGCGTGGAATCCACGTCGGCAGATCCGCCGGAAGCGGTTGTTGAGCCAACACATAATCGACTACTAATTTGACGGCCGCCGGAGGAATCAGGGCAAGGATCGTAGCGACCGTTAGTGTCGCCATGGAAAAGATGATCGAGCCGCGATGGTCGCTCAGCAAACTCAAAAACTCTCGAATCAGCGTCCAGCTGGACCGATCGCGTTGAGATTTCCGTTGGCGTTTTTTATCAGATGAATCTCGATCTTTTTCTGAATCCTTACCGCGACTGAGAAATTCCTGTTTGTATTGCTCAAATCGCTGGCGGCTGGACAGAGGATGCTTGCTCATAAATTTTCGTTTTACTCTCAAAGTGGAGGCTTGACCGGCATCGTCCCAACCACGCCGGTCCGGGAATCATAAGTGTCGGCCAACGGTAGAGCAAACGACCAACGGGTCTTGCCACGACCGGGCTGGCAAGTTCCGCACATCAGCATGTAAATTTTCGGTGATCGTTGAGCGTTTAAATGTCGCCGTTACATCTGTTTGCGTGAGCAAATCCCTAGGTGCCTTTGAGAGTTTCTCGGGTCCCGCCTGCATGCCAATCGAAATCACCCCCACCGACCCCCGGTGAAGCGAACCTACTCAGATTCAATGTTCCCGATCCAGCATGCCCCTTTGTTCATGCCCCGTTGAGCATGCCTAGCTTGGATCATTTTAGGGTTGACCCAAGACGCATCGTTTTGTCCGCGGGAGATCTTCAGACCGCCCCTCTCATCGGGACCTGATCCTCTTTAGCAGACGCGCCTGTGTTAGATCTCACACATACCTCTGACGGACCGATTTATTAACCCAAACGAAGGAAAATATGCATCCTTCGGTCGAACCTACTGCCGCTTTTGGTCAGTGGCGGGGGCTGAAAATTGGGCTCTTGATGGGTGAGTCAACCGGATTTTGAGGATTTTCCATGAAATCCATGCCTTTTTCTACAGAGTCCAATTAGCATGCAAATCAACGTTTCGTCTGTCGGAACTCGCGTGGTACGCGCGCAAAAACACGTCTGTGTTGGATCATCTTTTTTACACCTTTGAATTGAAACCATGTCTACAAACTCACATCTTGGCTTCCTCAGCCTCCGCTCTGCTCTGCTTTTTTCAACCCTTGTTTTTGCTTCTTGGTATGGCGCTTCGGCAGACGGCCAAACCGTATTGGAAGTAAACTTTAATAACCGATCAGGTGCTTATTCTGAGGCCCAAGTCGAAGAAGACTTTGGCGAACTCCGATTCACTAACGGCGTCGATGAAGGTCGAACACGTATAGTCACCGGAAGCCAAGCTTTTGGCGGAAGCGGAGCCTCATTGAGGGTTGGGTACCCCACCGGCAGTTTTGGCCCGCGACTGGGAGGTGCTCAGTGGATCGCCGAGTTCGATGGAGTCGAAGAAGCGTTTTTGACTTATCGCGTCAAATTTGGGGCCGGTTTTGATTTCGTACGCGGCGGAAAACTTCCTGGGCTCGCCGGTGGTTCGGCGCCCAGTGGCAGCGCTCCGGCGGACGGTGTCCGTGGTTGGTCGGGACGATTCATGTGGCGCACCCGTTTTCAAGGCGATTCAGGTCAGCCTCAACAAAGGGTAAGCCAAGCGATTTCCTACGCCAAACATCTTCATTCAGGATTTGAACAAGACGGACGTCAGGAAGACGAAGTGTTTTGGGTTGAACCCGACGGTTCGGAATCCCGTTTGGAATCCGACGTCTGGTACACGCTTCGTCAGCGCGTACGAATGAACACTCCAGGCGTCCGCGACGGCATCATTCAGATTTGGCTTGATGGTCGCTTGGTGTTGGATCAAGACAACATTCAATTTCGCAACACGCCGGATTTGAAAATTGACCGCCTCTTTTTCAGCACGTTTTTCGGCGGTGGCTCGACCTGGCAAAACAGCAAGGACGAAGTTGTTTTCTTCGACGATTTCAAAGTCTCTATTCCACGACAACGATATGTCCCGGAGCAGTATTCTTCGCCCAACGCAGCCTTGGCGGCGTCTAATGCTGGCGACACGATTGTGCTGGGATCGGCAGACTGGTATGCGAATCTCTTTGTCGACAAACCACTGACCATTAGAGGTCGTGTCAACGCGCGACTGATGGCCGCCCAAGGAAATCGTCCCGTCATCCGAGTCAACGGCGACAATGTACGTATCATCAACCTGGAAATTGCCAGAGGAATCAGCGGAGTCGAAGCGCTTTCTCAAGCCAGTCGCCTGCGGATCTACAATTGCCAGTTCAGGGACAACTTCGGCGATGCGATCCGAATGGTCGATGCCAGAGACATATCCGTCGTCAACACCGACATCATCGGCAATGAAGGCCGCGGGGTATTCTTGAATCGAGTGGATCAGTTCTACATTTTCAATTGCCGCTCACAAAACAATGGCGGCGCGGGCTTCGAAATATTCTCTGACAACGGATTCGTCGGTAATTGCCAAGCGACCAACAACCGAGCAGGCGCTGGACTGTTCTTTATTGGTTCCAATTCGGGATTCGAAAACAACCTGTCTACTAACAACAATGGAATGGGTTACATCCTGGTGAACAGCCAAGGCTGCGGATTCTCGAACAATTCGGCGGACCAAAATTCAAGTTTTGGTTTATTGGCTTTCGGCGTTGATGATTCATTTTTCTCCCGCAACCTGATTGAACGCAGCGGAGGTGTTGGTGTCGTTTTCAATAACTCCAACAGAAATTTCCTTGCCGACAACACGGTTTCATTCAACAGCGGCATTGGAGCCTACTTTTCGCCAAGCACCGGCGGCAACTATCTGAGAAGAAATGAATACCAAGGAAATGCATTTTCCGTGGGGTTGGTTGATCAAGGTAGTAACTCATCGGATTAACGATTCGCCTCTTTGCTTCGGCGGGCCGATGGTGTGTTAAGATTGTCTCTCAAGATAGGTGAGCCGTTGGGGCTTGCCAGTTTGTGAATGATCTGAGCACGCCGCAATGGCCCAAAGTCCTCCCGAAACCGCCGCGCTGCAGTCTCGCATCGCATTGAAAGACCAGTATCGGGCTGTCATTGCGATTCCGTGTTGCAACGAATTTGAGGCACTTCCAGAAACGCTCAAAAGTCTCGAAGCGACCGGACCGCTGCGCGATGATGTTCTGATTGTCGTCAACGTGAATCAGCGCGCCTCGATGGCAAACAAGAATAACTTGGCAACGCTAAGGTGGCTTGCAGAATTCGAAACGGCGCTACCGTTGGCGTGGCTGGATCACGCCAACGGCCCAAGGGCCTATCCAGAGAAATTTGGCGTCGGTCTGGCTCGGCATCAAGCCTGCACCGTCGCAATGGCTTTCGTTGACGACACGGCCCCCATCATCAGCCTCGATGCGGACAGCCCTGTCGATCCAAATTATTTGTCCGCAATTTTTGACTACACCGCACGACACCCCGGCTTTCAAGCCGGCCACGTGAACTTCGAGCATCGCCATTGCGGCACCCCAGATGAAAGACGCGCCATTGAAATTTACGAACAACATCTAAAAAGGCACCGCCAGAAACTGGAAGAGGCGAACTCTCCCCATGCTTGGTATGCGATTGGTTCGACGATTGTGTGCACCAAAGGAGCCTACATAAAATCAGGCGGCTACCATGTTCGCCGGATGGCTGGCGAGGATTTCTATCTTCTGCAGCAACTGAGCAAAACGGGTTGTGCGATCGAAATGATCGAAGACGCGTTTGTATTCCCTTCCGACCGCGTTTCGGATCGCGTTCCCTTTGGAACAGGCAAAGCGGTCGGTGATATCGTTGAAAGCGGGCGATGGTTGACCTACCACGATCATTGCTATCGGGATCTGGGTTTGTTGCTGGACGCGGTGGAAAAAGGAGTCTCCCATTCCGCGACAGACATTTTGAGAGACGTCCCTGAAAGCTGTCGGGACTGGTTGGTTGGCAGAAAATTTGAGAGCGTATGGCCAAAGCTGCGTGCCAACTCGCGCGACGATGAAATGCTGCTTCAGCGTTTTCACGAATGGCTGGACGCGTTTCAAACGCTGAAATTGATCCATTTCCTCTCTGACGACGCCTACCCGCGGACGCCAATGGTAATGGAAATTTGAACGCATAAACTTTAAGATCTTTCAGCATCTCTCTCATGGTTTGAAACAGAAAGTACCTTCGATGAACGACGACCTCCCTGCGCTGCCGTTTCTGCGCGTTGGTATCGGCCACGACACGCATCGCTTAAAAAACGGCGGGCCACTGCGCATCGGCGGGATTGATGTACCGTTTGAAAAATCGCTGGACGGCCACAGCGACGCCGACGTTTTGTTGCACGCGGTTACCGATGCCATTTTGGGCGCGGCGGCGATGGGAGATATTGGTGAACTTTTTCCAGACACCGATCCCGATAACAAAAATCGTGATTCGGCCGACATGTTATTAGCCGCCATGCAAAAAGTCGCGGCCGCCGGTTTTCAGATCGCGAATCTGGACTGTATCGTTTTCGCCCAAGCGCCTAAACTCTCACCACATAAACGACCCATCGCCGATCGCATCGCCCAGATCCTTCAAATCGCTCCCGAACAGGTTGGCGTGAAAGCCAAAACAGGAGAAGGCGTTGGTCCGGTGGGTAGCTCGGAGATCATGCAGGCTCAATGCATCGCGCTGCTGATGCAGGTCCGATAGGTTTTGCCTCCTTGCACCGCCCAACACCGACTGATTTCTGAAATATAAACTATCTCGACCTTCACCTACGCCCATCATGTCTACGCCTGAAACGACCCACCGTATCCTCGGCATCGATCCTGGGCTGAATATTACCGGATACGGGCTGATTGAAGTTAAGGACGATCAACCGCAGATCATCGAAGGCGGCGTCGTCCGCAGCAAACGCACCCAAACGCTTGGGAAGCGTCTGGCTTCGATCTACAACGGTGTCGATGACGTTATCAAGTCTTTGAAACCTGACTGCATGGGTTTGGAAGAACTCTACAGCCACTATGAACGCCCCAAAACATCCATCATCATGGGCCACGCGCGGGGTGTGATTTGTCTGGCTGCGGAAGTCAACTCGATCGAAATCAACAGCTATGCCGCGACGCAAGTCAAACGCGTGCTCACCGGCAACGGACGCGCTCCAAAAAACCAAATGCAATTGGCCGTGACACGCCACTTGCAGTTGGACGAAATACCTAAACCGGCCGATGTTGCGGACGCGCTGTCCATTGCGTTGTGTCATTACTATTTAACCATACGCCCCAACAGTCTTACATGATCACCAAAATCTCCGGCAAACTTCAACAACTCGGTGAAGACATCGCGATCCTGGAAGTCCCACCCTTCCACTACGAAGTCCTCATCCCCGACTTCACCCGGCGCCAATTGCAATTGAAGCTTGATCATGAAATCGAACTGCACACGATCGACTACATTGACGGCAACGT
>CAKZVF010000030.1 GCA_937921995.1 uncultured Pirellulaceae bacterium
CTCACCTGATACAACGCCCGCAGACATTCCATCGATGATCATTCCACCCGCGTACGGGTCAACTACGGAACTACCGTAGCAATCTCCACATGGTGCAGCCACTTGGCCACATCCACATGGTGTGTCAGCGTTAGCTGCGAATGGTGTCGCTACTGCGAAACCGACTGCAACCAACATGCCCAACAAACGTTGCGACATAAAAGGGTCCTCCTCGAACGAGACTCGAACAAAAAATACTCAAACAATGCCACTACGTTGTGACATCAAAGAATTCAGAAAATCAAGCGACACTAACAAAAGTTTGAGCGACGCAAGCTTATATCTATCTAAAAACCTGCTATTAGGGCCTAAAACAACCCATGCGCCGCATTCTAGCTGGGGCTCATACGCTGTCAATTAGTCAAAAGCTGGTTTTTTTACGTAAATTATCTAACAAGAATCCCTTCGCCAAAACGAAAGGGGAACTTGCCCGGAACAGTTTAACTCCGGCGCTGCGATAATCCATTGTTTAAAGCGATTACTTGAGGATTTTGGCCAAACAAGTTATCGAGAAACAACCAATGGCTACAACCACTACATCACAAAACACCGGCATTTTTCGACGTTTACCCTCAGTATTGTGCTGCTCCCTTTTCGCTCATCGCGTACGTTTGGATGCTCCTATTTGTTCAATTCTTTCAAGATTCGCTCAAGATCACCAACAGGACAGAGCGTTTAAACAATCATTTGAATGACGGTATCAATGATCTTAGCTCCGCGAAATCGCGCAGATTCACTTTCCCCACACGCAAGAACGCTCCGCCCCTGATCCAGTTCGCAGGGCCGGTGACCAACGGCTTTTTGGGGTAACGGTGGGCCATGGCCGGTAGAAACTGGCCCTACAACCAATAGCGCGATTTACGCGGATGCCGTTAAGTTGCCTGAAGAACCACCTATTTAGAGATAGAGCTTTTTTTCACCAAGCGTTGGTTCTAGATCCAGAAGCTGAAATACAAATAGAATCCTGCCGTCGCGCCAAGAACTACAACCGTTGCCACCACTTCAGGCCATCCCCAACTTGCCCTTACGGTCGCTCGATCCATCTGGGCGAAGGTAAGTCCTTCTATTTGCTGCTGACGCGGTGGCGCAGTAGCCCAGGAAACTATCAGAACCAGTGCGACCGCAATCGCGAACAGAACTCCAGAAGCATATAGAAAATTAAACTTGCCTATCGCCTCCAGCAAAGAGTTGCCCATCACCCATTCCGATTTGTTTTGGTACAAAATCTCAATCGCAAGTTTCCCCATTCCCGCAGCGAAACCAAGCACAAGTCCAGCAATCGCACCCGCTGAATTGGTCCGGGAATAAAACAATCCCAGCAGAAAGACCGCGGTGATCGGTGGGGCAAGATACCCCTGCACATTTTGCAAGTATTTATACAGCCCAACCTTCTCTGAAAACTCAGCCATCACGGGGATCCACAACATTCCCAGTACGACAACAACGACTGTTGCCGTTCTTCCTACAGACACCAATCGTGACGGAGACGTTTGGGGAAACAACTTTTGATAAACATCATGCGTAAACAACGATGCGCTTGAATTGAACAGCGAAGACAGCGAACTCATCAGCGCTGCTAACAATCCACCAATTACCAAACCGCGAAATCCAATCGGCAACATCTCAACCACCATCGTGGCAAACACGCGATCACCATCAATAGTGCCCTCAGAATTTAACGGAAGTTGAATGACGCCTTTCTCATGTAGCGCCGCGCCAATCAATCCTGGGATCAGAAAGATCAACACCGGCCAGATCTTCAAGAACCCGCCCCAAATCGCGCCGCGCCTTGCCGTGCAAAGATTTTTTGCCGCCAAAGTCCTTTGCACGATGTACTGATCAGTACACCAGTACCAAATTCCAATGATCGGCGACGCCATCAAAATTCCCAGCCAAGGGAAATCCGGATCGTTCATCGGTCTCCATAAAGCAAAATCAGCGACGTTGTTGGAAGCAAAACTTTGCAGTTCACTCCAGCCGCCCAATTTGTTTAATCCGATCACCGTGATCAGCGCCGAACCGATCAACAGAATGAACGCTTGAGCAGCGTCAGTGAACAACACCGCGCGAAACCCACCGAAAACGGTATAGAAGCCCGTCAGTATGACGGTCGTGAAAGCGCCGATCCAAAATGCATTCTCCGGCGTTCCAAACGTTTCGGGCAACAGTGTCTTAAACACGATCGCACCGGCGTAAACGGTCACCGAAACTTTCGTCAACACATAAGCCGCCAAAGACACCAGCGACAACACCCAGCGCGTGGTTGAACCAAACCGCTTCTCCAGAAACTCCGGCATCGTCGAAACGCCCGACGTGTAATAGAACGGAACGAAAATCCACCCCAACATGATCAGCGCCCACGCATGAAGCTCCCAATGGGCCATCCCCATGCCCGAAGTTGCACCCGATCCGGCCAAACCAACAATGTGTTCGGATCCTACGTTGGACGCAAATAGCGACGCACCAATCACGAACCAGCCGACGTTGCGACCGGCCAAGAAATAATCCTCTGCCGAATCCTGCTTACGCGCCGTGTAATAGACGATCCCAACAAGGATCAGAAAATATATCGCGACCACGACCCAGTCGATGACACCCAGCATGCTTCACCTTTGATATTTCGGTTGGTTGATCCAACACGATAAACCAAAAGTGCGTTGCACGAAAGTTCTGGAAAGCCCAAGGCCTTAATTCGCTTGATAATTGAGCGCCCAACACACGACCTTATCCGCCGTCGAAACGACCAGGTCAACCTGGTCGCCCTGCGTCGCTAAGGCGACTCCGTGGATGGCTGTTTCGGCTTCAAAATCACCCAACCAAGTCCCCCTATCAGAAATCAGACACACCGAATTCCCACTGTCGACAAATGCCCAGTAAGTTTCCCCGCTGTTGGTCGTCACGCCGGAAATGGATTCAACTTCATTGTTGAATAACTGCGAATTCAAGGGAACTGACCAGCGCGATTTGTAATCAGAGGTGTAACTAACCGCGTCCCACTGATCAGCAGCCGACCGAACGGTCGCCACGAGATGATCGTTACTTTCGTTGATGGTGGTCATTGCCGTCAGGTCGCCCGATCCATTCCCAACCAGAACACCGCCACGTTCGAGGTCGACGACTTCACCTTTTACCAAACCAACAACACTGCGGTCAAAAACAGCCGTCTTGGCTGCCACCACTTTTGCGAACACTTCTGCATGGCCGGTAAGCGGATCAAACTGATACACGCCATGGTCATCGTTGAAGGAAAGTAGAAATTTATCGTTCTGACCAATCGGCGAACAATCCAAAATCCCATTATGCTTTTCGGTAGCCTTTGGAAAACTAGTGATCCTTTGCAAGTTACGATCAAAGAAGTGGACTTGACTGCCGCGTTTTTCAAAAACCGCCAAGACGCCACGGTTGCCTCCGCTGATTCGGATCAGGCTCACCCCTTGGTCTTGCGGAATGTCCAATTTCTCTCGCCGCAAAACACGGCCTCGATCATCAACCAGATTCAAAGTTTGAAAGCCATCGAAAATCGCAAACCGTGCTTCCCCCAAAACGCCCGTTGGCAGAATCAAAATGTTTCCCGGCCCTTCAAAGGATTTCTGCGACCATTTCTTATTGGGAGTCAGTTTGATTTTGGTATCGCGGACTGGCGTTCGCCGCGCTGCTGGTTCAGTTGCCGCAATAGATTTCCCAGCCAACAGATTGTCAGCGCTGACTCGCCGCAATTCTGCATCGTAGTCATCCAAATGAGTTAAATATCCATTCAACATCTCTTGAGCGATGTCCTCACCCTTGGCCAAACGACCCAACACCGTTTTTAGCTCATCACTCCATTGCTGATCCTTCATCGAACGCACAAACTGAACTTTGCCGTTTTGATCAAACACCAACAGCACCGGCAGTTCGTTCAATTGCAGCGCTTCCGCGGCAGCACCGGAGTCCAACAACAGAGGAATTCCCAGCCGTTCTTTCAATCGTAATTCGTCGACCGGACGAGGCACTTCATTGGACGCCGGCGACAACATCGTAGCGGGATAGGCGATGCCAAACTGGAAATCCTGATACCCCGAGCGTTTGATTTGGCTCAACTGATCAACCAAGGGAATCCACAGCTCGTGGCCGATCCAAGCAATCGTTGTGATTTGGCCTCGAAATTTATCCGCGTTGAAAGGACCACCATTGCGATCAATCAATTCGATATCGCGAATGGTTTTGCCCAAGAAGTCCGAAGGCAATGTTTGAGCCAATTCAACAAATTGACGGACCGTCGTTGCGCCGGGCTGAGCCTTCACGCTAAAATCTGTAGTTGACAGTGAGCGGTCAATTTGCGCGTCACCGAACGTCGCATAAAGCGCGATCTCTTTCACGTCCGGCCGAGCCAACAGGTTTCCAATCAACAACTGCTTGGGATAATCAATTCGGCGAATCAGCGCGGTGGCTTTGTCGATGTACAGTTTCGATTCTGAGTCAACACCCGAACCGACACAATAACAGTCGACACCATCAACCGTTGCATCTTCTAAACGCACTTTCGTCGACGCGCGATTCAACCAAGACGATTCCACATCGCCCGACAGCAAAGCCAAAGCGGGCGGCAGCAGAACATCCCCGTCACCGCGCTGAGGATTGCGAACCGGGAAATCTTGCGAACCGGACACGAAACTACGCGCGATATCATCGGAAACGAGTCTTCTGATCGGCGGCTGACGATTACCTTCCACCGGAATCACGAGTTGCTGCCGACCAAAATTTTTCGTATCGACGTCGTAGATGTAGCATGTCAACAGAGACCCATCGCAGATTACTTTCGTCTCAAACAATTCGGCTCGGCAAGCCCCACGTTTGGCATCCCATGCGGTGGAAAATTTCATCACTTCGCGTTTGGCCAACCCCTGTTGTCGATAATCAAGATGTATCTCCCCGTTATCAGAATAGGTCTGTGCGTGCGCGTAAGCCGTCATCATCGAATTGAAAATTTGGTTCGCCGAAGGCCCTTGTGGCTGCCGCGTGCGTTCTTGAGTGCGCGGTTGAATGAAGCTTTCGCCGCCGGTGGAGACGTTGGCCGCCGCGGTTCTGTTTTGGTTGAGAGCCGCCGGTTGCGATGTGACCGCTCTTCTTCCGAAGGTCAGCAGGTTGACGACGGAGTCCGCTTTTGCTGACACGCTTGCAACATCACCAGCGACGGCAGATTTGGCCACCGTTGCGGCGCCGGCAACCGTCTGCGTGGCGGCGTCGGTAACGGTTTGCGTGGCGGCTTTGGCAGAATCAGCGACCGACTTCGCGCCGGTCGAAGCGGCTGTAACCAGAACGTCTTTGGAGTTGGTCAAAGTCGCTTTTGCAGCGTTGCCGACCTGAGCGGTTTTGTCGCCGATCGTTGTCGCGACGTTTTCTGTAATCACCGGCCGCGCACCGAATCCACCCATCAGGTAATAGATCACGCTTCCAATAAGTACGATCGCAATGACGCGCAGCACCAGCGGAAAAAAACTACTACGTCGCCTACGTCGGGTCGTTCTTCGGCGTCTTCGAGCCATAATGCATCCTGCAAGATCAATTTTGACATCGTGTCATTTCAGAGCGGCGCACATTGGCCAACCTGCCCCAGTTACGCTGCAATAGTACCACCAACGACGTTTTGGCGTAAATATCGAATTTTTAGCTGGGTTGAGACTCCGTCGCCGGTGGCACAGAACCACCTATCTATTGTCGCCCAGCACACCGATGATTGCCCAAATCGCACTTCGAGCCAATCTCGATCTAAGCTATATTCATCGTTTCAGTGAAGGTAAAAAATCACCGGTAATTCATCCAATTTTGAACCCATCAGACAAGCCATGTTTTTGCGTCTGCTAGCTCTTCCCGTTTTATTTTCTGTTTTTGCGACTTTGCACGTCGCCAACGCACAAGACAGTCGACCACCGACAGAAGCAGCGAAGGCAAGTCTCCAACGGATGAACCAATCGGTTACTGCCGGCGAATTCGAGATCGCGCGGGCTTACATGACCGAACAGGGCGCAACCGAAGTCATTGGGGACATCGCCACCATCGCGATCTCTTTGGCCGACCCATCCATCAACGAATCCTTTCCCGCAGAATTTGATAACTTCAAAAAGGAGTTCAAAACGATTCTCGATGAGGCTCAGTTAACGACCGAGTGGGAGGCCTTGAATTCGGATGCCAAGCACTTTGAAAATTTTAAGGCCCTGGCTGAAAACGAAGCGGGACTAACGACACTGGGCAAACTTCTCAACGCCGCTGCTGCGATGCCTTGGAACGGTTTCAATTTCCGAGGCGATGCCGCGAAGGCATACGAGTCCGAAGGCAAAGTATTCGTGGCGATAACGCCCGCCAATGACAAAACGTTCGGTGAAAGCGGACAAGCTTCGGTCTATCGTTTCGTCGAAACCGACGGCATGTGGAAGTTTGATGGCGTCTCCGAACCAGAGACGGAAGCCTACAACAAAAAAATGGCCTCAATGCCGCCGACATTGTCAGACCCTTCCTTCGAAGGCGAAACCGCTGACGGTGAAAAGATCTCCTTTGGTGATTACAAAGGTAAAGTCGTATTGTTTGATTTTTGGGGAACGTGGTGTGCACCCTGCGTTGCGAAACTTCCCAAGCTGGCGAAAATCCACGCCGCCTTCAAAGACCATGGATTTGAAATCATCGGCGTCCCACTGGACGACGCTAAAACGCTGAACGCATTCTATCAAAAGAAGCCGCTACCTTGGAAAAACGTCATCGACCCAGACAGCGTCCTCAAAGAAAAGTTCGGCATCAAAGCCTATCCAACAACGATGCTGATCAATAAAGATGGCAACCACATTCACAGCAATCTAGAAGAAGACGAGATCGTCGACGAATTGGTGGAGCTGTTTGGTTTGAACGCGGCCGATTTTGCGGAACTTAAAAAAGAACTGGCCAAGAAGCCCAATCAAAAGTAGCGGCGCTGACTTCGGTTCACTTCAAACCATCACTGGCAGCGTTTGGATCAGTTGCCGGCCCGCTTCGGTGCGTCCCTCAAATTCCAATTGACGCTGCGTCTCCGAAACGGCTTCGATCATGATCATCACGTCGATCTCCGGCAGGTAACGCTCGATCAAGTCCGCCCATTCAACGACCACCGCCGCGCCTTCCTCCAACTCCTCGTCAAGCGCCAGTTCATCGACTTCGCTGCCATCTTTGATCCGGTAAGCATCCAAGTGCAGCATTTTGATGCGACCGTGATGCGGCACACAGATCGTAAACGTGGGGCTGACCACATCCGTCCGCAACGCGCCAATCGCCTCGCCAATCCCTTGTGTCAGATTGGTTTTGCCAGCCCCCAACGACCCAACCAATCCAATCAACGTCGATGGCTGCAACGCTTGGCCGATGGCAACGCCTATCGCCGACGTTTGGTCGAGACTGTTGGAAACTAATGTCTTTTTCAAAGGTTCATTCATGGGGTTTACTGTCGTCACGCCGACCGCAAGGCTGGGTTTTGCCGAAGAATTTTTGAAGGCTCAACATGCGCGTTACGCTAATCGTGTTCATATCCTTTGATCTCTAAGGAACCGCGCGTCCCGTTGGGATCAACCAAGACAAATTTTCTCTTCGACGTCATCTTACCTACGGCCGTCATTTTACAGGGTAATTCGGGATCTTCAACGATGCGTTTGGCGGTTTCCCTATCGACCACCACGGCCAGTTCAAAGTCTTCGCCATCCTGCAGCGCCGATCTCAATGCCGCCGGTGGATCGTTTTTGTATTTTTCGAGGGCAGATTTCGAAATGGGAATCGCAGCCGCATCCAATTCCATACCGACTTCAGACTGTTTTGCAATCGCAGCCAAATCAATCGTCAATGAATCAGTAATGTCCGTCGCAGCGTGCACGTAATACTTGTCTCGCAGGAACAGCGCCAACGCCACGTGCGGCGTGAAAGTCAAATGTTTCTCACTGATCGAATGCCCAAAATCGCCCGAAACTAAAATCACGTCATCCGCTTGAGCCCCGTCCAGCCGCCAAGTGCTGGAGGGCGGCGTAACGCGATCCACCAGTCCCGTGATCGCGACGTTGATCACTAAAGGGCCGTCCCAGCGATTAGTATCGCCACCAACGATCGCAACGCCGTACTCGTTTGCCAATTGCAAAACCCCCGTCAAAATCTCTTTTGCCTCGTCGATCCCCAACGCCTTAGGAAGCATCAGACTGACCACGGCACAAACGGGCCGAGCCCCCATCGCCGCAAGATCGCTGAGGTTGACCGCCAGCGCTTTGCGTCCGATCAACTTCAGCGGCGTCTGCCCCACCACAAAATGCACACCGTCGGCCAACATATCGGTTGAGATCACGGTCGAACCATCCTGCAAGTCAACGATCGCCGCATCGTCACCAATACCCAAAATCAAATTCGGGTGGCGATTAGCCTCCGTTTGGCTTTTGAGCCAATCAATAAATGCGCGTTCCATCAGAAACCTATTGTCGTGAATAATTTCAAACGCCACCGGTTGGCCGAGGCCGTGGGAGGTCGATATCTCTTAATATAGGTGCTTCACCACAATCTTATGATAAAAAAAGGTAACCGCTCACGGTGATTGTCGCTCGATTCTCCGAATCGTAAGCGCGTCGATGTGAAAAGCGTTCCAATCCCTACCGCATTGCCGGAAACTCAACCAAACGCGCTACCCGCTATCAGCTTGGAAAGCGGAGCGACAATGAGTTATTAAAGTCAAGGTCGTGAGCGGTTAAAAAAAAAAGAAAACCGCCTGCTGGTTTGGGGAACCTAGCAGGCGGTTTCTGGGTAGAACCTGGGGAAGCGCGGCCGGCGAAGAACTTTTCTGGGGCAAGTCCAACGCGCACGCCACTCTAGCGGTTTTTCAACGCACAAAAATGCGTCTATCGCGTTAGAGTATCGCGTTCAGCGATTCGCATTTGACCCCAAAACGGTTCTTTATCTCGTAGAATGTAAAACATGAAGTCACCGCGACTTCGCACAAGTTCCTCATTAAGCACAAACTGAAGATTTTCCGTCGTTTCGGTTTTCCAACCATGCATCGCAACAATGATGTCACCGGCCAAAATTCCTTCATCCTCAGCGGGACTCGCAGGACGAACTCCCGTAACACGTAACCCACGCGTATAGTTTTTATGCATGCCCTGCATCTCGCTGGGAGCAACGTCGATCACTTTGATGCCGATGTCTTCCCAAGCCACCGAGCTGACAGGTGAGTCGACTTGTTTTGGTTTCAGCTTCACATTGCGTTTGATACCGCGGCTGCTTAACGTCAAATCTACGCCACGTCTAAATTCTTCACCGACGAATGCGGAGTGGAAGTGCATGTCATGACTGGCGGATGCTTTGTTCACTTCGACGATGCGGTCGCCTTTGTGAATGCCGGCAGTTTCCGCAGGACTATTGGGCTCAACCGATGACACAACCAATTGAGGCTGATCGTCAACATAGATCGTACGTGTCTTGATCCCGTGATAGACGTCTTCGGTAACCAGTTTTTTAATCAGCTTCGCCGCAACTTTCATCGCGTCGTTCACAGGGATCGCAAACGCAATGCCTTGAGCCCCGATGCGAACCGCGACGTTGATTCCGATCATGTCACCGTACACGTTCATCAAAGGACCGCCCGAGTTACCTGGGTTAATCGCCGCGTCGGTTTGGATCAAGTTACGGTAAATTTGTTCGTCGTTGACCTGCACCGTGCGGCCGAGCTGGCTGATGATGCCGACGGTCACGGTGTGTTCGTATCCGTAAGCGTTCCCAACTGCGGTGACCGTTTCGCCCAACATCAGATCCGACGATGTCCCAACTGAAATCACCGGCAACGGTTGATCAACGTCAATTTTCAAAACCGCCAAATCCGTTTCGGGATCATGAGCCAGCAGTCGGGCCGTCGTTTTCTGACGGTCTCCGGTCGTGACCTCAATCGTCTTCACGCCTTGCACAACGTGGTAGTTGGTCAGAAGGTATCCGCGTTTGTCGATGACGACGCCCGTCCCCATACCGTTGACCTGCTTGGTCTTGGTGGCCGAGTTTTCGTCGACGATCGTTTTTTTACCTCGCAGGTTGACGACCGAGAGACGACATTCCTGGACCGCTTTGACTAGCGGCGTCATGCGTTCCTGTTTTCGACCGGCGTGCTGAGCCTGCGAACGATCTGCCGGCGAAACGGCAAAGACAGTCAACGTAAGCAAAGCGACCTTGAGGGCCTGTTGGATTCGAAAGTGCATAAAGGGTCTTGCTTCCGGCTGGTCCAATGGCAATCGCGACGCTTGCGTGGTTGTCGCTCAAGTGCAGCGTTTGACTGCACCTTCGATTGCATGTGATTCGTATAACAACCTCAATCGGAATCTGCGAAATTTGCCGTTAGATCGTTACGACCGCGCCGCAAAGTCCACCCAGCTTCACAATCGCTTTCGATTAACACGCGCCTCTGATTGCCTCAGGCACGCCAGCGGCGTCAAATAGCCAATCGGCAAAGTCCACCTGTTTTCACACACGGGGCAAAGCAGGTAATATTTACATCGGTAAGGAAACAATCCGCGACTGGTTTTCTCTTCAGGTCGATGAGCTTTACCAGTTGGTTGCTTGAGTTCAGATTTTACTTTCCGAAGGTTAAAACACGTGCCGCCCCCTTTACTAAACATGCCGATGATTCTTGTGAACGGGCAAGCACGTTCGGGCACGACGGTCGTTACCAAAGCCATCGGTGCTCACCCGGAGATCGTCTCCAACATGCGAGAGAGCAGTTATATCAACGAGGTGGCGGGACTGTTTAAATTTACGCTCAATCGCCCAGACGTCGTCCGCGAGCTTCCCGGCGGGTTGGAGAGTTTTAAGAACGCTTACCGCGCCGCGACGGTGAATGTGCTGTTTCCGCAACGCATGTTCCAGCCCACAGCGCGAACGAAATTTTTGTCGACATTCAGTTCTCTGCGGTCGGCCAATGCTGACTACCTGAAGGAGATTTTTCCCCAGCTGAAATTGGTGATCATCATCCGCGAGGGAACCGAAGTCGTCGCGTCGCGTTTGGTTCACGAACATATTAAAGACGCCGGCGATTTTGA
>CAKZVF010000031.1 GCA_937921995.1 uncultured Pirellulaceae bacterium
AAGTTGAGCGACATTGGGTTGATTGCAGAGACCGTGAATGATCGAATCGAAAAAAGTCTTTGGGCGACCTAACCCGCCCAAGGACGCACCTGTTTGATGGCAAGTTCACCATCAGCGGTCACTTTAAATTCGATCTCCAAAGCAAAATCGGGATCGCTGAATGTTGTCCCGTAAAGTGGAGCAAAATGGCGGTTAATCTCGTCCAACCGATCTGCTAACTCTAAAAGATGTGACTGCGAAAGCACGCGTTCGCCAGCGTCGACTTGATTCGACGATCGAATGTACTGGGTCTCATATCGGTTCGCGCCCGCCAAACGCGCGATTAATAGTTCTTCGGGAATCGAAGCGCTGTTGGGATTGGTGACCAAGTCTTCACCGACCTGAACGTTCACGTAGTAACCGGCCCATCTGGGGTCAAAAATGTTCTTGGAAACCGCGACGCCGTTGGATTGTTCGGCTTCAAAATTCGGGTGTACCAAAACGCCCATTGCGGCCTGAAAATGATCGACACGATAAAACTCTCGTTCTTCGTACGCCCGATAGTTCCATAAACTGGCCCAGACCTGTTTGACGCTTTTGGCAATGTGTCCTTCGTCGTCATGATGGGTGAAGGAACTATACAATCCGGCTCCATTGAATCCGACTAAGTCTTCGGCGTTGGAGCTTGATCGTAGTCGCGGCGTTACGTCTTCAGGGAACGAATTCTGCAACTCGGTCAAACGATCGTTGATCCACGTGGGCATCACGCCATCATTTTTGATACGTTTTCGAAATGCCTTGAGCGCGTTTTCTCTGAATGCCGGGTCGGCCAAGAAAACGGGATTGGACAACAACGCCTCCGCTTCGTCGTAGAACCCATTGGCCTCCATGTAGCTATCGTAGAACGAAAACGGGATCGCAAACCCATCCGGTGCAACGGTCGGGATTAACTGCTGAAGTTCCGCGACGTTGGCAGCTTTACTCCCAAAAGTATCCGAATCGGAAAAGGAAATAGAATCCAGTGGCAGGATTTCTGTCACCGACAGATCCCGAGTCGGCGATTGCGGATCGGTGGGACGAATAGATTCAAAGAACGCATCGACCTCCGCTTGTGTGGCAGCTCGGATTTCAAATCCCGTTGGCCCGACCTTGAGATACACCAGCTGATCCAGCAGACTGGTCAAACGAGGGTCGGTGGTGGCATCTTTGATAAAAGCGTTGGGCGTGTTGTTCTGTTTGGCCTTTAGGTTGACATGAGAAAGCGGCGTCTGAGGGACCTCTGTAATAATTCCTGAAACGGTGGACAAGTCGTTGGGAAGCGAGCTGAATATGGGAATGTCCCGCGCCGTCAACGTCGTCGACCCATCGGCCAACACCAATCTTCCAAACGATTCGGATTGGTTCATTGGTTGATAGGCCAGATTTCCAAACAGTTCATCGGTATCAATGATTCGCACGTTAGAGTTGTCGTACTGGGCCTGTTCATTGGCGACTGCCTCGCGCATCGTTTCGCTGCTGGGGTGGAAGTGCAGTTGAGCGGCCAACCAAGGCGCAGCTGCCGATACCATTTCGAACGCCAATTCAACAAACCGGAATGCCATGGGGTCGCTTGGCCAGAACTCAAGTGCGAAGGCCCCGCGCAGCCCCTGTTCGTCTGCGTAATTATCGTGAGCGACCAGCGATCCTGCGACGTTGACGCGTCCTGAATTAGTGAAATAGGTTTGTGCATTGAACACGCCACTGCCTGCGGTGTTGCCAAGGGCATTTCGCCAGAAACCATAGTGGAACTGGTGGTTGTTGGTGTTCATGAAATACAGCGTCGGGGAATCTGTATCCACGTTGGTGATGAGGATTTTGACTTCTTGTACATTGAGTGCACCAGGGAAATTGTCTCGATGCGAAAGGATGTTGAAGTCGTTTCGGTCAATCAGCGCCGTTGTGCCATCTTCTAAATCTTGCGTGGATGGTTTCTGGTCATCCAGAGCATTGAAGTCAACCAATCGATCGTCATCGGTTTCGGGAAAGAAGCTGTCGCGACCGGCGCTTCCCTTGAGCGTGTCGGCGGTCGCGTCGGCGCCGGCGATCAGTTGGTCATCATCAGTTCCGCCATCGAGATAGTCGGTCCCGATACCTCCGTCGAGTGAATCATCGTTTTCTTGGCCGAAGAGTAGGTCGTTGCCGGAGGCTCCGACCAAAGTGTCATCACCAAAACCGCCGACCAAGAGGTCATCCCCCGCATCCCCTAAAAGATGATCCAGTCCTGCACCTCCAAAGAGTTTGTCGTTCCCATTGTCGCCATTGATCGTGTCATCGCCGTCAAACCCGATCAAATGATCGTTGCCTCGGCCTCCGGAAATCGTATCGTTACCGCGCCCGCCGGAGATGTGATCGCTACCGTCGTGGCCAAAGATCGAATCGGCATCGTCCCCGCCCAGCAAGCGATCGTTACCGGTGTCTCCGTGGATGATGTCTGCGCCTGATCCGCCGAAGATCCAGTCATGGCCACTTCCACCACTTAGATTGTCGTCGCCAAAATTGTCCATCAGGCTGTCATCGCCGTTTCCACCATCAAGTGAGTCGCTGCCGGCGTCTCCAACGAGCAGATCATTGCCGGCGCCTCCTTGGACAGAATCATCGCCACTGCCGCCGCGAAAAACGTCATCTGCGTCTCCTCCCAACATCGTGTCGGCATCGTCGCCACCGATGAGGCGTGTGTCGCCGACAGCGATGCCATTGGAAAGCAGATAGTCTTCTCCAACGCCGCCGTAGAAACGCAATTTCGTCAGCGCGTCACCGCTGCCGGATGATGCCAGACCATCCAGTGAGTTTGCGATCAACCGATCGTCTCCAGCGCTTCCGATCGCAAGAATGTCGATAGAACCAAAGTCGCCGAACCGGGCAACGAAGTTGTCGTCACCACTGCCGCCATAAAAACTGATCGACTGCAGATTATTGAAAGTGTTGTTTTGAGAAAACCCAGCACCATCGAGGCCTGAGGTATAGGCGTTGCCTAAAACGGTAAAGTAATCGTTGCCGCCCATGCCGTGGAATACGATACGTTCAACGTCCTCGGGAGCAAACTGAGCGGTGTTCACTCCATTGTCAATCAACAGCAGCGGACCGTTGTCGATGGCTTGGCGAAGTACGATGACATCGTTGCCCTGGTTACCGCCGATGGTCAGCAAACCATCGACCATCGTGACGCCAGCCAGGAGATGGCGCGGTTCAAGAGATTGGTAATTGATCCTTGAGAACGTGGACTTGTTTTTTCTGCAGCGGTTGAACATTTGTCATCTCGAACAAGTGTGTCAAAGTCGAAGTCAAGCCTGAGTCTAAACTAACGTAATGATCGGCATTATGTACCTAAGAAATGTCGGCTAATCGCATTTAAGTCGGTCAAACTATTTCAAAATCTCGCAAATCGCATGGTTTCGCAGCGTGGTTTCGCCAAGATCGTCCGCGTGAACGCTTTGGTGCACATTGCCGTAGGGGGCTCGACCCAAACATGGATTGGTTGAAGCTGTATCTGGCAGATTACGTTAAACTGGTCAGCGAACGCTTGATATAGTCGAACGAAAAACGCGGTTTGATATGAGAAACGCTATTAATTTTTTAGCCGCACTGGCACTGGTGCTGATCTTACCGACGGCGGCTATTTCTCAAACCGGCGATGGCAAGCTAGACCATTAAATTTTTTGAAGCACCATTTTTTACGATGCGTTGCTTTTATTGTCCGAACCATTTTTAGCGACTTGAGAAATAGATGTCTCCTCCTGCGGTGTCCAATGATTCTGATAGTAATTCGGTCGTTGGCAGATTTTTTGGCGTGTTCCGTTATAGCAAGGAAGCCTTGAGGCTGGTTTGGACCACCGATAAAGGACTGACGCTGCTGCTGTTGGCGTTGACGATTTTCGCTGGCGTCATTCCCGGAGCCATCGCTTATATTGGCAAACTGATCGTCGATGCGGTTGTGCTGGCGACCAAAACAGATTTGGCGGCCGATCGCTGGATGGTTCTGAAGTGGATCGGTATGGAAGCGGTGCTGATCATTTTGATGGCCGCTGCTCAGCGCGCGTTGATGGTGTCGCAGTCGCTGCTGCGCGCGCTGTTGGGGCAGCGCGTCAATGTGATGATTCTTGAGAAAGCTCAGACGTTGGAACTGTCACACTTTGAAGATTCAGAATTCTACGACAAACTGACTCGCGCCCGGCGGGAGGCGTCTTCGCGGCCGCTGAGTTTAGTGACACGTACCTTTGGGCTGGTGCAAAATGGGATCACGCTGCTGACCTACGGCTGGTTGCTGGTCCAGTTTTCTTGGCTGGCGGTGGTTGGTTTGTTGGTGGCGGCGTTGCCTTCGTTCTTCGTCGAAACATATTTCTCGGGTGCTGCTTTCCGGCTTTTTCGTTGGCAGGTCCCCGAAACACGCAAACGGAACTACCTCGAGTGGCTGCTCGCGCGGGAAGACTATGTGAAGGAGCTGAAACTTTTTGGCACCGGCGATCTTTTTCTTAGTCGCTATCGAGAGATCTTTGAGACGCTCTACGCCGAAGACAAAGCACTCACTTTGAAACGTGGTGGGTGGGGGTTCCTTTTGGGCGTGCTCAGCAGCGTTGCCTTCTACGCGGCTTACGGATGGATCGGATGGTCGGCGGCGATGGGGTGGATCACGTTGGGCGGCATGACGATGTATCTGTTGATCTTCAAACAGGGCCAGTCCTCGATCGCGGCCAGTTTGACGGCGATTGGCAAAATGTATGAAGACAACCTTTACCTGTCGAATCTTTATGAGTTTCTGGAAGAAGAAATAGACACCCAAGATGGCACCGCTGAAACAGGCCCTATCCCTGGCGACGGGGTGCGTTTTGAGGAGGTGTCGTTTACCTATCCCGGCCAAACGACTCCAGCGCTTGATCGCATCAGCCTCCATCTTCGACCGGGTGAAAAACTGGCGCTCGTTGGCGAGAATGGATCGGGAAAGACAACGCTGATCAAGTTGCTGACGCGTCTGTATGTTCCAACCGAAGGCCGAGTGTTGCTGGACGGACGAGACCTGAATGAATGGGAGTTGAAGGCGCTGCGGCAACGGATCGGCGTGATCTTTCAGGACTTTGTAAAGTATCAGCTGGAGGTGGGCGAAAACATTGGCGTCGGCGATGTGGATAATTTTGACGCTCGCGATCAACAGCAATCGGCCGGTGAAAAAGGGATGGCGGATCCCTTTATTCAGCAGATGGAAAAAGGGTACGACACGCAGTTGGGACGCTGGTTCAAGGACGGTCGCGAATTATCGGGCGGGCAGTGGCAGAAGATCGCTCTGTCGCGCGCGTTCATGAGAAGGCAAGCCGATATTCTGGTGCTGGATGAACCCACATCGGCGATGGATGCCGAAGCGGAGTCGCAGATCTTTGATCATTTTCATGAAGTGACCCAACAACAGATGGCCATTTTGATTTCTCACCGCTTCTCAACGGTACGGATGGCGGATGAGATCGTGGTGCTGTCCAAGGGGAAACTTATTGAACGCGGATCGCATGAACAACTGATGGCACAAAATGGTCACTACGCCCATCTGTTCACAATCCAAGCCAAAGGTTATCAGTAAAACTTCATTTTAAGAATCCAAGCAACGTCAGGAATTCGATGGTCTCCTCCATGGTTTGTTCGTACCACGCGAGATCTTTTGTTTTGCTTCGGAAGAAAACGCCATTGAAGAATCCGTGCCCCGCTTTATCGTAGGCTTGAAGTTGGCAGACATTGTTTGCTTCGTTCATCAGTTGCGCGAACCGATTGGCGTTCTCAAAGGGAACGGTTTTATCCGCAGTGCCGTGGAAAATCAGCGTTGGGACCAGTCCTGGCCGGACGTGATGACAGGGCGAAATTTCGGTCGCGCGTGCTTTGCCGACTTTCTTTAATCCGTACCCCTTGTCGGTTGTGTCTAAGACAGGATTGAACAAAATCATGGTGTTAGGAACGGAAGAAACGGTGAGGTCTTCGCCGGGCGATTCTTGACCCTTGATTACTCCGGTGCAGGCCGCGACATGACCGCCGGCCGAACCGCCAGCGGCTACAATTCGATCGGGATCAATCCCCAGTTCGTGCGCATGTTGGCGTACCCATCGCACGGCTGATTTTCCATCGGCGACGCATTCAAACGGAGTCGTCTTGTTGCGACTTTTTACGCGGTAGTCGGCCGACATGGCGACCATGCCGCGATCGGCAAGGTTGCGAGCCTGCTGATAGAATTGTTTTGGACTTCCGCCGCTCCAACCTCCACCGAAGAAAAACACAACGGCCGGAGCCTGATCGGACGCCTTATGATCCTTGGGCTCAAAGCAATGCAGTTTCAACGGAACGTCATCAATCATCTTGTAAGTAACTGTTTTGTCGGGCTCGATATTGCTTAAGTCGGCCCCATCAATCTGCTTCGATACACCGACGGGTTTGCCGTCTTCGAAGCGTTGGTCGTTATACATCTTCAATTCAAATTGGCCGCCGGGTTGTTGTTGGACCATCCAGACGCCTGCGTTGGCGATGCTGGCTTTGCATTCTCTTTGTCGGTCGTTGGTCAGCATCCGGAGCAGGCCTTTGCCGGAGCTACCGTGTCCTGATAACAAAATTGATTTGTTGGAGCCACCAAAACGGTCCTTGATCATCTCAATCACGCGTTGCTGGATCAGGCGAGCGACCGCGGCCTCGCCTTCCTTGTCGACGTGTCCCGCGGGGAATTTTGGTGCCAGAAATTCACGCTGACCTCCGTCACGCAGTGAAAAATAGGGAGCTTCTTCTGGGGTTAATTCGATCGGACGCCCTTGGCCAAAAATCTCAGCGGTAGGTGCAGCCAGTTCGGTGGAGAGGACCATCGAACTGTTGTAGATCTCGTTCAGTTCTGGCCAAACTTCGCCTTTGAGATTGGATTGTTTCATAAACGGCAGCACCGTATTGCGCGCTCGCCACGCGGGGCTTGCCGCGACAAAATCGAAGGGGCCGAACTGCTTAAGTTTTGCAGGCAGCGCTGCAAGTTCCAGTTTTCCTGCGGGTGTCAAACTCTCATGATCACCGACGTAGTCCGGCCACTGATCCTCGGGCACGCCAGTCCAGTCGGCTTTGACGTTATGGCCGCACTCGGCATGACGAACGTAGTAGATTTTCAGCTGGGCTTGAGCGTCTTTGACAAAAGTCAGCGCGCAGAGGCTAGTTGCCAACAGCAATGCTCGTCGCAGGAGCGACCGTTCTGAGGCAACAGAAGAATAACGACCAAAGTTCATAGTTTGCTCTTTTGGGTGTGGTCTCAATTTATTTCGAAAGTGCTTTGTCTACCGAAAGCTCGCCGCCGAGCCACTTTGGAATTCCTGCGGACTGAAGTCGTTTGACCTTTTTGGTGAACGAGTCGATCCCGTCGTCTTTCATGGGTGACGGCACGACGTTTTTCTTGGGGAGATGCCGTCGGTACTTTTTGATCGTTTTAGCGTATTCGGGGTTGCTGGCGAGATTACGATGTTCCCCCGGGTCGGCGTGATGATCGTAGAGTTCCTCAGAGCCGTCGCGGTATTGGGTGTATCGGTATTTCCACCCCCGCACCGAATGGTTCTTGTAGTGCCACGTGGTCACCACCGGTTCAAATGGCCGGTTGGGGATGTCGGCCAGTCGATGCATCAAACTGGTTCCCTCGATCCCTTTGACCGGAGGCACGTCACAAAGTTCAATCAGCGTCGGGTAAACGTCAATGAGGCTCGACGCACGCATGTTCGTTTGGCCTTGGTACTTCTTGGTCGCGGCATGTGACGTTGGGAACCGAATGGACAAAGGCACCTTAGTCGCTTCCTCCCACAGGTCTTGTTTCCGCCAGCTCATTTTTTCCCCCAAATGCTGACCGTGATCGGAAAGGAAAATTACGATCGTGTTGTCGGAGTACTGGCTTTGGTCAAGCGCACGAAGTACTTTACCCGCCTGCGCGTCAACAAATGAAATACAGGCCAGGTAGGCGCGGACCATCTCGCACCAATATTCGGGACCAACGTCCATCACGTTTTGATGATCGCCACCTTTGAGCGTTCCATAGCCCATCGCTTTGGCAAGCAATGGAATATCTGTCATCTCATCGGTGGGAACATTTGGCATATCGACATCGTCAATCGGGTAGAGATCAAAGTACTCTTTTGGCGCGGTGTAGGGGACGTGCGGACGAAGAAAACCGACGGCCAGAAAAAATGGTTTGTCGTGTTTTTGCTTTAGACGTTCGACAGCCCAATGCGCGATCTGTTCATCGGGCATGCCTTCGGCTGGGATGTCTTCCTTTTCCAATGCGCCCCAGCACAGAGATTGACCATCAACGCCCTTTTGGTGCATTTGATAGATCGCTCCACCGTCGCGCGGGAACGGATAGAAATGCTTCCCGCCATAACCGTGGCCTCGTGCGATCAACTCTTTGGGCCATTTGAATCTTGGGCGGACTTCATCCCAGAATTCATAGTCCTTAGCGTCGCTGGTACCTTTGTGGAAAATCTTTCCGGCGGCCATCGTTTTGTAGCCGTTGCGTTTGAAGTGAGTCGGCATTGGAATCGTTTCGCCCAATACACGCTCATAACTCTCTTTGGTTTTCGCTCCGCCGGTGTACCAGCCGGTCGTTGAGGGACGCAGGCCGCTCAGTAGCGCGTGCCGCGACGCGCCGCAAACGGGTGCCGCGCAATGTGCGTTGCCGAATAGGACGCCCTCTGAAATCAGCCGGTCCAAATTAGGTGTCTTTACTTGAGGATGACCACCCATGGCTCCTACCCAATCGTTCAAGTCGTCGATCATGATCAGCACGACGTTGGGGGGCGTGTCCGATTTACCGAGCCCGTCAGATTGGTTCGAATTTTGATCGCCGCAAACGCACGCTGGCAAAGCTCCAAGGCTCAGAATGAACAAGAGTGTCAAAAGTAATCGCATTGTCATCCTTACCTGCACTCCTGGAAAAACGACTTAAGAACCGACTTAAGAACCGACTCAAAAAAACAACTAAAGAGCCAACCTCGAGTATAAATACCACACCACCAAAATGACATGCAGCCCGGCCGCCAGCCACGTCATGATCTTAAACTCGCCCTTTTGAGTTTTGTGGCGAAAGTATTTTTGACCCAACATCGCTCCGGGCCAGCCGCCTAAAAACGCGAGCCCGTGAAGCTTTTTCTCTGGCACCCGCCAGCCGTTGGTTTTGGCCTGCCGCTTATCCCAGCCGTACATCAAGAACGCGATAATGCTGGTCACGGCAACCAAAATTGGATAACCGAGAATCGGGTTGGCGGTCAAGGAATCTAAAATGGAATTCCATGACAGCCAATGTACTGCGCCAAGTGAACCCGAATGAAAGATGAGTAGGCTGAAATACAATTAGCTATCCAGATTTCTGCTTTTGGCTCGCGCTTTTTTGCCGCCCGATTTCGATTTCAATTTTTCGATTGCGGCTTTTTCTTTGGAATTGTTGAAGTCGGGATTGGCGGCTTGGGGAATCGCGGCGTTTGTTTCAGCATGCCAGATTTTAACTTCCGAGAATAGTTCGTCCACGGTGGTTGGATTGCTCTGGGCCACATTCGTTGTTTCCCCTAGGTCGCTGGAGAGATCATAAAGCTCAAGGTCTCCTGATTCAAAAAACTGAATCAGTTTCCACTTCCCTTTTCGGATCACACTGCAGGGGCGCGATCGAAACAAAGGGTCGCGCTGTTCATCGTAGACGCCTTTGTAGGATTGTAGGTATGCCGGGAAGTGCCAGAAAAGGGGGCGTGGTTGGTCGTGTTGATCTAAGTTTGCGATCTCACCTTTGAATAATGGCACTAAGCTTACGCCATCACCGATCTGATTTTCAGGAAGCGCAGCACCGCTGATTTCGCACAACGTCGGGTAGATATCGACGCCTATCATGGGTTCGGGGGTCTTTTTGTTGGGTTGAACAACGCCGGGCCAATTGACAAAAAACGGAACGCGCAGTCCTCCCTCGTAGTAGGTGCCTTTGTAGCCTTTGAGCGGATCCATGTCGGTCGCCGGGCCATAGCCACCATTGTCAGAGTAAAACATGATCACCGTGTTGTCGCGGATGCCAAGTTCCTCCAGCGTCACGCAGATCCTGCCAACACCATCGTCCACGGCTTGTATCATCGTCGCCATTTTGACGTTGCTGTGGAGATCGCCAGGATTTTTTGCCGCGTATTTGGCGACCAATTCTTTTTTGGGTTGAATCGGAGTGTGGACGGCAAAGTGAGTCAGGTACAGCATCCACGGATTGTTCTTGTTGGCCGTGATGAATTTACACGCTTCGGTGCTGAGCCGATCGGTGATGTATTCGTCCTTGGGGGCGTTCTTCAAACCGGGGGCTGTACCGTGAGGAGGATAGTAGCCTCGGGGTGGGCCGCCGGCATGCGTGCCACCAATATTGACATGGAATCCGTAAGGGATCGGGTCGCTACTGAGATGCCATTTTCCCATTGTGGCGGTTCGGTATCCGGCCGATTGCAGTTGGTGAGCCCAAGTTCTGATGTTTGCGTCAAGTGTCTCTACACCAGGGATATGTTCGAGCCGACGATGAGCGGCGTTTCCGCGCGGTTTGGTTCCGACATTATAGATTTGATGGCGCGGCGTGTATTGGCCCGAAAGCAGGCACGCGCGAGCCGGTGCACAATTGGCCGAACAAGAGTAGGCGTTGGTGAAGATCATCCCACCGGCAGCAAGTTTGTCGATGTTGGGCGTTTCGTAAAAATCGGAGCCCATGTAGCCCGCGTCTTTCCAGCCGAAATCATCCAAGAAAATGAGCAGGATGTTTGGCCGGTCCTGCGTGGCGCTATTGTCGAGCTGTTGCTGTTTTGGTTCGTTCTGGCTTTGGACATCGGCTGCCCAAGTGCAAGACAACTGGCTTCCAAAGAGGTTTGAGATGATCGCAAACGCGGCAATCGCCACCGCAGCAATCATCCTTCGGGCATGTGGTTCAGTAGGCATGGTCTTTGTTCGAGTGCGAGCAATGAAGTGCTTGGGAGTCCGTTTGTGCCATCGTTGTATATTCTACCACTTATTGTCGTGCTGGTTCACTGTGTCCTTGGCATTTTGAGAGGTGTGGTAAGGGGCGACCAGACAATAGACCGTACGTGTTGAAATTGTCTGGTCGCGAGTGTCGCCAGCGTCGCCACCGGTTAGAATAATTTTTTACGGTGTTTTACCGACCGCGTTGTGGCGGCTGTCTACCAACGAATTGACAAACGAAACGATAAACGAGTTAGCCAATGAACTTCACTGAATCCATTTGCCGCCCTCTGATCTGTTTTTGGGCAACCTTGGCGAAACGTTCAATTTGTACCGTCGCCATTTTACTTGTGAGCATCAGTCAAACCGCGGTCGCTCAAGAGAATACCGAAGTCGCGATCTGGCCCAACGGTTTACCCGAGGGAGCGGTGGAGTTCGATGCCGAAAAGGCAAAAGCGTTGATCGCGGCGACGAAGATCCACCCAAGAGGGCACATCCTGTTCGTTGACACGCCGACTCTAACGGTGTATTCGGCTCCAACAGAATCTGCCAACGGAGCTGCGGTCGTGGTGTGTCCCGGTGGCGGCTACAACGTGCTGGCTTGGCAGCATGAGGGAGTCGAGTTGGCTCAGTGGTTCAATTCGATTGGTGTTACTGCGTTTGTCCTCAAGTATCGGGTGCCGCGCCGCAGCCAGGACAAAATGCACTGGGAACCAATGCAGGACGTTCAGCGCGCCATTCGGATGGTACGTCATGACGCCGAAAAATACAAAATTGACGCTAACCGAATTGGTGTGCTGGGATTTTCTGCCGGAGGGCATCTAACGATCATGTCCGCCGTGGGGTACGACACTCAGTGCTACGAACCAAAGGATGAAATTGATACCGTCAGTGCGCGTCCGAATTTTGTTTGCCCCATTTACGCTGCCTATTTGGGCGACGGCTATCGCGACGATAAAGCTGAATTGGGGCCGCTGATCACGGTCACCCCACAGACGCCCCCGATGTTTATGGCGGTAACGTGGGGAGACAAAATGCGCGGCGCTCAGTCGGCGTTGCTGTTGTCGAAACTCAAGGAACATAAGGTTCCGGCTGAGTTGCACGTCTATCAAAATGGCGGGCACGGTTACGGCATTGGCGCGTCTGAACTTCCCGTCTCAAAGTGGCATCATCAATTGGCGACGTGGCTGGAGTTCAACGGCTACCTTGAGGCGACTGTGGCTACTGCGGAAGAGAAAATGAGCACAGGGAATTAGAGGCGAGGGCTCTCAGAGGCTGCGATTTTATCAAGCCTTGCAATAGAAAGTGCAAATGGTAACCCGACGCGTGAGCGAGGAAGCTCTATGACCCCCGTTATTCCTCGCTTACGCGTCGGGTTATCAAAAATATAACAGCCTCTCAGTGATGCTTCGTGTGGTTTCATCACCGGAAGTTTCGGGGGATCCGTTTTGCTGCAACGCCAATCGGCTTCTGGTAGATGTCTCGGTGGTTGCACTGGAACGTTAAAGTTTGGGATGAGTGTGGAGTTCGTCAAATGCTATGCGTGCAGTGCAGAGGGGGCGCTGTGATGCTGCGGTGGATTGATTTGCTTTTACCAAGTCCTCGATCACTGAAGCTGCAACGGGTCGGCTGAACAAATACCCCTGATACTCATCGCAGTCATAGTTTTTCAGGAAATCAAGTTGAGCGCTCGTCTCCACGCCTTCGGCTAACACCTTCAATCCGATCGCTTTGCCCAAAGCGACGATGCTGGTTGCGATAACGCCATCGTCACGATCGGGGATGTCTTTGACAAATGCCCTGTCAATTTTCAAACGGTCAATCGGGAACTGGCGCAAGTAAGCCAAGGAGGAATATCCTGTTCCAAAATCATCAATGCTAATGCTTGCCCCGAGTTCTTTGATTCGGTTGAGGCGGTCAACTGCCTGTTGTACATCGGTGATCAGCAGGCTTTCGGTGATCTCAAAATCCAAGTGTTTGGCAGACAGTTCAAATTCACCAATGGGTTGCTCAATCGTTTCGTTAAATCCCGCATCATTAAATTGGATCGCACTGATATTGATCGACACATTCAGATCGATACCAGCGTCTTGCCATTGCCGCAATTGACGGCAGGACTCCCAGATAACCCATTGCCCGACGTTTACGATCTGACGATTTTTCTCCAAAAGAGGGATGAATCGTGCCGGTGAAATCAGTTCGCCATCGCATCGCCATCGCAACAGTGCCTCGACTCCTGTGACGGCGTTAGTCCGAAGGCAAATCTGCGGTTGGTACTCAAGGAAAAATTCTTGCCTTTGCATGGCCACCGACAATTTGTCCAGCATTTCCCTCTCACCAACGAGTGTTTCGGTCATCTGAGATTCATAAACGGCAAAACCCGTTTGGGTAGCTTTGGCGACAAACATGGCGGTATCAGCGAATGCGAAAAGATTCGTGGCGTTCTCTGAATGCATTGGGCACAAGGCAAGTCCCACGCTGGCGTTGAGCGCGAGATCTAAGTCGTCATCAATTAAGTAGCGGCCATCAAGAACTTGACATGCCTGCTTCGCGAGCGACTCACCCGTTTCGATGCTGGCAACATTTGAAAAGATCACGCAAAATTCGTCTCCGCCCATCCGCGCGATTTGGGCATCGGGAAAGCCTTTTCGAAGTCGATCCGAAACCATGACCAATGCTTCGTCCCCAACAAGATGGCCAAGCGTATCATTGATCTGCTTGAAGCCATTGAGGTCGATGACAATGAGCGCCATTTGTTCCTCTCTCAGTTTTGCGTCTGCAACCGCATGGTCCAAGCGGATTTGAAATTGATGGCGATTCATTAAGCCCGTCAATGAATCGGTGGTCGCGAGTTTTTCCAGGTTGATGCTTTTCAATTTTAGACGCGCGCTAATATCCTTGAGAGCTTTGGTCCGCTCGCGATAGAACGCTTCACCTTGCTGACAGCACAGAAACCAACACGCCGACACCCCGCAGCTGAGCGTAAGTTCGTCAATTCGATGCAGCCATAGTTCAGCGGCACCGTATGCTTGCCAATAGTATACGGTTTGGCCGAGGAAGCTGATTAACATCCAACCAAAAGCAGCGCGAACGCCTAGCAACTGGAAAGAAAATAGGATTGAAACAGGAAAAAAGAACATCGTGCGGGCGAGGCTCGGGTCGCACAACGATACGAGAATCAGACCAATTCCTGACAAAGTTAGACTGGCGTTGAGTGCGCAGCCGCAACCGCTCTCTCGGCAGCTTGGTTGCAAACGCGTGATCCCGAACATGACTCCGGCCTCAGCCAGACAAATCAGTGCCGGTGTTGGCATCGCTCGAACGAAAATGAAAATCGCGAAGAACAGCCAAGTAACCAGTTGAACCCAGACCATCCGCCATACGCGCTGGGTACGCAGGTTTTCGATGCCGTCTTTCGAGAGCAACGGATCAGCAGTCTTAGTTGTTATGGACGAGCGAGACAATGTAGTCAGCACAAGCAAAAGATTTGGAAGGATTCCAAGATTACAGCTCTTGGTGTAAGTGCGGCTAGAATTAGCCGCGAAAAGGTAGGTCCTGCCCCAGCCTCGGTAGAAGAATACTGCTAAATCGAAGGTGATTTTTTGCAATAATTGGCCCAGTTCCCCCACCAGCTAGGGGTAAAGATCGCTACAGGCGCGCTAATCGGCAATTTGCCTCAAGAGAAGGCGAACGCGGGCAGAACGGAACTTCGCAACGAGAATTCCCACTCAAGGGCAGGGAAGGGTATGGTGCGTTGTCACATCCACTGCCGGGGCCAAGCTAGTTCGCAATGCCGATCAAGACAGGATCGTGGTCGGAGCTGCGGAAGGGATCGGCTTGGTAAAGCGCTTTGGGATTGTACTCTTCGTTGTAGTCAAGAAACCGAGGTTCGTCAGAATTGATGTGCCACGTTGCAACTCCGGTGACATCGGCCGCCAGCGCCTCGGTCGCCATCGCGTGGTCCATGCTGCCGCTTTGTCCTCGGAAAACGAAAGAGTGGTCCCTTGGTTGTTCGGCAGGTGCGTTTTGTTCTTCCAATTGTTCGCGCAGATCAACCAGTCCTCGCGCCCGCATCGCATCAATCGGATCTTCTTGGTTGTAGGCGTTTAGATCGCCGATGACAAGAATTCTTGCCTTTTGATCTGCCTCTTTTTGTTTGTCGATATAATTGCAAACTGCCAAAGATTGAGCACGGCGGGTAGCATTATAAGCCGCTTGCCCATCGCCTTTGTTTTTGTTCGCGGCATCCGCATCGCTGCCACCGCCCTTGGATTTGAAGTGGTTGACGATCACGGTGAATGGTTTGCCACCGGATTTCGACTGGAAGCTATGAACGACGGGCGCCCGCGCGTTGGAAAATGCTTCATCGTGGATCGTCGAAACGGCACCCACCGGTGTCACGCGATCGGATCGGTAGATAATGCCAACGCGGATGGCATCAGCGCCTCCGGGTGCCGATCGGAATTGGTCGGGAAGTCCACAACCCTGATAGACCTCTTTCCCGGCATCTTCGTTCAGCGCGGCGACCAGACGATTTTCGGCGTCGAGATTATTTTCGATCTCCATCAAACCGACCACATCGGATTTTAAAGCGCTGATGGCAGCAACGAGTTTCGCTTCTTGCCGTTTCATTTCCGATTTTGAATCGGCACCGCGCGCTTTGTTGCGTCCGTTATCAATCGTCGAAAAGTAATTCAGCACGTTGAAGCTTGATACGGTAACACTGGCTTCTCCAACATCGGGTCGCTGGGGTCTTGGAGCGGGCGTGTATTGAAGCGGTTGGTCTGAAACCAGCAGTAGCTTGCTTCTTGACTTCACCAGTTTTCCCGAAACTCCGTTGATCACTGAACCGATGCGCACCGTTGGGTACTTACTGCCCAGCCCAGGAAAAAGCGGCGGTGGAAAAACGTTTTGATCTTCCACTCCGTCGTCAATAATAATCGTCGCCCTGTCGTTCAACTTTTGTGCGGCGACCACTTTTGCCACGTTGCTGCCACCTTCAAACGATGTCCCGCCGGCATCGGCATCATTGGGGTCGACGCTACTGGTGGGCACGTAAAGGCGCTCTCGCGCGACGACGACTTGACCGCGGCGGGCCAAATCATAGGTGTCCACCACCACCAAATTCCCGGTGATCGCGACGTCTTGGCCAAGCATCGAAGGCCAATCGACGGAGCTTAGGTCGCCGTCGATGACTTGGGGAGGGATCTCTTCGTTTTCGGGATTAAACGCCGTTGGAACAATGTTTTGCGCAGCTGTTTCATCGTGGACGCGGGTGACTTGTGACAAATAGCCGTAACGGACCAGCATCACAGTCGTGACGAAGGCGAACATTGCAACGCAAATTCTATTTTTTTTGGAGATCATTTTCTGAGGGCTCTTGGTATTCATCTTTAATTTCGAGAAACCAGATTGTAACGGCAAGGTGCTCCTGCCGATGCGGGGCCAACCCTTAATCCGAACAACATAAAACGGGTGCGATCGGCTGAGGTGTCGCTCAAACCTGCGTTTGAGGATTAATCTTCTAGCGGAGAAAGCACGATCGCTTGCCCGCCATTGGATGCCATATCGGCGGTGAGTATCGTTTCTGACGTAACGGTCATTGATTGGCTTTTGACTTCCTTGGGCAAATCACCTTCAGGGCTGGCGTCGGAGTGAATCGAAGCCGTGTATTTCATTCCGGGTTCTAGGAAGTTCAGCGGAATGTTCAATTGTCGACGTTCGCCGGCGTTCATGCTGCCGACGAACCACTGTTTGCCATTGCGGCGGGCGGTGGTGATGAATTTGCCGATGTCGCCTTGGATAACTTTCGTGTCATCCCAGGTGGTGTGAAGTTTTTTGAAGACTTCCATTTCCGGCGTGTCATTGAAATTTCGAGGTTTATCGTACCAGAACAGCAACTGGATCGGACTGTAGTAGACGATCGACGCGGCCAACTGGTGGGCGCGCGTGGTGTGGATACGCGGGCTGTAATAACAAACGGTATAGTCCGCCGCACCGCAGAGGTATCGCGTGAAGGGCAGGGTGACATTCTCTTCGGGCGTCGGCATCGTCTCGTTGCCCTTGATTCCCTCCTGCGTCAGAAGGTTCGGGTAGGTTCGGCTCCAACCGGTCGGGCGATAGTCGTCGTGAATATCAACGATCATTTTGTAATCGGCACATTTGCGGACCGAATCGTGAACCCACTTGGTCCACTTTTGAGAACCCACGTTCACAAATCCAAACTTGATTCCGGCGACGCCCCATTTTTGAAACAGAGGAAGCAGATCATCCAACTGCTTCTCCAGTGCCCGGCGATTAACGTAAAGGATGATGCCAATGTCGTATTCTTTGGCGTAGTCGATCACTTCCTGCATCGCCAGTTCACCGCTGTATCGTCGAGGATCAATAGTAATCGTGGTGGCGTCGGAGTTATGGTCGTTCTCCGGACCATACCAACCGGCGTCGATCAAGACATAACTTGCACCGATTTTCTTAGCCCAGTCGATGGTTTGCTTGACGGTTTTGGTATTCAGTTCACTGCGGATTACCTTGCCCGGTTTGATCCATGAAGGGTCATCGATGGCACAAGGGTCGTTCAAATTCGGCAGCAGTTCATTGTGCTCGATCAGTTCTCCCGGCGTGTCGCCGATCATGATGTAGCGCCACGGCGATTGGTAGGGCGCCGTCGCGGTCACTTCACTGCCAAGTTCGATGCCAAAGGTGTTGGGTTGGCTGAGCGTTTTGAAACGCAGCCGCGCGTAGTCGACCAGACGGGCTTCACCGAGCGCGACGTAGGGTCCGTCGGCGACTTCGACCAAGAGCGGGCGTTCGCTGTCGGCACCGACTTGGGAGATCCGAACACGCCGGTAAACGGCTTGCGGATCCTTGGTGTCCCAGCAGAAGTGGTCGCCCGTAAATCGAAACTGGCTTAGCTCTTCAGAGATTGTAAACGCCTCACCGTCAGATTGAGCAGGGAAGTGATAGCAAAACGCAGTCCCCTGATCGTAGGCACGGAACTTTATTTGCAGACGCACGTCTTGCGAACCTTGATCAGCAAGATCGACGGTCAGTTCGTTGTAGTGATCGCGCACTGTGCTGCGTTCACCGGTCACCGGCGTCCAAGTGTCGTCGTGGCCGCGCGTGGAGGTTCCGATGATGGACAAGCCTTTTTCAAGGTCAGATCTGGTGGCCAACTTTAGGCCCAATTTCGACTCCAACACCAACGGCTTCCCATCGTATTGCACGGCGTACTGCGGCGACCCGTCCTGAGTTAAGCTGACATCCAGTTTGATTCTCTTGTTGGGAGAAGAAATCGAAGTGGGAGCCTCTTGCGCGACGAGATTGCTTAGCGGAAGCAAGGCAAAGGTGACTAGGACTGGAAAAATCACGTTTTTCATATCGTCTTAGAGTTCTATCGAAACAAAGATTCAGTGATTGGCGTTAGAGCGTTTGATTCTAACTCGATGGTCACGTTACGCAATCTTCAGCAGTTCGTCCAAACGAAAAGCATCCGTTATTTGAAAAAGTTTGCGATCGCTACTGTGCTCTAGAGCGGGTCGATCCATCAGACTTGAGGTCGAAGTTGATCGTTTGAAAACCAGAGGCGACTTCCGCCGTTAGTTGGCTATTACGGTTGTAAGTCGAAGGTAGTTCTGACGAATCGGTCGCCAATTCCAAAACAGGCGCTTGGTCGTCTGCTGCTTCGTCGCCCGAGGGCTGGTCAGCGTCTTCTTCAGAAAAGCTTTTCAGCTGAATGCGTACAATCTTTTGTCCAGGCAAAACACCTGACTGTTCGGAATTGAACATCAGCGTGTATTTTCCCTCGTTGTTAGTTTTACCGAAGGAGTGCGATTGGTCGGGGGCTTCGAAAATCACATGCGCGTTGGCCAGCGGTTTTTCATCCAAACGAATAGTGCCGGTGACTTCCGCCAATCCAAGGCGCGTATAGTCGGGCCGCTGCTGTTGGCTACAGCCTGAGAAAAGGATCGCTGAACATAGGCTTGCCCAAAAGAAGCCATTGTGAAGCAAGAAGCCGCTCAGAAGCGAACCGTGGAATCGTCGTTTGGGTCTACCGAAATTCATTGGGGCTGTGCTGCTAAAGTACCGCGGTGATGGTGTTGAGTACGGCGCGTGATCAGGGCTTTAATGAATGACTTCAACTTCGCTACCGTTTCTTGAAAACGTGGCCCTGTAAACCGTCGTTTCAACATCTTCGGTGATGAAATGCGTGGACCCATCGCCCAGCACCACGTTCATGCCGCCGTTATGGTAACTACCCAGAGAAATTTCCATCAACGCGCCGTGCAAGGACGGATCAGATATTCGTGCATTCATCGCAACAATTCCCGACCCCACGACCTCTGAATAATCGCCGCCACCGGTTCCGCCGCCGATGGAGCTATCGCCGCACTGAAAGCCATCAATGTTGGGTGATCCAATAAACCAGTGGTCCGAAGAGTTGCCGTCCTTTTTAAACTTCGGGTCCGTGCGAGACTCAGCGATTAAAATCGTGTTGGACAAACCGTCAGAAACAGCGCTAAATTTCGTTTGACTGCAGCCCCAGAAAACACCATTAAGATCGCCGTCGCGCGCGGAAACCGAATCGGCCAAGGCGGGGCCACTATCGCCTCGCACGTTGGAACCTATGTTGGCTCGGTAATCAGCAGGAACTCGATCAGTAACCCCGTTGTGATCAATGTGGTCAGCGATCGGAGACGTTGGGCAGCGCGCAATGGGCACCAACGTCGCGGCAGCAAGTTCATTCGCTCCGCTTTTCCAACTGACTCCTCGTTGAATCGTTTGGTAAAGATTTTGCTGTTCGATATGCGGCAGGATTTCGATCCCCCAAGTGAAACCATCTTCGGACCAGCCCGATGGTAAGTGCCCTTGGGCCGATTCGTAGTTGTGCATCGATAAACCGAACTGCCGGATGTTGTTGCCGCACGTTATTCGTCGCGCCGATTCGCGCACCATTTGAACGGCCGGTAGAAGCATGCCAATCAAGATTCCGATGATGGCGATGACGACCAACAGCTCGACTAATGTGAAACCGTTTTTAAGATGCGTGATTGATTTGGCTGCCATGAGCAAGGGCCTGGAAGATGAGCGAGACGTGCAAATGTTGATTGGAAGGAAGCGGAAGGATAATTATATCCAGATTTTCTTTTCAACGCACGGTAAATCCGGTTCAAAATAAGTTCAGTCGCCACAGGCTGGTTTGACTTGGCTGTGTCGAACGCGTTGTCCAAGCGTGGCCCATGCCAATTTTTCGTTTTCCGGTTATCTTCTTTTGTTCCCAACGAATTTCCAGATCCAGATCGAATCGACTTTATGACTATCCAAACCATCGTGACCCATCCCGGCGGAGCCCATAAAGACGATTTTCTAGCCTGTTGTCTGCTGGCCCATTTGCATGGTGTACCCATTGAGCGCCGCGAACCCGCCGATAGCGATCTGGCCAACGTGGCCACCTGTGTTGTTGACGTCGGCGGGGTTCACGATGCAGAGCTCAATAATTTCGATCATCATCAGTTTCCGCCTGATGCTCCGCCGCTTTGTGCGCTTTCGCTGGTGCTTCAGGATTTGGGGATGTATGAGGACGCGCTGTTGTTTTGCAAATGGCTGCGTCCGGCGGAATGGTTGGACACGCGCGGTCCCAACGAAGCGGCCAAACTGATGGGCATCCCTCGCACGGCGCTGGCTGATCTTAATTCGCCGATTGATATCACGCTGTTAAACCGGTTTTCTAAACTCACCGAATTGTTACCTGCGAGTGCGATCTATCAAGTGATGTGTATGGTCGGGGAAGACATCGTGAACTACGTCCGCTCGCTGCGGCAGCGGTTGGACTATTTAAAACAACACGCTCAATGGTGGACCATTGAAACCGGCGACGAACCTATCGAGGCGTTGTTTTTGGAGCAAAGCGACGCGATCGCGTCTGACCCCTCCTTTGGCGTCTATGCCTTCATCGACGAACAAGAAAAATCAAACGACGTTCACGCTTTAGTGTATCCTGATCGGCGAGGGCAAGGGTATGGTTTGACACGCTACGAAGATTGCCCGCGGTTGAATTTTTCGAGGATCGAAAATGAAGACGACGTTCGGTTCGCTCACAAACGTGGCTTTGTAGCCAAAGTCGAAGCCACCGATCCGGTTCGGCTGAAGGAATTGCTGGAGCAAGCGGTCGTGAGCTGCGACTGAGATGTAAGGCCGGTTCCTCCCGGCCGGGCCAGATGCTTGACCTACGCCATCGGTAACACATGACAAAACTCTTAACATTTGAATGAAGCGAACATGAAGAAACACGAATGGCGTGAGAAAACCGAAGAAGGCGAAACACGTCTGGTCACCGCGACGCGCCATGCGGGCAAATGGAAGCTTCGTTCACGTCTGAAATCCGAAGACGATTGGACCGAAGCCACCCAGATCGAGCTGGAAGATTTGGAGACACTGCACGACATTATCTCAAGGAAATATCAACGCAGCCGTGTGCCCTACGAACAAGTTCTGGAAATCGAAAAACTAATGGCCG
>CAKZVF010000032.1 GCA_937921995.1 uncultured Pirellulaceae bacterium
CATGTCGCGCAGTCAGCAAAAGTCACTGTCACGCCAAAGGAAGAAAGAACAGATCCGAAAAATGGTGACACGATTACCTTTTGTCGAACAAGCCTGGTTTGAAATGGACGTCGCGGATTCTCATTCCGCGTTCGACGCCGCTGCACAGACGGCCGTGATTTCGATCGAACCCAGCGAAGGCATTATCCTTGATTCCGCTCAAGTCGACACCGTCACGCGCATCATAAAAGGAGCGATCGCGGGGATCACCGCCGATCAAATTCAAGTCATCGACATCCACTCGGGGTATGCCCACGACGGCACTCGTCAAGCCAGCGCCAACCAAGCGACGCATGTGAACGGGTTGCCGGCGCTTGAGCAACAAAACTATTTCGAAAATCGCATCCGCCGGAGCCTCACCGATTTGTCGGGCGTCGAAGTTGCCGTGAAAGTTGACGTCGTGGAGAACCCACGGGAAATCGTCAAAGCGGCACAGGCAAGCATCCCCAATACCGTCGAAGCCAATCGTTCGTCAGCGAATCTTGTCGCCGGTACTAACGGGTTTGCTTCGATCTATGATCGTTCGCCAAACGATCTACCAGCTCAACCTGTCGAAGTAGCGCCTGTCGTCTACACCACCCCAACCTATTCCACCAAAGTGATCGTGGACGTTGCCGTTCCCCAGTCATTGGTTGAGGCTCGTTTTCGTGAAAAGCTGAAAGACTCAACCCAACGCACATCCGGATTGCAAACGGCGTTTGAGCAACTGCAAACGGAGATCGTTCAGCGCGTCAGCCCGCTGCTGCCGGCGGATTCAGCGTCCGCACACGGAGCTGCTCCGGTGTCAGTGCGCATGGTTCGATCGGCTCCGGTGTCGACATTGGCATGGCAAGACAAGTTCAAACAGTTGCTGGCCAAGTACTGGCCTTCGGCGGCGGTTTTGGCGATTGGTCTACTGTTGATTTCGACGATGAATCGAGCCGGACGCCAGCGCGAGCGTTTGGCAGAAGAAACCGAATCTCTCAACGCCGACATCCTCTCAATTAATTCGACCTTGGAATCTAGAAATCGCCAAGCCGACGAGAATGCCGAAGCCGAAGAGGCTGCTCGCCGCGAGGCTGAACAGAAGCTAAACGAGTTGGTCGAGCAGAATCCTGACACCACCAAACGCGTGTTGGAGAGTTGGATCAAAGACGCCGCTTAATGGCGGTGACGATCGTCGTTGGCTCTTAGCGAGACGATTGTGTGCACGGTGCTTTTGCGTGCGATGCGACGGGCAAATGACCTTGGATAGGTTTTGCTGCGCGTTCTTCTTTCTTGATTCGTAAAAATCGTGGGGTATGTCTCGGGCGGAGCCTCGACCACCCGCTGTTGAGAGAATTTGCACTTTTTCATGTAACGAACGGGTACTCTGGCCGTAATCCATTCGAACGGGTCACAAAACTGTGGCTAATGCGAAAACGGGATGTACCATGAAACCTATGAAAACCGAGGCAAAACCGCCTGATAGAACGCTGGCGCGGAAACGATTCGTGATGGAAGCGTTTGATCGCTACGAGCCCAAGCTGACGGCGTATGCGATGAAGTTCTTCGGCGGACGATCCGGAAATGTGCATGCGGCTCGGGACGCGGTGCAATTCACTTTTCTAAAACTGTGCCAGCAGGATCCCCGAGACGTTAGCAACAAACTGGCTCCGTGGTTGTACACCGTTTGTCGAAATCGCATCTTTGACGAATTGAAGTCCAACCAAAGACGCCCGCAGTTGAATGACTCCGATATGAACGGCGTTGCAGCAGGTGCGTTTGATCCGGCGCAGCAATTGGAAATCGACGATTTTCTGGAACGCCTCCCGCAACTGTTGGAAACGCTTTCCACGGGCGAGCAAGAAGTCGTTGAGCTCTGGTCGCACGGGCTCAAGCCGACCGCCATCGCTGAGGTGATCGACAAGCCGGCCGGTTCGGTACGAGTGACCCTTCATCGCGGCATCAAGAAGCTGCAAAACCATCCTGAAGTTTCTCGCTGGCTGGAACGCGCGACCAGCCAAGACGAAACGGTTAGCAGGTCGGCCCTTAACGGGAAAGCTATCAAGACAACATCAGTTACAGGTGAAGAGAAATGAACAAAAAACAGCGCGACGAAATGAGCGAATTAATTTTGGCCGAAGAGACAGAACGTGTGCTTGAGTCAGGCGATTGCATCAACCGCGATGAAACGTCGATGTTCGAACTGGGGCGATTGCTGCGCCGGTCAGTCGATCATGGCCTCCCCGAATCCAGTGAAGTATTGCGAACGCAGTTGCTGACGGAATTGGAAGGGGAGTGGAGTGCCGAAAAAGTTTCGACGAAGACGCCAGCGCGGGAAGCTTTCAGCGGATTCGGTCGCAAGCGTTTGTGGATGAGCATTGCGGCAGCCACCATGGTTGCCGCGGGAGGCTGGTGGCTGTATCAGCCCAATCTAGGATTCGGCGTGAATCACAGTGGCCAGGCGGAAATGGTAGGGCAACTTGATTTGGTAAAAACTGAGCCTGCAAAGACGGCAACGGAGGACGCCGCTGGCCCTAAGGTCGTCTACAAAATGGAAACGGTGACAACACAAGTCCCTACCACTAAGACGCGCGTGGAAACACGCACACGTGCTGTGCCCGTTAATAAAACCCGAAAGGAGAAGAGAAAAGTTCAGGCCGCAGACGGCACATGGGAATTGAAAGAAGTCGAAGTCCCCTACACGGCGAACGTTACTCAGAACTACGCCGTCTCGGTGCCTTATACAGAGTCTGTAACTCAGACGTTGCAGAAGAAGGTGCCCTACACGCCTGACGGAAAACGCATCGAAGCGGCTGACTATGACAAGTGGGGCATCAATGCAGAAAAGTTAGGCTTAACCCGTAAGAAATCGCTTGGCGATACCACGCAACTCGCTGCGATCCAAAACGAGAAAGGTCTTAGAGGTTCGTCACAAGCAGTAGATTCCGGCGTGAGCAGCGGGATGGCCTACAGGTCGCCAACATTGGAAAAAATGACTGTGATAGGCGATGAGCCATTACGCCGAAGGACAAGTTATTTTGCCTTTACCGAATCCGCTGCAGAACAAGGTCGAAGCTTTTACGATGACGATGCTCTGTCCGTGGGCTTCGATATTAAATCGGCAGGTGAGCAATATGCTCCGATTCACGAAAACGCATTCGTCAATGCGTCCGGCGGTGACGCGATCTCAACCTTCTCAATCGATGTCGACACGGCTTCTTACGCGAACATGCGTCGCTTTTTGAACTCCGGCCAAGCCCCACCACGCGATTCGATTCGCATTGAAGAACTGGTCAACTATTTTCAGTACGACTATCCCCAGCCCCAAGGCGACGATCCATTTTCAGTCAACATGGAACTGGCAAGTTGCCCTTGGAACGACGCTCATCAACTGCTGCGTATTGGGCTCAAAGGAAAAGACGTTCACGTTCAAGAACGACCTGCCACCAACGTCGTCTACTTGATCGATGTCTCGGGTTCGATGAACTCTCCTGACAAACTGCCTTTGTTGAAACGCGGTTTTCAAATGATGACCAAGCAACTGGGCGAGAACGACCGCGTCTCGATCGTGACTTACGCCGGTAACGCGGGCGTTGTGCTCGAACCGACCACCGGCGACAACACCAAAACGATCAACGACGCCATCGAACGATTGACGCCAGGTGGGTCGACCCATGGAAGTGCGGGAATTGAACTGGCCTATAAATTGGCTCAACAGCACTTCATCACCGGTGGCGTGAATAAAGTCATCCTTGCCACCGATGGCGACCTAAACGTGGGCGTGACAGCCGACGGGGCGCTGGTAGATTTGATCAAGCAGAAAGCTTCCGAAGGCGTGTTCCTGACGGTGCTTGGGTTTGGAACGGGCAACCTTCAGGATGGCAAGCTTGAAAAATTGGCCGATAACGGCAACGGGCACTACGCCTATCTCGACACCAACCGCGAGGCCCATCGGGTGCTGGTTCAGCAAATGTCAGGGTCGCTGGTAACGATCGCGAAGGATGTGAAAATTCAGATCGAGTTCAATCCGGCCGAAGTGAAAAGCTATCGTCTGGTGGGTTACGAAAACCGCATGCTGGCGACCAAAGATTTCGATGACGATCGCAAAGACGCCGGCGAAATTGGTGCCGGTCATACCGTAACGGCGATCTACGAGATCGAACCAACCGGCGGTGCTGCCGAAGCGTTTGTCGCTCCTCAAGAAATGAAGTATCAAACGGTCGTCAAAGACGCGGAGGATCAAAAGCGGGACGACGTGAAAGCTCGCGGGCTTTCGGAAGCCGCAAACTCTGGCGAACTGGCAACGGTTGCACTGCGTTATAAGAAACCGGATGAGAACGAGAGCAAACGCATTGAGTTCGCGATTCAAAATGATGAGAAGAGCTTCTCCAGTGCTACGGATGATTTCCGCTTCGCGGCCAGTGTTGCCGGATTTGGTATGCTGCTGAGAGGATCCCAACACGCGGGCGCTGCGAACCCGAAAATGATCTTGGACATCGCCAGCGGCTCGATCGGGTACGACGCAACCGGCTATCGCGCCGAGTTTGTGGACCTTGTCCGCAAGGCATTTTCGGCTCAGTAAAACGAAAAGAATCGTCTCCGCGCACCACGCTGCCAACTTTCAAATCCGAAGGTTGGCAGTTTTTTTGCACTGCCCGATCCCCGCGCACGGGAGGTCGAGGCTCCGCGCGAGACCTATCTACTTCCCAAGCGACTTCGACACGTCTGTTCTATAAGCCGAAATCGCAGGATAGATACCGACGACGATGGCCAGCAGCATCAGACCTGGCACAACCAAAAACTCTGGTGAAACGGCGATTGAGCTGAGCCACTCTGGCAAAAATTGCCCGCCCCAAAAATGAGCCAGCGGAATCTTGGGCGCGAAATCGAAGAACCCAACGCTGACGTTGGTATTGTCCTCGATCAGCGGGCTGAGCGCTGCGGTTAACGTATGCCCGCCAATCCAACCCAACATACCGGCGATGAAGGCCATCAAAACAGATTCGCACAACATGATGCCCATTACCTTTTGCCGACTGGCACCGAGGGCGCGGATGACGGCGATCTCATGTCTTCGTTGACTCATGGAATTATAGATGCCGACCAGAATCCCAATCGCTGACACAATGCAAATCATCAGCGTCAACGCCAACAACACCCACCGAATCGGATCAACGAACTTGGTGAACAACCCCGTCACCGTCATCACCGGGTTCACCGCCAAGGCTGCCTTCTGAGACTTCTCCGGACGGAAGGACGACCAGTCCAGTGTCGCTTCAAGCCCGCCTTCGTTGATGATCGGTGGCAAGATAAAACCAACGACGTTGACATCGTCATCGTCTTCGCCCCCATAAGTCCTCAGCAGGATCGAAGTGACTTCTCGTTTCTCAAGCTGCAATGGCTCTGACCTCTGATCGCCTGTCTCGACGTCGGCGACAACCTCCTGGGCATCTTCGGCAGCGTCGGAGGAATTTTCTGCATCGTCGTCAGGTTGTGTCTGCTCAAACGCTTCTTTCTCCCGTCGTTCGCGTTGGGTCTTCGCTTTTCCGAATACGGAATCGTCTTCGAGGCTCTTGGCGTGCCCCTCCATTAAAAAGAAGCCCTCCATATTCAAAAACAGAGCCCCATCATTGGCGGTTCCCGTTTTCTTGAGAATGCCGACGATGTGAAAATCGGTTTCGTGGATGTGGGAATCCACCGCGTTGGGATCTCCATGAGTCGGCTGAATGGTGTCGCCGATCCCAAGCCCCGACTTCCGCGCGACCGTTTCGCCGATGACGGCCTCGTAATAGCCATGCTCGCTATTGTATTCTTCGAAGCAACGTCCCTGGGAGAACTCAAAAGGGATCTCGGGGTCAATCGAAACGAGCATCTCTGTGAAGAATTTGGGTTTGGTCCCGACGCAGCGGAACGCGTCGCCGGTTGGCGATACCCAAAAATCCCCTAGGTTGATCGGAACCGCGGTGTGCGTGTAGTGATCAAACAGCCCTTCGCGCTCGAGCCCGATTCTTTCGGCTTGTTGTGTGTTGAAGGCGAAGTCAAAGAAGGAATCACTCAATCCATCTGTCAAACCGTTGGCCAATTGCAACGTCTGGGCTTCGTTCTGCCACGCCGCGTAAGCAATCGACGCCTTCAGTTCCTGCTCTCTGGTTTCTTTATCACAGAAGGCTAAATAGTACTCGTAGGGAATGTTCTCAATCGGCGATGTCAGATAGTACACCGAACTGAACGCCAATTGGATCTCGCCGCCGCGAGCACCAATCAAAACGTCGTAGCCAAAATTATTGCTGTCGTTAAAGGCTTTGGAAATCAGCCCATGCACCGCCAGCACCGTCACCACCATCATCACACCCAACGCCATTGAAATGATGGTCAGCAGCGAACCGAGTCCCCGATGTTGAATACTGCGCCAAGCGATTTGCAATACGTTCACGCGGAGGCCTCCGCGGATGAACGCGCGTCTTTGACGACGAGATTTAAATCTTCCAGATTGACCACGCGATCGAATTGTTTGGCGACTTCCAGCGAGTGAGTGACCATGAGAATCGCGATGTTTTCCTTGCGGCAATTTGCGCGAATCAAATCAATAACATGTTGTTGGTTCTGAGGATCCACGTTTGCCGTCGGTTCATCGGCCAGCAGCAGTTTCGGTTCGTTGGCTAAAGCCCGCGCGACGGCGACACGCTGTTTCTCACCGACGGACAGTTGGTGGGGCTTGTTCTTTAAACGGTGGCCCAGCCCGACTTCTTTGAGGAGTTCATTCGCCCGCGCGGCATCGAGCTTCTTGCGAGCGAAGGTCATGCCCAACAGAACATTCTCTGAAGCAGAAAAACCGTCCAGCAAGTTGAAGGTCTGAAAGACGTAACCAATTTTGTCGGCGCGGATTCGATCGCGGATGGCTTCTGAGAACTTGGTCAGTTCGACATCGTCCAAGGTGACTTTGCCGGAATCGGGTTTGGTCAGCCCCGCGATGATGTGCAGCAGCGTCGTCTTCCCGCAGCCACTGGGGCCCAGCAAAACGACTTGTTCACCGGCGGCGATCTTGAAATCGGGGATATCCAGAATGGGAACCGATTCACCGTCGGGTTGGACGAAGCTTTTTTTGATGTTCTGAATTTCAAGCATCAAATGGGCAGGCATCAAGTTGGGGTGAATCGGTTGAGTCTTCATTCGAAAGCGTTGGCCCAAGCACACGGGTTAAAGCGCTGACGCGTTCGGTCCGTTTAACGATGAGCCGGCAGGCGACTGCGTTTCGCACCGCCAAACACGGTCGCCTGCCGGCTTGTCGTTAAACTGTGAACTCAACAGCGACTTCCTTCGGTGTCGGCACGACGAACTTCCGCCTAGCGGTTCTGGTACGAACGACTAGGTTTTACTTCGTTTTTGTTGCTACGGCTACCACGGAGACACGGTTCGCAGCAACCAAGAAAAAACCCGCACTCTCGAAGACGAGAGCGCGGGCTGTGATCAGCGATGCATGCTTCGATTGAGGCCAGCAAAATCTTAGCCGTTGGCAGTGGCAGGCTCGGGAGCCGACATCTCAATTTCGTAACCGCTGCGGTACGGTCGTTTGAGCATGGAATTGGCAACATCGTCGCCGACAATCTGCTCCGTTTTGTCGTCCCACTTAATTTCGCGGCCAAGTCGGGCGGCGATGCCTGCCAAGTGACAGATATTCAGGGCGCGCATGTGCGAGTGGACGTCAGAGATTGGCTCTTTCTTTTCGTCAACGCACTTAAGGAAGTTCGCCCAATGAGCTTTCCGCTCGTTTTCGATCGGATCAAAACCCTTATAGGTTTCTTTGATCGCGTCTTCGGGAAGCGGATTTTCCTTGAGTTCTTCCACCGGAGCGCCGGTGACTTTACCACGATTGACGAACAGCCGCCCTTTATCACCTTCGATCAGAATACCATTGGGGCCTCCGTTTTTGATTTCAACATCGACATCTCCGGCAAACTTCACATTCAATGCAAAATTCGTTGCGGTATTATAGCGGTCGGTCTGCTGCGGAACTCCGTCCACAAATTCTACAGGGTGCGTTGCCTCACCACCGATCGACATGATTGCGTCGCTTTGTCCATTGGCGACAAGTGCCCACGCTGCAATATCGACATGATGTGCGCCCCAATCGGTCAGCTTTCCACCGGAGTACTCATACCACCAACGGAATTCATAGTGACAATTAGAATGCTTCGCACGCCGACGAGATTTTTCTTTAGTCGCTCGGTAATCGGCAAAGGGAGCCGGGCCCAACCAGCGGTCCCAATCTAAATTTTTGGGAGGATCGACAACCGGAATTTCGGGGCTGCTTGGGGCGCCGCCGATGCCGCATGTCATCTTCTTGATTTTTCCGATGCGCCCATCACGAACGATCGCGATGGCTTTAACGAACCGATTGAAGGTACTGCGTTGTTGTGTTCCAACTTGAACAACGGCACCCGTTTGTTCTTGGATTTTGCGAATCAATTTTCCTTCATCGACGGTCAGCGTCAAAGGTTTTTCGCAGTAGACATCTTTCCCGGCCAGCATGGCTTCGATCAGCGGTTTGGTGTGCCAATGATCGGGCGTCGCAATGTGCACTGTTTTAATGTCGTCACGTTCGAGAATCTTTCGATAGTCGGCGTAAACGTCTCCTTTGCCTTCGCTGAAATCTTGATTGGCTTTTTCAGCGCGGCCCGAATCAGCGTCGGCATAGGCGACAACGTCAAGCCACTGCTTGGCCGAATTTATGTTTCCCGTTCCCATTCCGCCGCAACCAATCAAACCGATCGGAACGCGGTCGTTTTTACTGTCGGTGTCAAACGCGAGCGCGGGCTTGCCTGAGAAAAAGTAAGGCATTGCCACTCCCGCGGTTGCAACGGCAGATGACGCTTTGAGAAAATGCCGACGGTTGTGTTTCTTGTTATGCTCTTTGGTCAAAGGAATCTCCAAGAGAGAAATAGGGGAATCGAATTGGATGTAGTAAATAGGACGTAGCTAATTTAAATCGCGGAGAAGACGTCGAACAAGCTTTTTATCTTCGGCTTGCTGACTTCATCTGGCGGTCGATCTCACGGCGAGCATCAGCAGTCTTTTTGGATTCGCGTTTGTCGTGGACGTTTTTGCCGCGCCCCACGCCGACGACCACTTTGACGATTCCTCGTCCGTTGAAGTACATGCGAAGCGGAATCAAGGTCAGGCCTTTGGTGAAGGCTTTGTCTTTCAGCTTCTCCAGCTCTTTTTTATGAACCAGCAGTTTCCGCGATCGTTTCGGTTTATGATTCCAGAAACTGGCTTGGCGATATTCGGCGATATCGGCTCCGATAAGCCATAATTCGCCTTTTTCTACTCGCACGTAAGCTTCGTTGAGGGAGATATTGCCATCGCGGAGGCTTTTGACTTCTGGACCAATCAGGACGATGCCACACTCGACTTGCTGCAGGATCTCGAAGCGGTGTTTGGCCTTACGGTTTTCCGAAATTGTTTTCGACTGGGATGTCGGCCCCGAGGCTTTGGCCTTTTTCTTTGATTTCGATTTTGATTTCTTGGAGGCCATGAAGTTTGGGCAAATGCGGATCTGAAATTGGCTCTACGGCCTTTTTATTCAGCCAGAACCAACGGGTATGAGCGATTTGGGCACTGATTGTACCACGTTAATAAAAGGCGGTGACAAATTTATGGCTGTTCCGGTTCACCCACTCGCTTTACAATCATTTCGAACAATATCACGCTCTTTTACGCACGTAGCTTTATGAATCGCCCGCCCAACAATCTTCCCATTCTCGGTGCCCAAAGCACAGAAGCAACGACCGGCGGCTGCGGCGGTGGTTCGTGCGGAGGCGGCGGAGGCGGATTCAATGTCGTCGCGCTCGAAGCCGAACCTTCGGCAAGATTGCCGAAATGGCTCAAACGGAACATTCCCAAAGGCAACAACGTCGGCCACACGACCGAACTGCTGAGCGAATTGAAGCTGGAGACGGTCTGCGACAATGCCCGGTGTCCCAACCGGATGGAATGCTATTCCCAAAATACCGCCACTTTTATGATTTTGGGCAACACGTGCACTCGCCCGTGTGGATTTTGTGCCGTCAAACGAGGCCGGCCTGAGGCGCTTGAGCTGGATGAACCCGATCGTTTGGCCGAAGCGGCGCTGCGGCTGGGGCTGAAACACGTGGTGATCACGTCGGTGACGCGCGATGATCTGCCCGATGGTGGAGCGGAACATTTTTACCAATGCGTCAAAGCGGTGCGGGAAAAAACCGGCGCTAGCGTCGAAGTGTTAACACCCGACTTCATTCACACACCTGCGGGGCTTGATCGCGTGATTGAATCGGCACCCGAGGTCTTCAATCACAACACTGAAACAGTGCCGCGGTTGTATCGGCGCGTCCGAGGTCCGAAGTCGGATTACAAATGGACGTTGGAATTGCTGCGCCGCGTGAAAGCGGCCAACCCGAAGATTAAGACCAAAAGCGGGCTGATGCTGGGGCTTGGGGAAACTCACGAAGAGATCTTTGAAGTGCTGGCCGATTTAAGGGACGCGGATTGTGACTTCCTTACGCTGGGGCAGTACCTTAAGCCTTCCACCGATCGCTACCTGCCGGTTGTGCGCTATGTAACGCCCGAAGAATTCGATTGGCTGGGCCAGTCGGCCGAAAAGATGGGGTTCAAAAAAGTAGCCAGCGGCCCGTTTGTACGCAGTAGTTACCATGCCCGCGATATGGCGGAAACCGAATAAATGATTGGTGGAAGTGCTACGGCGATTGTTAGTGGCCTCTACTGTAAGTAAGCATTGACGGGCTATTGTGCCGCTTTTCCCATGGCTAAATCCAAGCCGATTCCCAATGAGTAATCTTGATGCCTCAGCCTGAAAACATCGAAATTATCGTAAACGATCAAACGCTCAGGATCCCTGAGGGCTCATCAGTGACGGATCTATTGAAGATTTTGGATATCCGAACCAAGGCGATCGCCGTAGAGATAAATCGCGCAGTGATTCCCGGTCAGAAACATGCCACCACCATGCTCAACGCAAATGATCGCCTAGAAGTTGTAACGTTAGTGGGAGGCGGATAGGCATGATTGAGAAAATTGAAAACGACAGCAACATCGCCAACGAACAGTCAACCTTGACCATCGGAACGCATGTTCTCAATAGCCGGTTGATTCTCGGATCGGGCAAGTATCAATCTTTTGAAATGATGCAACAGTCGGTGGCCGCATCGGGAACCGAGTGCATCACCATCGCAGTCCGGCGTGAAAAACTGTACGACGGAACAGGTCGAAACATATTGGACTATATCGACTTTGATCGCTACACGTTGTTGCCCAACACTGCGGGATGCTACGACGCCGATACCGCGGTGCGGTGCGCGTTGATGGGGCGCGAAATTCTTAAAGGATTGGAAAATCCTGGGGCTGACTGGGTGAAACTGGAAGTCTTGGGCGATAGTCGTTCGCTATTGCCTGATCCGATCGAATCTCTCAAGGCCACCGAGCAACTGGTCAAGCAAGGATTGCAGGTGCTGTGCTACACCAGTGATGACCCCATCATCGCCAGGCGATTGAAGGAAGCCGGCGCGACGGCCGTCATGCCGGCGGGAAGCCCGATCGGCAGCGGACTGGGTGTCGCCAACCCAAATAATTTGCAAATTATTTTGGACGATCTCAAAAGAGACTCGCCAAACTATCCGGTGATCGTAGATGCTGGCGTCGGGACCGCTAGCGACGCTGCTATCGCGATGGAGTTAGGTGCCGATGCGGTGCTGCTGAACTCGGCTGTGGCGCGTGCTGAGGACCCGGTCAACATGGCGGTGGCTATGAAGTTAGGGGTCGAGGCTGGGAGGCTGGCATGGATGAGCGGTAGAATCCCTAAATCCCGATATGGATCCGCCAGCAGCCCCGACATTGGCGTAATATCCGAGCGAAACCAGCCGCCCAAGAACAGCATTAAAGAGCAATAAACAACCGCTAAGGCCGATTAACGGTGTAAGAATAAGTCGAATGCTCGCTTTAGATAACTTACAACAATCTTCCCGTAATAGGTAAAATTTCTTGACGAATGGTTGATCGTTGGCTATATTCTGTAGCTGGAGCGGGCCGACATAATAATATGTTGGCAGACTTATCAACGCTTCAAACGTCTATTTATCAAATGTTTTAGCAGCCTTGTAATTGGTGTAATTTAATGAAAAACAAATGGAAAACTCTCCGAATGGGCGCAATGTTGTTCGCATTGCCGATTGTGGCAACCGCCGCAGCATCCGCTCATCAGTTCTTGACGGATAATGCTCCAATCGCAGAGGCGACCACCTCGATGGTTAGCAACGCTGGTTTGATCAGCGTTCAGCGCAGCCACACGATCTCTCTGAACGAGAGCGGATCGATTGAAGGCCGCGTCGCTACTATTGATGCTGGCTCGAAAGCTAACGGACTGGCCGACCTGAAAGTATTCCTTGTCAGCAATGGTGAGATTCAAGCAGAAACTGTCACTGACGTTGACGGCTTGTTCTCTCTTTCAAACATCGACGAAGGCGTTTACTCTTTCGTCGCAACTGGCGAAAGCGGATTTGCGGCTTACGGCGTTCGCGTTGTTGCAAACAACGGATCAGACACTGTGAACTTGATGGAAGCGGCTGCCGTTTCTCCTCAAGCAGCAGTAGTTAAGCAAATTTTGAAGAAGCAACTGCCATCTGACATTGCTCAGCAAATCATGGACAACGCAGTCGTCTCAGAAGAGGCCGCTAAAGTTGTCGGTTCAAACAAGGTCAGCGTCAAAGACGGAATCTTGGTTGGTCACGTTGTTCCAATGTTGGGCGAGATCGCTCTTGTTGATGGAACTTCTGTTTTCCTAATCCAAGGCAACGAGCAAGTTGCTGAAGTAACAGCTGACGCGACAGGTAGCTTCGCAATCGAAGACGTTGAGCCAGGTGTTTACGACTTTGTTGCTGCAGGACCTACCGGTTTTGCGGCGGTTAGCTTCGAAGCTGTTGAAGACGCAGCCACTGTTGAGGACATCGCTTCTGTCGTAACCGACAGCGAAGAGATTCCTGTTTCTCTGGAGCCAGTCGCTCCTGTGGCCTTTCAAGATATTCCTGCTGACATCCCTTTCGATAGCGGCATGGCATACAGCGATGGCATGGTTTCTGATTCACTTGACGTTTGCTTGACTTGTCAGCAAGACGCTGGGTTCGTTGGCGATCAAGTTTCCTACGCTGGTGACGAAATCGTTTACGAAGACGCTTACGATTCAGCTCCAATCGAGTACGCAGGCGAATCTTGCGGATGCGGTGCTGCTGCTGGTGGTTCTTGCGGATCAGCGGGTAACTTCAGCGGATACAGCACTTGCGGTTCTTGCAACACAAGCTGCTGCGGTGGACGCAAAGGACTGTTCGGTCGCGGCGGCGGTCGTCTATTCGGCGGATCCGGCGGAGGAATACTTGGTGGGTCTGGTTTGGCTCGCATCGGTCTTTTGGCTGGCGTCGCAACGGCAATCGCAGTTGGCAGTGACAGCGATGACGGTGGTGGCTCTCCTGATGGAAGCAACTAATCTTCCTTTGAGCAAAGATTAAATAGACGGAGCGGACTGTTACGGCAGTCCGCTTTTTTTATGCGCTGATTCCTATTAGGATCTTGGTCAATTAAGATTCTTCCATGGTTCACGACATGATCGCACAATCGCTTACCGATTTGATCAACCGCCGCCAAAGGTCGCTGAGACAAACGCAAGAGATCCAGCAATCAATCTTCGAATTCGCGCTGAGGAATTCCCCGAACTTCAGCAGCCCCCAGTTTCAGAAAATCTCTAACGCCGATCTGGGAATGTTATTCCAGATCACCGACGAACAGATCTTCGATGGCTTGCTTGGCCAATTGTGTGAACGATCGTCCGATAGACCGCTATCTTTTCGCCTATCGACGCGCATGACCAGCTGCGGTGGCATGACAACCATGCAACGCGAGAACCGGCGAGGAGCGCTTCCTGAATTCGAAATTGCGATTGCCACCAGTCCGCTGTTTGACACATTCAAGGTAGATTCAGCCGCGCAGGTCGGTGGATTGGTGTGCCACAACCGCTTGCAGGCGCTTCAAAGGATCATGGAGCACGAGATGTTGCACTTGGCCGAACTGCTGCTGTTCTCCGATTCCAACTGCGCCGGCAGCCAGTTCAAAAGGTATGCCCGTCGGCATTTTGGTCACACCGAATCGAACCATCGCTTGCTCACTCCAAGCGATTTAGCCAGGAAGAAACTGGGAATTGCTACCGGAGATACCGTCTGCTTTGAAGTTGGCGGACGATCGTTAACCGGCATCATCAACCGGATCACCAAACGCGCGACGGTGCTGGTCGCCGACCCCAAAGGAACCAAATACACCGACGGAAAGAGATATTCAAAGTTCTACGTCCCTTTGAATATGCTTCGACGTAAGTAGTTTCAAGTTTCATAAAGCGTCTCAATTGAGAAGCGCAGCTGAGCAACTCAAAGATTTCAATCGCTCTACCATCAGGTCAGTCAACGCAGTGCAACTACAGAAGATGGGTAGTCTTGTTTTGCACCTACAAATCAGCAAGCAGATTTTTTTTTGATCACGCACACAACATGTTGTGTTTCTCCCATTCCGATTTTCGCCGACTATTCTTTCGCATCATTCAAGCCGCCTGTAGTGTGCTAGCGAAAAGGGCACAACATTTTGTGTTGACACCTTCAGCGACAACGATATATTGATCCCCGCGACATAGGAAATGACGCTAGCGGCGTCAATCTCGGACTGATCAAACACTAGATGTAGTTCTCTTGAAGTCAACTTGATCTAGACACCCTAAATTATCAACTGACACTGTGCTCGCGACAGGATGAGATGATCACCCAACGGTTTGACCAACCAATTGGTGATTCAGTCTGGCAATGATTGCTTTTTTGGTTTTGCTGACCAAAGGTGTCACTCGCCTACCCCAGACTAACGACGGAATGATTTAAGGGAGAAGTAGAGAAGGAGCTTTTAGGAACGGAATCTTGAGCCGGTTTAGGCCCGATGGCTATTGGAAGGTCATCCTCAGGCAGCGACAGAAGCGTCGGCTACTTCTTTTCCTTCAGATTCTGAACTCTCAAAAGCGTGATCATTTGCCACGCCCCTCAATCATTAAATTGAATGAACAAGACAACTCAGCCGTTTGGTGAACAACCAATACGCGTTTGAGGTCATGGAAACCCAAAAGGAGTACGAAGGAATGTTAGAGTCAACTGGAACTGATTCAGTGGAATCATCGGTCTCATTAGAACTCGTGACGCGCAAACGCGATGGCCGCGCCGTTCTGTTTGAGCCATCTTTGATTGCCCGTGCAATGGAGAAAGCTTTTTGTGCGGAGATGAAACTGGACAATGCAACGTTGCTCAAAGACAGTCTCACGAATGAGATTCAACAAATGACCGACAGCGTGGTGCGCGCGGTCAAAGCACTGGCGTTATCAACCGAGGGAGTTTCTGTTGAACAGATTCAAGATCTGGTTGAAAAAGAACTGATGCGAGCCGACCATTTCGCGGTTGCCCGTCGCTACATTCTTTATCGCGCCGAGCACGAAAAAATGCGTCGACTACGCGCTGAAGAGCGTATGGAAAGCGACAGCCCGTTCCCTAGCGTGATGGTTAAACGCGATGGGGTGATGGAAGACTTGGACTTCGATCGCCTACGTAGCCAGGTTAAGGTTGCCTGCGAGGGACTTGACGAAACATGTTCGTCAGATGAATTGATCGACGAAGTTCAGAAGCAGTTCTATAACGGAATCACGCCCACCGAAATCGGTCGCTCCATGGTGCTGGCCGCTCGTGCCCGTATCGAAAATGATCCTGACTACGATACCGTTGCGGGCCGCTTAGTACTCAACATCATTTATCGTGAGTCTTTGGACAAATCCGCCAGCGATGGCAATTTGGCGGAAACTTATCGCGATAACTTTGCCGACTACATCAGCGAAGGAATCGCGGCCAAACGAATCACTCCTGAATTGGAATCGTTTGATCTTGAAAGACTGGCTCAAGCCATCGATCCCGAACGTGACGGTTTGTTTCCGTATCTTGGCTTGCAGACGATTTATGATCGCTACTTGCTACACATTGACGGACGGCGTTTTGAAGCTCCGCAGTATTTCTGGATGCGCGTTGCGATGGGACTATCGCTGCTGGAAGAGAAGAAGAACGATCGGGCCATTGAGTTTTACAATATCCTTTCCAACTTTCGCTTCACATCGGCGACCCCAACGCTGTTCAATGCTGGAACGTTGCATCCGCAACTGAGTTCTTGCTATCTCAGCACCGTGGCTGATGATTTGGATGGCATTTTCAAGGCGATCGCCGACAACGCGAAACTTTCGAAATGGGCCGGTGGCCTTGGCAACGACTGGACAAACATTCGCGCGACCAACTCGCACATTGGCGGCACCAATGGACAAAGCCAAGGCGTCATTCCATTCCTCAAAGTCGTCAGCGACACCGCGGTAGCCGTCAACCAAGGCGGAAAACGCAAAGGCGCGGTTTGTTCATACCTGGAGTCTTGGCACTTGGACATCGAAGAGTTTTTGGACCTTCGTAAGAATACCGGTGACGAACGCCGTCGCACCCACGACATGCACACCGCTAACTGGATTCCGGATTTGTTCATGAAACGTGTCATGAACAAGGAGGATTGGACGTTGTTCAGCCCTGACGAAACGCCTGATCTGCATGACCTTTACGGCAAGGCATTCGAAGAGCGTTACACGTACTACGAACAACAGGCCGCCGAAGGCAACATGAAACTTCATCGCTCGATCCCTGCGAATGATCTGTGGCGTAAGATGCTCACGCGTGTCTTTGAAACGGGTCATCCATGGATCACGTTCAAAGATCCTTCCAACGTCCGGTCACCGCAAGACCACACCGGCGTTGTCCACAGCAGTAATCTTTGCACAGAGATCCTGCTGAACACCTCGGCTGAAGAAATTGCGGTTTGCAATCTTGGTTCGATCAACCTGCTGAACCACGTTACCGATGGAAAATTGGACTTGGAGAAACTGGAAGAGACGGTCAACACCGCGGTCCGCATGTTGGACAACGTGGTCGACATCAATTTCTATCCTACGCCTGAAGCGAAAACCGCCAACCAGCGTCATCGTCCCGTTGGCATGGGACTGATGGGTTTCCAAGACGCACTTTCAGCATGTGGAATCAGTTACGCCAGCCCCGAAGGCGTCGAATTCGCGGACCGCAGTATGGAAGCGATTTCCTATTACGCCATCATGGCTTCCAGTCGTCTGGCGGAAGAACGCGGCACCTATTCATCTTACGAAGGTTCGAAATGGGATCGCGGATTGCTTCCGATCGACACCGTCAAAATTCTTCAAGAGGAACGTGGCGTCGAGATTCAAATGGACGACAACGCCAGTATGGATTGGGCGCCTGTTCGCGATCACGTCGCGAAACACGGCATGCGTAACAGCAATGTAATGGCAATCGCTCCGACCGCGACGATCTCCACGATCATCGGTGTGACTCAGTCAATCGAACCGACCTACAAACACTTGTTTGTGAAGAGCAATCTTTCTGGCGAATTTGTGCAGGTCAATGTACGCCTGGTCAACGAACTGAAAGCCCTTGGGTTATGGGACGACGATATGCTTGAGAAAATCAAGTATTACGATGGTGCCTTGGGCGAGATCCCTGGCTTGCCTGACGACATCAAACTGCGTTACGCGACCGCATTTGAGATTGAACCGAAGTGGTTGATTGAATGTGCCAGTCGTCGTCAGAAGTGGATTGACATGGGACAGTCGCTGAACCTTTATCTGGGTCAGCCAAGTGGCCGCAAGTTGGACGACATGTACAAACTTGCTTGGCAGTCCGGTTTGAAAACGACTTACTACCTCCGTTCTTTGGGTGCGACGCAAGTTGAGAAATCAACGGTCGACATCAATAAGTTCGGCGTACAACCACGTTGGATGAAGAACGCAAGTTCGTCTTCGGAGATCTTGGTCGATCGTCAACCCGAAGTGAAGGCGTGCAGCATTGATGATCCTGATTGTGAAGCGTGTCAGTAACCGCTTGGCAAAGCTGAAAGCCAAAGAGGTTGAATTTTGATTCTGGCCTCTTGGGCTTAAAGCCTGAGTCCAACGGATTCGCCTCAGATGATTTTTGATTCTGAGGCAATCCAAGACTTTTGAAGTTAATTTGAACTTGCGAATGCGAGTTTACTATCGAGATTAGATTTATACAAAGTTCTGTTTTTATTTTGCATGGAGTCGCGAATAATGGCTATTGATATTGGAAGTGAATCAGCAAACGCAACGGACGCTAAGTCAATGCGTGTGTCTGCGAGTGAGAAACGATTGATCAACGCGACGCA
>CAKZVF010000033.1 GCA_937921995.1 uncultured Pirellulaceae bacterium
CAAACTGGCGGCAACCGCCGAAGCCGGCTCCAACACGATCACGGTTGAAAATGTGATCGAGCGAAATTTCGACGGCACAACTTCGGCAGCCTCGGACGGAGCATTGGATTGGCAGGTCGGAGATGAAATCGTCATCGCCAGTTCGTCCTACGATTACGCAGACGAGGAAGTCCGGACGATCACCGCGATCAACAGTGTGCCGGGAAATCCAACGCTGACGAGGTTAACGCTTAACGCCAGCCTCGCGCATCGACATTACGGGGAAGTGGAAAGCTATTCCAACCCGGCTCGGACATTTGATATCGACTTGCGAGCAGAAGTTGCCTTGCTCAATCGAATGATCAATATCGAAGGAACTCAGGACACCGACAACAGCTTTGGTGATCGCGAAAATTATGGAACTGGTGCTGGTGAAAACGTCGGTATCGGCGCACACACCATGATCATGCCCGGCTCAGGACAGATCACCATCGACGGAGTACGATTTGACAAGATGGGCCAAACCGGTCGAGTGGGGCGCTATCCGGTGCACTGGCATGTTGCGGGCAATCGAAGCGGCGACGTGATGCGAAACAGCAGCGTCACCAATTCCAACAACCGAGGCATCACGATCCATGGAACGCAAAACGTGCTGCTGGAAGACAACGTGCTGCACGACATCCACGGCCACGGTTTCTTCATGGAAGACGCCGCGGAAACGGGGAACCAGTTTCTCAGCAATATCGTGCTGGGAATTCATAAGGTTGGTGGAAAATTTAATGGAGCAGACGCGAACGATCCGTTCATCGTCCCCGGCATCACCCGGAGCAACAATGGCAATGGTACTGTCAACGGCGAAGCACCCCGAAACGGAAATGGTGAAGGCTCTCATGACACAGGACAAAATTTTAATCTGCGGTTTGTACATTCTGCCGCGTATTGGATCACCAACCCGGACAACACTTGGGTCGGCAATGTTTCTGCCGGTTCCGAAGGCACGGGATTTTGGTTCGCCCTGCCCGATGAAGTGATAGGGCTCTCCAAAGACACCGGGCTCTACAACAGCCTTGATCCCAACAATACGAACCTCGACCAGTTCGATAACAACACAACGCACTCTTCGCCGGTCGGCCTGACGTTTGACCGTGGTGCCGATATTTTGCCGGGCAGCTCCAACAACTATTCGCCACCCACGCTGATGCACGTCAAGGGGCTGACTGGTTACAAACATGATGGCACCGCAGTCTACCATCGTGGTAGCGTAGGGAAATTCAGTGAGTCGCGGTTTGCTGATAACGACAACAGTTCCTTCAACACGTTCCGGCAAGAAGAGAACAGTGTTCTGTTCGTCGGGCACAGCAGGGGCAACGCAGATCTAACAAATTCGGTAGGGGGCTATCGACTGTATGACGGTCCGGGCCGAATTGTGAATTCACATTTCGCCGGCTTCGCGGCCGACAATGCGTTTATGTTTCGGGTCGAAGGCGGCGCAAATAAGCACTCGCACACGCAAGCCCAGGGAATCACGTTCGAAGCTGACGGTTCGGCCAATCATTTGAGCATCGAGTTTAAAGAGCGGGACTCCATTGTTAATGACAACAGTCCGGTTTTCGTCTCTGGTCGTCCAGATGGTTTTTCTGGACTCGTACTTGACGTTGACGGTTCCCTGACCGGCCATGCCGGCGGTGGTGCTGGCTACGTACTGACTCCCAAACTGGACTTCTATCGGGACTCGACCGACATCGCTCCCGCCGGCTGGGATGCCTACATCAGCGATGACCGATTCGGCCAACTTAAGCTGGGCACAATCAATGACGTCGGAACGATTCCCGACTACCGAATTGAGAACGGCGACGGCAATGCGATTCTCGCCAATCGTCGTAACTTGGAGTTTGTTCAGCGTCAGTATGTGAAAGTCAACGCGGGTGACTACACCGTCGATTTCCAGCAAGCAGTTCCCAATACGGGTTTCGACGTTTACCTTGAAGTTCAGGCAGGTTGGATTTCCGGCGACGCAACGGTGCTTCGATTCTTAGACGTTGCCGAAGACTTCAAGCCGACCAGCGGCAGTAGCGTAAATTCTTTGACTCAACTTCGAGCCGCCAACCAGACGTCATGGTTGCGTGATTACGCGGGCGATCTGTGGATGAAAGTTTTTGAGTCCAACGCGACCATAGAAGTTAGACCGACCAATGATTCACTTCCCACCAATCCGCAGGCTGCATTCGTGCCGACGGTCGTCAATGACGGGGCTCGTATTGAAGCAGAAGAATTTGATCTGGGCGGACAAGGATTCGCTTTCTGGGACACAACCGCCGGCAATAGTGGCGGCGCTTTTCGGCCTAATCAAGGTGTCGACATTCAGGCGACAACGGACGCTGGCGGCGGCTTCAACGTGGGCTGGACTGCCGATGGCGAGTTCATGGAGTACACCACCGACATTGCCGGAGGCGTTTACGACATCGGCTTCCGTGTGGCATCGAGTAACTCAAATGCCAAATCAATTCGTCTGCTGGTTGGAGATGGTGACGCAGCAGAAACGATTACTGATTTGGGCGTCATCGATGTGCCTAATACCGGCGGCACTCAATCTTGGCAAACGCTGGTGCTCAACGATATCGATTTGACGGCATGGCAAGGCGCAGACCGCGTCTTGCGAGTCGAAATAATCGGCGGTTCGTTCAATCTCAACTGGCTGGAGTTTAACGACCAGCAAGCTCCGTTCGTAACGCAAACCATCGCCGATGACGCGCGCGTGCTGGTCGAAGAGTTCGATTTGGGTGGCGCAGGCGTCGCCTATCACGACACAACGCCGGGAAATTCCGGTGGCACCGCACGCCTTGATGAAGATGTTGACATCGGTGGTGCGAGTCTGGTGTTGACGAACATCACCGATGGCGAGTGGCTGGAATTCACTCGTGACGTTACGCCGGGCATTTACAACGTTGTGTTCCGTGTTCTCTCAAACAATGCGAATCCAACGAGATCGATCCGTTTGCTGGCCGCAGAAAACGACACAACCGAAAACTTCACCTTTCTTGGTAGCGTCGATCCCGCTGGGACGACAACGGGTTACGAAAACTTTGTGCTGCAGAACGTCGATCTTACGTCGTTTGGCGGTTCGGATAGAGTCTTTCGGCTTGAGTTCGTTGGAGGACAACACAATTTTAATTGGTTCGAGTTCAAATCGGCTATCGAGCCGTCCAGCGTGGTAACACGTGGCGTCGCCTACGGTGGAACCACCGCGTCTTATGGTGAGGACGCAATTGATATTACGAAGTCGGCTTATCAATATTTGCCCGGAACCAATAGCACCCTCGCCAGCTATACCAATTACACGCAGGGCCTGAATCGAGTGGTTGTCGAGTTAGCCAATTCGCAGCAGGCGACACTGACCACTGCCGACTTTGATTTTCGGGTTGGAAATACGAACGATCCGTCTGAGTGGGAGCTGCTTGATGGTTCCAGCGCTATTCCATTGCCAACCGTTATCAACGGCACCCGCAACAGTAGCACCGGTCAGCAGCGGTTCACATTAGCGTGGGAAGGCACCCAGACGATCAAGAACCAGTGGTTGCAGGTCACCGTTAAGGCCGGGGCCAATACCGGTTTGACCAGCGATGACGTGTTCTATTTTGGCAACCAGGTCGCGGACGTATTTGGCACGACGTTTCCGGGTTCCGGTGTGGTGGTTAACGAGATTGACACCATTCTAATTCGCGCTAATCAGAGTTCTGCTCCCAATAGTGTGGGCATGAACAACATCTATGACATCGATCGCAACGGTTCGGTCAATGCTATCGACACCATTTTCGCTCGCGCCAACCAGGCGTCTGGCGATGGTTTGTTGATGCTCGCCGCTTCTGAACAGCAAGCAGCACTAGCGTTTTCAGCGTTTGCTTCGGTGATGGAAACTACAGCAGTTGAAACAACCGACGCGACTTTCAGCAGCGATGTTAATCCGAGGAGTGGCTCGTCCACCATCGTCGCCGCAGATGGCGGCGGAAACTGGCAAAGCAGTAGCACATGGATCGGCGGGGTCGTCCCCAATGCCGGCGACCGCGTTTTGATTGGGAAGCACACGACGACCGATGCTCCCATTCTGGTCACGCTCAATAGCGCGGTGCCGCATATTGCCAAGGAGATCGTCGTCAATGGCGGCACGTTGAGAGTCCTCGAAGGTGCGGCGGGTTCGGCCGAGCGCACTTTGTCCGCCGATTGGATGCACGTTAACAGTGGCGGAACCTTTCGAGTCGGATTGGCAAACGATCGCTACGACAACAACTCATTCCGGCTAACATTGACTGGCACCGATCCGACCGCCGATTGGCCGATGGTCGAAACCGCAACGGGTACGATTGCTATCAACGACAACGACGGCTTCTTGATGACGGCGCTGGGCGGGCAGTTGCAATTCTTCGGCGATGAAAAACTTAGCTTCACAAAACTGGCGGCAACGGCTGAAGCCGGTTCCAACACGATCACGGTCGAAAACGTGATCGAGCGAAATTTCGACGGCACGACTTCGGCAGCGTCTGACGGAGAATTGGATTGGCAAGTCGGAGATGAAATCGTGATTGCC
>CAKZVF010000034.1 GCA_937921995.1 uncultured Pirellulaceae bacterium
TCCAATATGCAATCTTCGAGCCTTAGGTTCCCAACCATCTGATCGATCATTCGGTGAGCGCCGCAGTTGACTGTTACTTCCCGTAGATCGTGGGACGCCGAAAGATTGTCGAAGCACTCTGAAAGGAACTGGTTAGATTCAATCCATGGCTCAAGGATAGATAACGATTTTAGCTTCGGGAACTCGGGAAAATTTAGCTGAAGATTGTCTGGAACCCTGACGTCGTCAAATTTAAGCGTTTCTAATGATTTTGCTCTCGCCAAATCTCTGCAGTGATATTCACGCAGTTTTATTCCTAAAAATTCGATTTCTCGGCAGTTTTGAAGCAGCGGCAACATGGCCTGCCAGCTTTCCCGATGTTCAGCTTCTTCAGCTCCGTAACGGTGGCTAAAGTAAACGCAGTCGACGTTCCGGAAGTAGTGCCCTCCTCGAAAGTTCCAAACCGACTTGGGAAGCCAACTGATCCAAGCTGATGGAGTTTCCTTGAAGTTCCACCCAACCCAACTGGATGTGTACGTTGAGACTTTTGCGCAGCGTCGCCGTTGTGCTTCTGATCGCTGAACCCACCAGCACAGCAGCGCAACGCAGATGAAAAGCAGCATAACGGTGCGGAGAGAGAGCTTGAACCTGAATTTGCGCCGGGGCTTTTCTTTGGACGGCGTCAAAGTCATTTCTGAAATTCACAGTAGAGATTAGCGGCGAAGGAATTAGGGGGAGTGGTATCTTATCACAGTCTTATCTCCCCCTCAAAACGCTTTGCCGGCCGAGAAGATTACAGACGCTTTTACTGAATCTTCAGCGCTTCACGTATCTTTTGCTTGAGCCTTTTAACCGGTGAGGGCTTAGGTTTGGGGTAAACCAACGCGCCTTTGAACTTTCCTTCAAACAGCGTTTCGGCAGTGTAGTGTTGATAGGGGAACCCGCGCGTTTGAAACCAGAATCCGTATTGGTACGCGCCTGTTTTATCTGCCGGTTTGAGGTCCGATGCCAATAGTTCGATTGTGTGTTGGTGCGACGTTGAACGGACCGGGCCTTCGAGATGCTGATACAGGCATGGGCCCAGTAAAACTGATGGCCGGTCCCAGAAAACGGCTTCGATGCCGACGCTTGATCCAAAAGATGCCGTGATGTCGGCAGCGTTGGTCAGCGCGTAAGTATCAACTTTGTCCTCGGGGGCGATGATCGTTACATTCGGCAGCGATAGGCCAAGCATGTCGCGCTTACGCTGGTTTTCGACGCCGATCAGATTGGGATGGACGCGCACCCAGAGGTGGATGTTGGGATGTTTTTCCGAGAGTGATGCCGCAATCTGAGTGATCGCAGTGACTTGATTGGGATAAAGTTCGTTTCTCCAGCGATCTCCGATGGCGACAAATTCATCATCGGAAGAACAAAAAATGGCGACGTTCTTTTGCTCGGGATCAAAACTTTCGGGCAACGCGCCTTTTTCTTGTCCGGTCACAAACGATTTCCACGCCTTCTCCACGCGATTGACTCGGTCGCGATACCAAGCTTCTCCAACGGATTGACGCGTCGCTGGATCGGCATCGTTCCACAGGCTGTGAATCGCCTCGTTGATCGCCGTAATGTCATGGGGTAGATGATTCTTGAACAGTTCGTAGTGATCTTTGTCGCAACCACGTTCGTGCAAAACGCACTCTACCCCTTCGGCCTGACAAGCCCTCAGCACGGCCCGCATCGCCGCGAACCTTCCGTTAAACGTGTAAACGCGATCGAATCGCTGAGTTTGCAACAGTCGGCGCGTGAACCGATACGTTTGTAATGCGGACTCTAAGAATCGTTTCAGCAAAGGCCCATGCTGCGTCAGATCGGGTTCCGGGTCACGGACCAACGAAACAAGTGACGACAGCGCAGCGTACCCTATGTCAAATTCATCGACGCGATAGGCAATCAATTGGTCGACATTTTCAAATTCAAAACGCAACGCCGGATCGGCCGTTTTCAGTTGTACGAAAGGTTTGATTTTGACAGGCGACGAGAGCAATCCCAGCCCCATCTCACGCCGCAGTTGACACTCGTCGCAGCGCTGCTGGTCTTTGGTGTTATTGAAGTCGCAGTTAGGCAACTGACCGGTACAGGCGAAATATTCGACTTGGTCTCCGGCGTCTAGATGCTGCTGAGCCAACTCCAGTTCCATCTCGAAGTGAGGATTGACTGAGGCGAAAGGAGAGATGATGGCGATCTTCATGGGCTAATTTTTCAGCAGAATACGTTTGCTCAGCTTTTGCCGCAGACGCTTCCAGCGCGACGGTCTCGGCGAATCTGCCGAGCCATTCTCGGCGGATTTATCTGAGCAAACCGACATGATGTTTTCAAGCGTGTATTGGTCGGCAACTTCATGTCGTTTGATCCGCGCGGGATGAGTAATCTCCAGCATCGGATACGTCGGCAACCCCGCCAGTCGTGACTCAGCGTCGGTCGTATGCGTGGCGTCGATCCCGAAGCCAATGTTTTTGACCAAGTTCTGATCAGGCAACACGGTCAACCCTTTCGACTTCCAGCAGGCGTACGTCCAAGGGAAATCCCATGTGTCGATCAGACCGGCGTGCTGGTTGTCCATGACTTGCTGCCAGTGTTGTTGGTCGGTTGCCGATGGGAAGATGTCTGCGAAGAAGTTGTTGGGTTTCCGCTGCGGCCAGTCGCTGACGTCGGCGTCAAAATGTTGCCAAGCTCGTTTCCAAGTCGCCCATCCCCAGATGTGAGTCCAATGAGAGAAGTAGTAGCTGGCTTCGGTGCGCGAGGTGGGCTGGAAGTTATTACCGCTGATCATCATGACCTCGGGTTGGTCGCGAAAGCGGGTAAGCAATTCTGCGCAGTAGCTGAAGAAGGTAGGGTCGGGCAAACAGTCATCTTCCAAAATGATCAGTTCTTCGGCGTGTTCAAAGGCCCACGAAATCCCGGTCGCGATCCGCGCCTTACAGCCCATGTTTTGGTCGGCGAAATTCGTTTTGACTTCGCATTCCCAGTCGACGCCTGCTATCACGGCACGTGCTTGCGCCACTTGATCGTCTTCGTCTTCACGATCATCCCGGGCTGCATCGCTCACCACCAGCAGCATCTTGGGCTGAGCCGCACGGATGCGTGCAAACACTTGCCGAGTCAGCTCGGGGCGGTTGAAGATGCAAAATAGGACGGGAACGTCGAGCATAACACGGTAAACGGCGGTGGAAGACGAGTTTACGATCAACGAAACTCGCTCGAGACTAGAAAACGTCAATCTAGCACTCGCGACAACGGTCACCAATGCGAGTTTGGGCAAAGATTGATCGCGGGAGGTCGAAGCTCCGCCTGAGACCTACGGCCTTTTCAATATTTCATTTTTCTCAATCGGACAACTGCTGGCAGGTTTGCAAGTTCACCAGCTTCTATTTACGCAAAAACCGACATTTGATAGACAATAGTCAGCCCACCCGCCACGCCATGTTTCGCCGTTGATCTCACCATGAAATTACTAAAACGAAGATCCTCCAAACGGAAACAATCTGTCGGTCCGCCTGCGAATAAAATTGAGCAATTGGCCGCCCGTTTTCCAGATGCACTGCCTTGGCAATTGCAGATCATGGATTCCGTTCAGGCGGTGACGATGACTTCGCCAGAACGAATTTTCGCGCTGATCACCGCCGTGGTGTACGTTTGCGAAAACAATATCCCTGGCGACTTTGTTGAGTGTGGTGTTTGGAAAGGCGGTAGTTCCGCCGCGATCGCAAAAACGCTCGTCCACATGAAGGCGACTGATCGCACGTTATGGATGTACGACACGTTCGACGGAATGTCAGAGCCAACCGAAGCGGACGTTGACTTCTTGGGGCAAACGGCGGATCAACTTTTAGACCAGCAAGACATCGCCGAATCGACCAGCGTTTGGTGTCGATCGCCATTGGATGAAGTCAAAGCCACCATGCAGGCCACGGGCTATCCCACAGATCAAATCAGATTCGTGCAAGGACGCGTCGAAGAAACATTGCCTCAGCATTCGCCCGATCAAGTCGCGTTGCTACGGTTGGATACCGACTGGTACGAGTCCACCAAGTGCGAACTGGAAATTCTGTTTCCAAAAATGTCCTCCGGTGCGGTCCTGATTGTCGACGACTATGGTCACTGGCAGGGGTGTCGCAAAGCCGTTGATGAGTACTTCGCGCAGCACAATGTTTCGATGTTGCTTAATCGCATTGATTACACCGGCCGCATTGGAATCTTTTGCCCTCAGCAGAATAACGATGCCTAACAAACGTAGCCAACCAAACTATCTAAAACCAACCAGCGGTCTGCTGAATGTTGGCTGTGGCCGGAGGTATGATCGCCGTTGGGTGAATCTTGATTTGGCGTCACGCGATGCTTCGGTGGTCCAATACGATATCAATCAAGGAATTCCGTTTCCCGACGGATCTTTCGACGCCGTTTACCATTCGCATGTGCTGGAACATTTGAAACCCGATCAGGGAGCCCAACTGCTGCAAGAGTGCTTTCGGGTGCTGGCTCCGGGAGGCGTTTTGCGGATTGTTGTTCCGGACCTTGAAACGATCGCGCGGTTGTACCTACAAAAGCACGAACAAGCTTGGTCCGGCGATGAACACGCGGCGGTTGACTATAACTGGATGAAGATGGAGTTGCTGGATCAATTGGTGCGCGACCAATCCGGTGGACGGATGGGGCCCTACATGGCCAGTTCCGAGATTCGAAATTCCGAATTCGTACGCCAGCGCGTCGGCGACGAATTTTCGCTCTGCCAAGCATCGACGGAAATAAAGACCGTTCGCAAACCGTCGCTGATGCTGCGTTTCCGCGGAGCCACCCGAGCTTTTCGTGAACGCTGGGCGCGGCGGTGTGTGCGTTGGTTGCTGGGAAGGAAGAAGGCGGCGGCCCTTCGTGAGGGATTGTTTCGCGGCCAAGGCGAAATTCATCGGTGGATGTACGACCGCTATTCACTGCGGCAGTTGTGCCGAGAATTCGGTTTTGAGAATTTCAAAGTCTGTTCTGCGTTCGAAAGTCGCATCGAGGACTACGTGCAGTATCAATTGGACGCGGATCAAGAGTCCATCCGCAAACCTGATTCGTTGTTTGTTGAATGCGTTAAACCAATGGCGGTGGTTGTCGATCAGGCACCGAATCGAAGCACGCCTGCCGACACAGCGATGGTTTCTACAAAAGTCGCGTAGCGGATTCTCTGTTCCACTACTAAGAAACGGGCCGTTATGAAGGTGACCATTGTTGGCTGCGGAAATGTAGGGATGGCGATTTCGCACGCGCTGCTCCTTAGTGAGATCGCCGACGATATCGTGTTGCTTAATCGGACCAAGGAACGCGCGATTGGCGAAGCATTGGATCTGCAGGATGCCGTTACGTTTGCCAGTAAGTGGATTCGTGTCCGCGGCGGCGAGATCGAAGACGCCGAAAATTCAGACATGGTTATCGTGACGCTCAGCGATAAACCCGAACAACCGTTGCGCGATCGCAACGAAATGGCAGCGCTAAACCTGCCCGTCATGCGGAAATGGATTCCGTCTTTGGCAAAATCATCTCCCAATGCGGTTTTCGTCATCGTTTCTAATCCTGTCGATATCATGACGTGGGTGGCCTGGAAGTTGTCGGGGCTGCCGGCGAAACAATTTATTGGCACGGGCACACTGATCGACAGCGCCCGTTGGCGGTTGTTGCTCAGCCTTGAATTGAACATCCATCCTGAGGATATTCGCGCCTACATTTTTGGTGAACACGGTTCGACTCAGTTTCCCGCGACCAGTCTTTCGGTGACCGGCGGACAGAAAATTGATGACCTTCCTCGTTATGAGCAACTGTTTGAACAGGCGAGCGTGGCGGCGTTTGAGATCTATAATCGTAAAGGCAATACCAGTTTTGGAATTGCCGGAGCGACGATGACGATCGCCGATGCGGTCCTGCGCGATACCAATCGCACACTGCCGGTTTCGGTGGTGCTCGAAGACCACTATGGCGTCAGCGACGTCTGCCTGAGCGTGCCGGTGATTGTCGGCCGTGGCGGTGTCGAGCGTATGTTGTATCCACGATTGTCGCAGGACGAAGTCGCTAAATTCCAAGCCAGCGCCAAACACGTCCGCGGTGTCATTGATTCGTTGGGAACGATATAGTGCTGACGCGGTAGTGAATGAGGCAACGAGTCCTGCAGGTGCATTCGGCGATGCTTTTTATGGCACATTCAACGATGCATTTAATTATGATTTAGCGGGTAGTGGAAGTGCCGGATTCGTGGACTCATCCACTACGGGAATGTTGAAACAAATAGTTGAAAATATGAAACACCTTCCTATCGCGCTGTTGATCCTGATGCTGGGGACTTTGGGTCACGCTCAAGAGAAGCAAGCTGCCTTCTTTGTTTCCACGGATGGTTCGGATCGGTGGTCGGGGAAGCTGCCTGCCCCCAATGAACAAGGGAACGATGGGCCCTTCGCAACGCTTGAGCGTGCCCGCGATGCGGTGCGGAATTTAAACGAGCAATCCTCCGACATAACCGTGATGGTGCGCGGGGGAACCTATCGGCTGAAGAAGACGATCGTCTTTGGAGTCGACGATTCTGGAAACGCGGATTCGGCGGTGACCTATGCGGCTTATCCCGGCGAGACCCCCGTGTTGAGCTCGGGGAAGGTGATTGGGAATTGGAGGACGCCAGGGAATCTACCGGGATTGCCCGCGCAAGCGATCGGTAAGGTGAAAGTGGCGGATGTGTCAGGTAATTTTCATGCGCTCTTTGATGCTGAAGGGATTTTGCCGCGCGCCCGATCCAAAGGTTTTATTCCGTTGGACGGTAGCAGTCGCAACAAGCTTCATTGTCCGCCGGGCATTCTGAAGGACTGGGCAAATGTCGAAGACGTTGAAGTTGTGGTGCGTCCCCATCACGCGTGGATCGTCAATATTCTTCCCTTGAAATCAGCCAGCGAGAAAAAGCAGATTGCGCATACTTCGATCAACGCCACCTATGCTATGAATCGGCTTCATTTTCTAAGAGAAACAAAATCCTGCTGGATCGAAAATGCTCTCCAAGAATTAGATCAGCCCGGCGAATGGGCGCTCGACACGAAACAAGGCAAACTTTATCTCTGGCCGCGAAACGATTCGCCGGTGGTCGCGCCAAGACTGACCGAGTTGATCCGTGTCGAAGGTGAGATCGACAAGCAAGGCGCGAGCGACACGCCCGTTCGGAACTTGCGATTTGAAGGTCTGACGTTCATGCACGGCGAGCGCTACCGGTTGACTGCCGACGATGCGGGGTTGCAGCACGACTGGGATATGCACGACAAGGCCAGCGCACTGGTTCGGTTACGGGGGACTGAGAACTGCACGATCCAAGCGTGCCGATTCGCTCACAGCGGCGGCGGTGCGATCCGCGTCGACTTGCACGGGCAGCAGAACAAAATTTCTGGCAATCTGATCGAACACATCGGTGGGGCAGGCATCCTGTTGTGTGGTTACGGGCCCGGCACCAAGGACGTCAATCGAAAGAATATCGTCTTCAATAACCACATTCACCATGTCGGCCGCATCTATTCGCACTCGCCGGGGATCATGGTCTGGCAAAGCGGCGATAACCACGTCGCCAATAATCTTGTCCACCACACGCCCTACACCGCGATCATTATTTCGGGTTGCATGACCGATTTTTTTACGCGTCAGGGGAGAGAGCTTTCCAAAACGATCAGGCGGCACGAGATCGCCGCGCTGCCCAAGCAACCGGAACTCAAAGACGTGCGGCCTTACCTGCACACGCGCGACAATCTCATTGAACGCAACGAGATCCATCATGCCATGGAGTCACTTGGCGACGGCAACGCGATTTACATTCGAGGGGCCGGCGGCGGCAATGTGATCCGCCGCAACTACATTCATCATTTGGTCGCCCCGATGATCATGCAAGCTGCGATTCGCACCGATGGCGGGCAGATGGATACGACCATCGCTGAAAACTTGATCTACAAATGCACCTCTCAGGGCATTGTTATGAAGTTGAACACGCGTGTTGAAAACAACATTGTCGCGGACATCATCGCGCCCCCGCGCGGTTACTATTTGGCGGTGCGAGAAGGACCGCTGACCGGAGCAACGATCAAGCGGAACATATTTTATTCGTCGTCCGCCAACTGTGAATTCATCAACGAACTCGCGGCGCGTAAAGGCCGAGCGACCGAGGATCGGCGAGGCAGAGAGTTGGCGAAGTCCAGCCACGCCGAAACAGATTTCAACATCTATTACTGTGCCGCTGATCGTAACTTGGGCGAAACCATGCTAGAAAAACAAAAACTCGATGGCGTTGACGGAGAAAGCTTGGCTGCCGATCCTCTGTTTGTGGATGCTGCCCAAGGTGACTTCCGACTCAAGCCGAATTCGCCGGCATTGAAAATTGGCTTTGTGCCTTGGGATATGTCGAAGGTCGGTTTGACCGATGGAAGCTATTCCAACCACTGAAAATCGTCTTTTTTGAAAGATTATCGGGAACACTATGCTTCAAATTAGGTGCGTCGGAAAAACGTTCTTCATGTTTTTCGGGCTCAGTCTTTTCTGTGTTGTGACTCACTGCGGACGCCATCAGTAAAAACGGCGTTGTGATGTTGAACATCGCACTCAAAGGCGACGGCACCATACCAGAAAATCAGTCCGCCTACCTCACCGCGTTTGGCGATTTCCTCAAAATTCACGGCGAAGGAATCTATGGGACTCGGCCTTGGAAAATCTTTGGCGAAGGACCGTTCAAGGTCAAAGACGGACGCCAAGGCGAAAATAGAAAGGCCTTTTCGCAGCGGGATATTCGCTTCACCACCAAAGGCGGAGTCCTTTACGCTTTTGTGTTGTCACCGCCAACGGAAGGTGTGGTGATTAAATCGCTGGCCAGCGGCGGGCAATTGGAAACTAAAATTGCGAACATCAAACTAATGGGCAGTGATGAAAAGATCATTTGGAATCGAACTTCGGATGCGCTGACGATCAAGCTGCCCCAATCGCTGCCGGAGACGTTGGTGATCGGATTCGCAATCCACAGTAAAGAGTAATACCATGGGCAGCAAGCAATGGTGCCTAACGAGGTTAGCAGACTGTTGATTTAGTGTGGCATAGGCTTCTAGCCTGTGGATTTGAGTCTTCGAAGAAGACTAGCGATAAAGATTGAGAAAGCCCCACAGGCTAGAAGCCTATGCCACGACCGTATCGCAATTAAATCAACAGACCGCTAGTTTCCATCACCCTGCCGACCTGCCAGGATACTCCTCCAACTATTAGATGAGTTGTCTGCCGGTGTTTCACCCGTCAATTGTCGAAGCGCGAAAATGACAGCGTTTCGATTTCGATTGGGTGATTGGATGATCCGCCGAGCCGCTTGTTTTGCCTCAGCGGGGCTCAACCTTTTCTCCTGTACGACGAAATCAATCCTCTGCTCGCGCGGCCACGGGCCCGGATCGTCGACAGGTAACACAACCGAAAAATCCTGTTCCAGATAAGTAATGTCGGCGCGCACGGCAAAAGGAACATCGGTCGTCCCAAATGCTGCACCGTAATAATGTGGCGGAAGCGGTCTGCTTTCATGCGGAATAAGACCTCTGACGGAATCGCTTTCGCTGATCGAAGGCGCGTGGCACAGCAAACAATTTCGCATGTGATTGATGCCCACCAATTCGCGCTGTACCAACTTCCCATTGCTTTCGGTCGGCAGTTGGGGATGAGGCAAGTCCAGCATGTCGATCAGGTTGGGAACAGCTCCTTGGTCCCTCAATCGCACCAAAGCTTCGGCGCTGTGTTCGGCGACGACATGCCATGGATAGTTCAATCCAGCCAGGAGGGTACCGCGATATTTATTGGGGGCGACATCCGCCAGTGCTTCGGTCGCCGCCTTACGAACTTCCGGTTCCAGATCAAACTTGGCTTTGTCCACCAATACGTCGACCGCGGCGTCGGTTCCCGACTTCCCCAGCGCGTCGATCATCTCAAGCCGTAAACGGGGATGATCAATCTGCAGGATTTGATCAATCGTTTTCAATTTTTGCGACGTTGGATTGTCCGCGTGGTCTTTCATGCAATATGAAACCACCTGTTTAATGAACAGATTTCGGAAGGCGTCATTTTGAGCCGCATCCCGGCTACCCAACTGGCCATTGAAACGACTAACTGTTCTTCCCACCAAAGACGATACTTGCCTCAAGTCACGGGTCTCATCTGTGTCGCTCAGACATTCGGTTCCCATCGTCAGTGGCAAACCATGAAGGTCAGTGCGTTTTGCCAAAACTTCTTTCAGCGGCTGCATTGCAACGCCATCGCTAACTCTTTTCACCTGAGCTTTCAGCTGTCGAAGTTCGCTCACCAGCCGCCTTTTCTGGCCTTCAAGCAGATCTCGGAACGAATCTGCTAGGTTCTTCTCTTCCAGCTTGCGGTCAATCTTATCGATCGCAAGTCGCTGTTTCATCTCGGGAGGACCGTTGGAATAAACGTATTCCTTCGCCTCTTCGAATTCCTGCAGATTTCTAAACAATTCAACCGACGGCGTGCCGCTGAGTATTTGCATCAGTACCGGCGGGCCGAGGGTTTGAATGCTGGCGACCGACGGGGTCGTAAAGTTCGGATCCGGCAGGTGTAAAACTCCCGATTTGGCGAACAATAGAAAGTCTCGTGGTGCGATCGTGATGGCACGATCGGCATCGGTGGAACGAATCTCTTTGTTTTCTTCCCAAGCCAAACGCTTGGTCGCTAAATCCCGCAACAGCGCCTCCGATGACGACAAAACAGAACAGATGGTGAAGGCTTCGTCCTCGGTGTAGAAGCTTAAATTCTTACCGGCCAAGTCGATCGAGTTGAACTTGTTGAGGTTCGCGATGATTCCTTGCCGGTAACCAGCGCGAAGAATCATTAACTCCTCCAGAGATGGGGACCGCACATTGAGAGTCGCAATATGACGGTTGACCGATTCGACTGTTTCATCCAGTTGCGAGATGTGATCGAAACGGAAGTCGACCCCTGCGACCGAAATGCTGCCGTTGACCTCAGCGCCCAACCGGTTTTCCATAAACTGAACGCGCCGCTGGAGTTCGCTGGATATTTGTCGCAATAGAAATACCGCGTTGTCTTGAAGGAAAACCGCCTGAATCGGTTTGCCGTTGAGTGAGACTGATCCCACGCCGTTCTTTTGAAAGTTAATGTCTAGATTCCAGTCCAATTTGGAATCCCAGATAGGGCCGTCGGTGCTGGAGATTTCGACCTTTTGATCTTCGATGTTTTTGGCATCGGCAAACGGCGGCATGCCAATATTGGCCGGTTCGACCGCCGAATCAATTTTGTTTTCTACATCGACCAAAGTGGGATTTGAATTGGCCTTATAGGGTCCGTTGAAGATTCTATCCCAGACTTGCTGCTCAGATTCTTCGAGCGTCATGCCCGTGGAACCGCCAACTACCTTTTTATCATTGGATTGGTCCGCTAGGGCTTTGTTGGCAGAAAAGGGAGTGGAAGCGATATCATCTTCGGGAAGAATCTCGATCCCATCCTCCAACCGATCCTTTTGCAATTCGTTTGCGGGATCGGTGATTGCCTCTGGGGGATCAGTCTTGGAGATGGCCGACGGTGAAATTGCGGAGTCTGTTATGTTTTGGTCCGAATTAAACCACCACAGGCTTCCAAGGAAGCAACCAACGAGAACTGTCGCGGCCAGTGCGGCAAAACGTGCGACTGATTTAGGATTAGTTGTTTCTCCAGCGCTTGAAACTGGTGTCGAATCGCTTTCTCCGGATTCAGGAATTCTGCCGGCTACTTCCTCTGTTGACTCAGAAGTGCCGAGCCCCAAGGACGGTTTGAGCACCGGCAGTCGGGGGCGGTTGGTGAGCGTTTGTTTCGCCTCGGGATTTGTCTGGGCGATGACCGCGTCAACAAAGGAATCGCCGGAAGATGATATCCGCCCCAGCATTCTTAGTTGGCCGTCCAGTTCGAGGTCATTCAACAGGTCCGAATTCAAATCAAAGCGCTCCACAGGATCACCGCTGATGCGCGCATTTCCATCGGGGCCTCCAACAGAGTCGGAGCGGTTTCGTTGATCAACGAATTCAGCCCACTGAGAGTTATCGGGATTCGGATTGGATGAGTTGTCCGGTTGGTTGTTATTCATTTTCAAGCCTCGGTCATCGTTGGTCGTCGGTATCTTGAGAACGCGCCACGATGCACTTTTGCAAAATCTTGCGAAGACGAAGTAATTTCATTCGGACTGAACCAGTAGTCACGTCGGATTCGGCCGCGATGTCGATTGCTGTTTGCTGGTCAAAATAGTAGCGATGGATCAGTTCACGCGATTGAGGGGGCAGCTGATCCAAACATAACTGCATCGCCCCAAGCCTACGTTCGGCAAGGTCGCACTGATCGTGGATTGCCTCGAGTCTGTCGATTTGCCCAACGGCGATTTCAGCTTCGAAAAATTGCCTTTGCCCTTTACGTACCCGCGCTCGAGCCTTGAGGAACTCCAATGCCTTGTTGCGGGCAATTCCGATCAGCCAAGTCGAAAACTTGGATTCGCCGCGAAAGCGACTCAACTGGGAAAAGGCCACCAAAAAAACTTCTTGAGCAATGTCATCAACTTCGGTTGAACACTGAACGTACCTGCCAAGGTACAGACGAATGCCCTGATGATTTTTTTCTACCAATTGGCGAAACGAATCCGAACATCCAGCGCTGGCTTTCTCGACCAATTGCTGGCAAGGATCACCGTCTTCCAACTGATTCAACTTGTTGTTTGATGCCACGTTCATTCTGTTTATTAATGTGTGTAAATCGTGCACCCAGCATCACGGGAAAAACTCCCGTTTTCCAAAAATCGCTGCGAAACCGAAGGGATACTCGATTTTTAATGAGATGCAACGTGAAAATTCATCCACCGCGAATTACAAGGCCTCGGCAAAACTTAGGTTCACCCAATCCGCCCATCGTCGAATGACTTGCATTGTAGCATCCGAAGGACGCGCGTTGTACTTTGCACTGATTTGGACGACCGTGCGAGTGTGAGGATTGACTTCGATCGTTGCCATGGAACTTGTTGCGTTCGTTTTCAAGTCGGTTCTCCGAACGGTCCAAATCGCGGCCCTTCCAGAACTGCATTTGTTGACATAAGAAGCGACGCAGTGCCGCATCTTTGTGCCTTCGTATTTTAAACGCCAGGAACTACATAGTTCAAAGATCTTCCATTGGAAGTCTTGGCTGACAAAGTTCAGACCGTCGACTTCACATGGGTGCCAGTCCAGAGATTTAGATAACATCTCAGTGTCTATCGTTGCAACGATTTCCTCCTTCCAGTTAGCCATCTTGCGCCGCAGCCAGCGCAGGTTGCGTCCTTCTAACGAAAGATCTGGGCAGAGGGGGCCGGCATCGTGAGTTACACGCAAACCAAGCATCGCTCTGGCAGGAAGAAGCTTGATGTTCTGGATGAACTGAATCGCAGAAGGAATTTCAGACATCAATAATGGAGTTGCTGCGTCGCGTTCGCACCTAACGAAGAACCGCATGATCGTGGTTCTAAAGTCGGGAGCGAAGTGCAACAGCCGGTCACCGTGGCATAGAGTTTTTGCCAAACTATCTGAGCCTCCAAGCGTTTTGATTTGAGCCCAAGTGAATGCTTCAGCGCGTTGAAGTCCTGCGGGGACAAGCCAGAGTGCCCGCGCCATGGATTTGGATAATTTTATGTTCGGCCAAGCCGTTCTCAAGCTACCGCCAGCGCCGATGTGGATTAGCGCCAACAAGTCGATCGTAGAGTGACTTTTCAGTATCCACTGCGGTACATCATAGCGCGTAAATAAATGACGCAGCAGATCGCAATACTGCAGGTGCGTGGATCCGTTTGGGTTGGGTTTCCAGTCGAAAATCTGCCGTACAGAATGCATCCGCAGATTGAATACGGCCACCAAGCGTTTCAAAACACATTCCAAACTATCGCAGCCGTCCACAAAACGACAACTATCGTGGCGTAATAGCTTTGACCGATCTTGAATCACTGATACAAAGTTGAAATAGTCAGTCCGGTCTTTGGATGACGTTGGCATAAGATGTCTGATGGCTTGATTGATTTCCAATCGCCGACCTTTGTTGCGTTGACACATAATCTTATTCTCCAAAGGCGCAGCTCCGCCCTGAAGTTTGATCAGGCTTGATCAATGGGAGAAGTGCGCGATGAACCGTCGACCGTCTGCCAAACGAAAGACGTGAGCTGGCGGATCGAAGGTCTAAATTAAAAGAAGGACGCTCGTTGGGCCGTTTGTTAGGCGGGCAAGCGTGTCATTAGAGAAATTCGGTTCGCATGGGATCAGATGCCTTATTGCAGTCGTCGCCGTTGGAGTCGCCAGCGTGGCAATATTGACCATCCCATTAACGAAAGGTTCGCATGATTTCTGCGGCTTTACCTTGGATAGATTAACCCGCACAACCATACTTTTCGGTTCACGGCTGAGATGGGTTCTGGGGCCGTGGGGGATATCAAAGATAAATTCGCTCTCTTGCAAAACGGCTGACATAAGGTTTGGAAATGGAAACGACGATTGAAAATCAACCTGCCTTGAATCCCTATGCCGCGCCGGTGTACAGTGCGCCGGTGGAAGCAGAGGACGTTTCCGCCAATAGAGCATCTTTACAAACACTTCGGGAAGTTAACTTCTTCTATACTGTTGCCGAACTGTCGTACATCGCGATTTGTATTAGCTTGTTCTGTTATTATTTTCTCGTCTATTCAAATCTGGATGAGATTGGATGGATTGCTTTTTGCGTTACATCATTTGTTTTTTGGTGTTCGACAACGGTAGGACTTTTTAAATCGCGCGGAATCACTTTCGGAACAATTTTGACTGCATTGTTATTGCCAGTTCCCGTTTTGGGCACGGTTGTTTTCCTGTCCGCGCGGCAGGAGATGCGTTGCTTCATGGTGTTTAATGGATTCCTGCAAGAATTTGTTGGCTTCCAAGAAGATACAGAAGAACGGCAAGCGATGGCCCAAGATCCGGATTACGTTCCCAGCTTATATTTTCAGCGCAATGGCACGCGGCGGGGACGCGGTTTTAAGATGAAAGCATGCGTGATCATGGCCTTGGTAGCGCTTGGCGTCATGTTTTTGATTTTCGCTTAAAACTGGCTTAAACCAACGCGCAGTCAGCCACTATCCCGCAACGCCTTTGCGCTACACGTCGGCGGCGATACATTAAGGGAATGCCCGAGCAAAAGATAAGCCCTGTTACCGTTTCGGTTTTGACCGACGCGATTCGCTACTCACTGAACGAAGTTTTTAAAACGGTTTGGGTCGAAGGGGAAGTGTCTGGTTTGACGACGCCACAATCTGGCCACGTCTACTTCAACCTCAAAGACGAATCGGCTCAGCTCAATTGCATCATCTGGAGAACCGCCGCGGGACGATTGCCGTTTAAGATTAAAAATGGACAGAAACTGATCTGCGGCGGTAGCATCGACGTCTATCCGCAGCGCGGTAGCTATCAGTTGATCATTCAACAGGTCCAGCCCGTTGGCATCGGAGCGCTGGAACTGGCGTTTCGGCAACTCAAAGAAAAACTTCAATCCGAAGGTTTGTTCGACCCCGCCAGAAAGCAACCGATTCCGCGCTATCCCAAACGTGTGGCGGTCATCACCAGTCCCACCAGCGCTGCGATTCGAGATTTTTTGCAAGTGTTGACGCGCCGTTGGTCGGCGACCGATGTGTTGCTGGTGCCGGTGCGCGTTCAAGGCGACGGATCGGCCGACGAGATTGCGGCGGCGATCAAGCGTCTGCAGACGATGGAAGATCCGGTGGATGTGATCGTCGTTACGCGCGGCGGTGGCAGCATCGAAGATCTTTGGAGCTTCAACGAGGAGAAGGTCTGCCGAGCGATCTCGGAGAGCCGGATCCCGATCATCAGCGGCGTCGGCCATGAAATCGACGTGACGCTGTGCGATCTTGTTGCAGATGTTCGGGCACTGACGCCCAGTGAAGCCGCCGAGCGTTTGGTGCCCGACCGCGCGGACTTTGAAAGGCAACTGGGCAACGTCTCTCAGCGCATGCAGCAAGCGCTAACGGCAAAAATTGAGAATGCCGAACTGAGATTGGCGCGATTCTCCAACCATAGTGCTCTGCTGAAGCCGCTGGAAGCTTTGGACCGCCGCAGCGCAGAAGTTGACGCGCTTTCCGAAGCCATGCACCAACAAGTGCAGCTGATGATGCGTCTAAAGGAAACAAATTTGGTCTCCATGGCAGAGAAGTTGGACTTGGTCAGTCCGCTGGGCGTGCTCAAACGTGGTTACAGTTTGACCACCAACGAACAAGGGCGCGTTGTTAAGTCCTCCGATGAAGTGGGCATCGGCAGCGTAATCCAAACCCGGTTGGCGCAGGGAACCGTCACCTCGCGCGTCGAGGAGATTGCCAAAAGATGAACCAATCAGACAACAACGACGATCGTTTGGCGAAGTTTCGAAACGAATTTCATATTCCCCAACATGCGGGCGCGGACGAAATCTACTTCGTCGGGAATTCGTTGGGGCTGATGCCAAAACGTGCCGCCGATTTTATCCAAACCGAAATCGACAACTGGAAAACGCTTGGCGTGCGAGCGCATTTCGAAGGTGACAATCCGTGGATGCCGTATCACGAAACGCTGGCCCCAGCGATGGCCAATATTGTCGGCGCTCAGCCTGCGGAAGTCGTCATGATGAACGGTTTGACAGTGAACTTGCACTTGATGATGGCCAGTTTCTTCAATCCCACAAAGCGGAAGAAAAAGATCCTGATCGAGCAGCACGCGTTTCCCTCTGACATTTACGCGGCCAAGTCTCGTTTACGTTTGTCGGGTTTTGATGAGACGCGTGATTTGATCGTGATGCCGCCGGATCAAGGAGAACTCTTTTCGACGGATTACATTTGCGAAACGATAAAAACAAATGCCGATTCTTTGGCGATGGTGCTGCTGCCGGGCGTGCAATATTACACCGGGCAGCGTTTTGATATCGCACAGATCACCGCCGTCGCTCACGAACACGACGTTATTGCTTTGTTCGATTTGGCTCACGCCGCCGGCAACGTCAAAATCGACTTACACGACAGCAACGTCGACTGCGCCGTTTGGTGCACCTATAAGTATCTTAATTCGGGGCCGGGAGCCGTCGCGGGATGCTTTGTGCATCAGCGCCATGCCGAAAACGTTGACCTGCCGCGCATGGCCGGTTGGTGGGGGCAAGACAAAACCAATCGCTTCGAGATGGGCGGCGACTTTCAGCCTATCCCAACCGCCGAAGGCTGGCAACTGAGCAACCCGCCGATCATGGCGATGGCACCGGTGCGAGCGTCTTTGGAGCTGTTCGAAGAAGCCGGTGGAATGACGCCATTGTTGGAGAAGTCTCAGCGGTTGACGGGACATCTTGAGCAGCTGTTAGCAGAGCGATTGGAAGGCAAAATCAAAATCATCACGCCAGCGGATCCTGATCAACGAGGCTGTCAACTTTCGTTGGAGGTCGCGCCGGAGTTTGATGGCAAGGCGATCTATCATCAATTGGAACTCACCGGCGTGCGAACCGATTGGCGGCAGCCGAACGTGATACGCGCCGCTCCGGTGCCGCTGTATAACTCGTTGGATGACGTCGATCAATTCGTGGATCGGCTGAGTCAAGTTCTGGACGGTCAATAATGGCGACGCAAAGGAAACGAATCACCATGGTGGGGGCGGGGCTGACCGGAGCGCTGCTTGGCGTGCTGCTGGGCCAGCGTGGCTACCAAGTCGACTTGTACGAACGCCGCCCTCCCGAAACAGATAACGACGGCGACTCTGGGCGGTCGATCAATTTGGCGTTGTCGCAGCGCGGAATCGTGGCGCTGGAAAAAGCAGGGCTGATGGAGGAAGTGCAGCGCCTGTTGATTCCGATGAAAGGAAGGATGCTGCACTTGGACGACGGGCGATCCCAATTTTCGCCTTACGGTCAGCGTCCGAATGAAGTGATCTATTCGGTTTCACGACGAGACCTCAATGCTTTGTTGGTGCAAGAAGCGATTAAAGCAAAAGACGTCAATGTTCACTTTCGGCGTAAGTGCAAATCCATCGACTTCAAAGAAAAGGTGCTGACGCTGATCGATGAAGGCGAAAGATCGGGCGATCGTGCGGAGGAAATAATATCTTTCGAAACCTTGATCGGTTGCGACGGGGCGGGATCGCAGGTGCGGCGTAGTTTGATTGATCATGTCGGTGGGAAAACGGAAAGTGTGTTTTTGGACCACGACTATAAAGAACTTGAAATCCCCGCCGCCGCGGCCGGAGGCTATCGCTTTGAACGTCACGCATTGCATATCTGGCCGCGCGGTCAATTCATGCTGATCGCATTGCCGAACTTGGATGGGAGCTTTACGGTGACGCTGTTCTTGCCCAAGAGCGGAGCCCCAAGTTTTGAGAGTCTAAGCGATCAAGCGGCGGTGGAGAAGTTTTTTGATGACGTGTTTCCGTCGGCGAAGGCTGCGATGCCGGATTTGGTGGCAGATTTTTTTGAGCATCCTACCGGTCGGCTGGGGACGGTGCGGTGTCAACCTTGGCATGCAGACGACTACGGATTGATCATCGGCGACGCCGCTCATGCGATTGTTCCCTTTCACGGCCAAGGCATGAACTGTGCGTTTGAGGATTGTTCGGAGTTGATTCGGTTGCTGGATAAATTCGACGATGACTGGACGCAGGTCAACGCCGCGTTCTCTGCCGGTAGAAAGTCCAACGCTGATGCGATCGCGGAAATGGCGTTGGAGAATTATACGACGATGCGTTCGACCGTCACCGATCCGAAGTATGGGCTGAAAAAAGAAATTGGGTTCGAACTCGAGCGGCGATTTCCGCAGCATTACATTCCGCGTTACTCAATGGTGATGTTTCACACGATGCCTTATGCCGAAGCGCTGGCGGTTGGGGTTCGGCAGGATGAGATCTTGGATTGGCTGACTCAGGGAGTTGATTCGATTGAAAATGTCGATTGGGATTTGGCTGAGAAATTGGTGAAGCAATCATAGGGCGTCGCTTGCGACTGAACAAGTTTAACGACTAGCCGGAAGGCGACATCGTCTCGCCCCACCAAACACCGTCGCCTGCCGGCTAGTCGTTAAACAGCAATAATCGGCGCTGTTATCTCTCAAAACTCAAACACCACCCAAGTCGTCTTCTGATCGGGATTCTCCGGATAGATCTGCTTCAGCTTCGTCGACGCATCCACCTTCGCCAGCGCGTCGGATTCCGATTGCATGGCGATCAAATGAGTCGCACCATATTTCTCTGCAAGGAAGCGCAGTTGTTCATCGGAGTAAGTGAAGATGCCCAGATCGCTTGTCCGTTGAGGCACCGTTAGCTGATCAATTCGACTTTTCCACTGCACCATCGCCGAGGGATCTTGCGGAACGTCCTTCCAACAACAAACCTCCGTACGGTCTGCGTACCACTTAAACGTCTGCTGCTGAGCTGGCGTGATGAAGACGGCATCCTCCGGGGTGTTCTCGGCGACCCAGTGACAGACTCGTTTCCAGTTCTTAAAAACATCATCGGTGCGGGGTTTGTCTTCTGGGAAGTGCGGAAGTGATCGCGCGTCAGCATTGGGCCGTCCGTCGGCATGGTTCTCTTGAGCCAATGCAATCCCAGCGACGATGATGCAGCCGATGAAAATCGACGCGCAAACTTGATGCGGAAAATCGGCGCGATTTTTCACCCATTTCGCGATGATGTGCCCACTGACGAGCGCCAGAGCCGCCGGCACTGCAAAATCGGATAGGCGGAAAAGGTAAAACCTCAAAAATTGGTTGGCGAAGGTCGCGCCTTCACCGCCCTGCTCTGCCATACCGCTGAGCACAAGTCCCGCAAACGAAATGCCCAGTGAAGCGGCGGTAAAGATGCGCAACAGCCTCAGCCTTGACTGGAGCTGAGCATCGCGCGTCACGTTGATGATCCATCGAGAAAAGTACCACCAGATGAATACTAGAATCGCGAATCGGCTGATGTGAGTAACGGGAAATGACGCGAAGTTCAGGTGGTGAGAGATACGCTGCGAGACGTAGATCGCGTTGGCTCGTCGCTGAAGTTCACCGTCGGCGGTGCTAAGCAGCGGTGGCAGGATTCCGATCAGCGCGACGCCCAAACCAATCAAAAGGGGAATTGCCTGTCGCCGCAACTGCTTCAAGACGAAATCTAACCGTCCACCCTGGTGCTGCGACGGGACACCTAAAGTACTAAAAAAGCAAACACCGGCCGCAATCGTTGACCATCCACCGACCAGCACATGGTACATCGACGCCGCTCCCAGCAGCGGCCAAACCCAATGCCAACGCTGTTGCAGCAGGAAGCTGATCGCCAACAGCACACAAGCGTAGGCGATGCCCTTGGCCTCAAACCCCCCAATGACCCATTCGCCCGCCAAATGAAAACGCTGGTTTAGAATAACGAAGAACACCGCCGTCAGCACGGACATCATGGGAACGTTGAACAACTGTTGGCAAACGCGTCGCCAACCGATCGCGATCAGTGTCCAAGAAAGAATGCGTCCGATCCAAGCGTAGGCCGGCAGTGAGGCGATCAACGTCAGCCAACCGGTGGTCACGTAAAACGCCAAATGCGAAAACGATGACGACAGAAAAATATCACCCGGGCAATAATTGGGATTCCAGAAATGTTTCGCTTTGGTCAGATAATGGGACTCGTTCACATCCGGAGTTGCTTGACCGACAATCGCAGCAAAGCAAATGACCGTCAGCGCGACCTCGATCACGGCGATTGCTGCAAATTTTCTGGCTACACCGTTTTGGGGTGTTCGGTCACCGATGCCATCGTTAACTTTGAGAAATGGCATGGGGCAGATAGTAAGTGGTGTAAGATAGAGCTTGATCGCGACTCTTATAGTCGCCTTTCGCTCCGCGAAAGACGACTACGATTCTAATTAATATTGAAAATCTAATCTACGATCCATGCAGACAAACTCGGCGAAAAACACGATCGTGCTTCTTGGGATTGGCCACACCAATGCACATATCCTAAAGTCCTGGAAGATGAAGCCGATTGACGATTGTCAGCTGATTTGCGTTTCCAATTTTCCAATTTCGACTTATTCGGGAATGCTGCCGGGCGTATTGGCGGGCCAGTATCCGATTGAAGCGATGGAGATCGACCTCGTTCGGTTATGCGCTTCTGCCAACGTGCGATTGATTATCGGCGACGTTACCGGCATCGACCGGCAGCAAAAGCGGATACAGTTCGCGGGTCGCCCCGACCTGTCCTACGACCTGCTGTCGATCGGTGTCGGATCACGGCCATCGTTTGACGGCATCAAAATCAAAGACCAGCAATCGGTCGTCAGCATTAAACCGATGCAAACATTCAACGAACGTCTGAACACGCGTATTGGTCAGTTGGACTCAGAGAAAGAAATCTTGATCGCCGTCGTCGGCGGCGGCATCGGCAGCATCGAGGTCGCGTTTTGCTTGGACCGCCAATTAAGTTCCAATCGCGCTGGAGCATCACCTTTAAAATACAAACTGAAACTGGTCGCAGGCAAAACGGGGGTTGGTTCGGGATTGCTACCCTCAACGCGGCAACTGGTGCTTGACCGTTTGGAGGATAGGTCGATCGAGGTCATCCAAGGCCAACGTGTGAAGGCGATCGACGCAGATGCACTGACATTAGAGAATGAAAAGACCGTTGCTGCCGACATCGTTTTGTGGGCGACCAACGCGGTCGCACCCGAGTTGTTGGAACGGTTGGATTTCGAAAAGGATGGTCGCGGATTTTTAACAACCACATCGACGCTGCAAACAAAGACCGATGGCAATGTGTTTGCCGTCGGAGATTCGGGAACGATCGAAGGAGCGGTCTTGGACAAGGCGGGCGTCTATGCCGTTCGTCAGGGCCCCGTGTTGTGGGAGAATTTGAAACTGGCCATTGAGAATCGTCCGCTGAAAACCTACCGGCCTCAAACGGACTATTTAAAGCTGATCAACACTGCCAACGGTCGGTCGATTGCTCAATTCAAAGGTCGGTCTTTTTATGGACTCTGGTGTTGGTGGCTGAAGGATCGCATCGACAAAAAATTTATGGCCATGTACCAAAATTACGAACCCATGCCGATGAAAGTGGCCCCAGCGGACCCCAAGTCCACCGAAGCGATGCGGTGTCTTGGTTGCGGAGGCAAGATCGGTAGTGAAATTCTCTCCAGTGTCTTGGGTGAACTGGATATCGCCGAACATCCCTCGGTGATCATCGGGCTGAAGAACCCCGACGATGCGGCGGTCGTCAAAACGAAAGATAATCAAGTCACTGTGACGACGGACTTTTTTGCCAGTCCATTGAATGATCCTTATTTGACCGGGCGTATCGCGACGCTGAATTCGATCAGTGACTGTTTCGTGATGGGGGCCCAACCTTCGGCGGCGCTGGCGTTGATCCAGTTACCGCTTCAGCACGCGAAAACTCAGCTTCAAACCATGCGGGAATTGATGTCCGGCAGTGTCGAAGAACTCAATCGTGCCAACTGCGCGATCGTTGGGGGACACTCCATCGAAGGTCCGCGATTGACGGCTGGGTTCACCGTGCTGGGGGACCAGATCAGTGAAGCCAAAACGAAGGGCATGTTGAATGTGGGCGATGCATTAATCCTGACCAAGCCGCTGGGCTCGGGCGTGCTGTTGGCGGCGTTGATGCAGGCGCAACTTTCGGGGCATTATTATCAGGAAGTGGTCGATGCCATGCTGCAGAGCAACGCGATCGCGCTGGAGTTGATTCGCGACCATGAAGTTTCCGCGATGACGGACGTCACCGGTTTTGGATTGGCCGGGCATCTCAAGGAAATGCTGGTTGCCAGTGGCGTATCGGCCGAAGTTTGGTTGGATAAGGTCGCGACGTTTAGCGGTTTCGACGAACTGGTTCAGCAGGGAATCGAAAGTACGCTTGCTCCGGACAATCGAGTCAATGCGGCTGATTACTTTCTGCCGTCGGAGAATATCAATTCGGTGGAGTTGGCAAAGCTGTTCGATCCGCAGACCGGAGGCGGGATATTGCTGGGGATCGCGCAGGAAAAAACGGCGGGTTTGCTTGATTTTCTAAGTGAAAATGGTTTTGCAAAGTCCGCCGTTGTAGGCACGGTTGCGGCGTCTGAAAAGAAGCCACAGATTTTGATTAAAAGATCTTAGGCCGTTTCCCTCAATCGCGCTGTAGTGGACGAAGCCACGAGTCCGGCGGGTAATTAGGTGCCGCAAGACTAAGGTACTGCAAGCGCAAGGCAACTTTGAATGCAGATGCCGGATTCGTGGCCTCATCCACTACTTGGCTCAAATTGCGTTCTACGATCGTCGCCGTCGCAAACCGATCGGAATCAGCATCATGCTCAACAGCGCCAGTGATCCCGGCTCGGGGACGGCCGTCGTAGTCGTGCCCAAGAATGCTTCTAACGCCAGTGTTGGATAGTGCAGACGTTCGGCGAATCCGACACCGTCTGGGGCGAGCACCGTATACACGTCACCGCTGTCGGCGATGCCGGCTTGCGTCGTCGAAAGCTGCCATCTGAGCGCGTAGATCGAACTGGTGGGCTCGATATTGATCAAGTAATTGAGATCAATGTCCGCGTCCGCGGTGCTGGCGTCGATGTTGGAAGCCAATGTGAACGCGCCGAGCGAGTTGCTGTCGATGGACGGCTGGGAGGTACCGGGGAATCCGACGCTGATCGTTTCAGCGCTTGATAAGGGTTCCAGCACCGGCGTGCCGAAATCTTGAGTCGATCCATCACCGATAATCGTCGGTGGCGTCCATTTCGACACTCCCAACAAGGTTAAAGTCACGTCACTGCTCAGCAGAGGCGTCGTGTTGGTGATATCAAAACCCGGAAGCGAAGCGATTCCGGTACCTCCAAGGTTGGTGAAGTGGTCGTGAATCGAATTGAAATAAGGTCGCACTAATCCGCCGCCATCATTGCTGCCAGGCTGAGGATTGCTCAGCAAGCCTTGCGCGAATAGTTGGTCGTCGATGACTTGGATATCCAGCCGTCGACCATCATGGCCGAGCGCTTGGGCCGCAGAAAAGGCGGTAAGAATTAATGCCCCAAGGCAAAGAACTCTGTTTAAAAATTGGTTTTTCATTTGAAGTTGTACTTTTATATAGAGTTACAATTCGAGCAGGTTGCTGGTCGAATTTGGTTTTGAAAAATTAGTGCCGTTGGCGATATCGCGTTCGACAACACTCTCGAAAAATGGCTGGCTGACCCCGCTGACGTGTCCGTCTGCGAAAAGGTAATTGGATGCCCCGCTATGACGGGACAGCTCAATTTCCAGCTTCATGAATTTGACAACCAAATCGTTGTCAACACGAAACGGATCGTAAAACAACGAACAGTGCACATGTTCATCAGTGATCGCGCGAAGGGGAGAACCTTCGAACAAGATCGCCAAATCATGTGTGCTTCGCAGTTGGTTGATGTTGACTACGCTGTCATCGAGTGAATCATTGGCGATGAATTCGTTGATGACGTAACTGGTGCCTAGGCCGGGCTGGGCTGACCAAAGATCAGCCGATTCGTCCTCGGGACAGATGCGTATTGAGTCCACGCCTTCGGTGAACGGTTTCAGGGTTTGGATCCACGACTGCTCAGAACTTTTGTGGTTGGTGAACGGAAACGCGCCTCGGCGAGAATCTGCGTACATCAGCACGCCAAGTCCCAATTGTCTCATGTTGTTTTTACAGTAGACGTTTCGGGCTGCCCCGCGGACCGATTGCACCGCCGGCAGCAACATCCCAATCAGGATGCCAATAATCGCGATGACCACCAAAAGTTCGACTAACGTGAAGCCACGTTTACGCGGCATCGTTATATCTCCCGGCGCGGAGCTTCCGCGCCTGTGTTTGATCAAATTTGAAGAAGCGTTCATCGCACCATGCAGCGGCCAGCCGAAATCCTGATCGCACAAAATTCGGCGATCAGGCAATCAGCATGGCTGCCGGTGTTACAAACGCAAGGAAACTTCGTCGGATCAGACGCGTTTGGGAGGCGGCGTGGGAGGAAGATAAATAACCGCCAAAGGCGATTGATCGACCGCCGGTTGAAGGGGAGCAACCAAGACCGGAGGCAGCGGCCGTTCCGCGGGCGAAACAAAGTACCACGTCGCCATATCGACATCATATTGGCCGCTACATTTTCGGCGTTGCTTCAGGTTCAGATAAACGATGATCGTTGAATTGTCGGTGTCGGTCGAGACTTCAGCCGGCAGAGGGTTTGTCTTGCTTGAACAGCAGCAACAACCACCGCAGGTTGAGGCGGATTCTACTTCTGCCGGTTTTGTCTTGAGATCTTCGAGAAACCACTCTGGAGGCTGCACTGAATTGGCTTTGGCCCAAGCGATTTTTTCGGCATCGGTGTGACAGCCACAGGAGGACCAACATTGCACGGCGTCTTTACATCCACAGCCATTGAATTGGCAGGGAAAGGGAATGCTGATGTTCTTGACGATGGTGATTGGCGTGTCGAGATAAGAATTCTGTGCCAGCCAAGCCACTCCGACGCTCAGCACCAGCGCGAGCCGCGTCCAGCTGAATTGGGAATTAGAATTTTCGGAACGCGAAAACATTTAGGCTCTTCGGCAGATTCTGTAGGGCCGGTTCCCACCGACGTCGCTCCAACATTACTTCAAAAGGCCGGTGGGAACCGGCCCTACGCATTAATAAAGCCAATGGCGATGGAACAATGTGATCTCAAACGCAAAGGATAAACCAGATCCGGCGATGTCGGTAGTGATGTCGCTGTTATGTTTTGTCGCAGTAGCAATAAAAAAACGCCCATCGCATTGAAGCTGCGAAAGGCGTTTTGATAGTTTGAACTTTTGGTTCCGTAGCGATTAACGCTTAGAGAACTGAGTACCGCGACGGGCACCGTGAAGACCTGGCTTCTTACGTTCTTTCATACGCGAATCACGCGTTAGAAAACCACCGGCTCGTAATGCCGCGAAGTGTTCGGTGTCGTAGCTGACCAACGCCCGCGCGACACCCATCTTGCAGGCACCGGCTTGTCCGGTCGTGCCGCCACCAGAGACGGTAATTTTCACGTCTACTGAATCCAGCGTTCCTGTCGCGGTCAGCGTATCAGTGATAGCGCGGCGATCTTGGTCGGTCGCGAAGTACTTTTCAGGCGGACGGCCGTTGATGGTGATCGTTCCCGAACCTGCCTTAACTCTTACACGTGCGACGGATGATTTACGTCGGCCTGTGCCGAGTGCTTCGCCGGTTTTTTTGTCTGTCTTTGCCATGGTCGTTTCTTAAACGCTAATTCTGCGCTGATTTGGTGGATGAAATTACTTGGACGCCTGAGCCGCTTTGTTGGAGCGGTGAAACGCGAAGGGCTGAGGATTTTGAGCCTGGTGCGGATGTTCGGCACCTTCGTAGATCTTCAGCTTCGAAAGCATTTGGCGGCCGATTTTGTTCTTTGGCAGCATACGGCGAACGGCGTCACGCATGACCTTTTCGGGCTTACGCTGCAAACGGTTGCCGGCAGTTTCCTTCCGCAGGCCCGTGTAACCGGTGTACCATGTGTAAGTCTTCTGATCCAGCTTGTTGCCGGTGAATTTGACTTTCTCACAGTTTGTCAGAACGACGAAATCGCCGGTGTCAACATTGGGAGTGTATTCAGGCTTATGCTTGCCCATCAACACCATAGCAATGTCGGCAGCAATTCGTCCGACGATTTGGTCTTCGGCATCTACGATGTACCAAGACTTCGTCAGATCGTCATTTTGAGCGTTGTAGGATTTTGTGCCGGGCACAATGCTTCTCCACGTTTGTGTTAATCAATCACTGAAGGAACTGCAAAACCGTTCCAGGGCCAATTTTTGGCTTTCAAAGAATCCAATAATGTAGTGACCCGCCGAAAAACCCACAAGGGCCAAGTTTCATGTTTTTAATCAGGATTTGCAGTGGCGCGGTGAGTGTCAGTTGTTGGGTTTTGACCAAAACGTCATCATCGGCACGCGCGGGGAGCCGCTTTGAGCGAATTAGGTTGTTTTCCGGCTTTTTACAGTGTTGACACCAACAGCGGCAGGTTCGTATGATTGCGACCGCCAAGATCACAGGCGGCTGTGGCGGAACTGGCAGACGCGCTAGCTTGAGGGGCTAGTGGGAGCAATCCCGTGGAGGTTCGAATCCTCTCAGCCGCATTTTGTGCTTTGACCTTATAAAACACGGATGATTGAGGCTTCTGATGACCTGCCACCGCTGGCAGCTGATGCTGATTCTCATATAGGCAAGTTCGGTGCGTTCCTAATTTCATCAAAATGGGAGCAGGAAAAGCGCGGATTATCTTAGACGCAGCAGGCACATCGTCAGCACGAACGATTAGTGCCTACG
>CAKZVF010000035.1 GCA_937921995.1 uncultured Pirellulaceae bacterium
AGTTGGAGCGTGAGTTGTTGGCTTCGAAGGTCCAACGGAGCGCCGAACTGCGGGCGCTGGTCAGCACGTTAGAAGTGCGGGCTCCGCAAGCCGGGAATGTCTTGGGTTTGGATCTGGCAACCAAGCAAGAGACCTATCTACAACCCGGCGATGAGATCCTTTCGATCGGCAAGCATGGCGAGGTTCAGGGAATTGCGCTGGCAAGGCAACAGGATGTTCAATGGCTGCGCGACCACGAGGATGGACGTGTCTATTTGAAGATATGGGGACGCAGCGAGAGCCAATTCGTCGATGGGGAGATCTCTCAGATTGACCCGCGCGCTCGAGACGACATGCCGCATGATGCTTTCGCGGCGTCCAATGGCGGACCGCTGGCGGTCGTGCCGCGCGAGCAAGTTGAATCAGTCGATCATCGGTCCAAGGACGAGGAAGACGACCTGATGCTAACGCAGCCGCGCGTCCCGATCGAAATCAAACTTTCCGCCAGTGACGCGCAAACGCTGTGGGCGGGGCAGACAGGGTTGATGTATTTGCGCGGACGCGAAGAAAGCCTCGGCGGCTACCTCGGTTCCAACTTCATGCGTTTTATCCGGCACAACAACTACCGCACGCACGGACTTTAAAACAACGATTGCTGTTGCGGCGGCGGGGGTGGTGGATCGGAGAGGCACTCTGGTCCTTGATGTCGAGCGTTATTGACGTATGGGCTGACGGGTCGCTTGGTCAGCAAATCTTCGGCACATGGTTTGAGCATTGATTTGAGCTGATCGGCGTCTGCGCGGGTGTCATCAATCCATCGGGGGACATCGTGGTGTGTGAGAATGACCGGCATGCGGTGGTGCAGCGGTGTCATAAAATCGTTGGCCGAAGTGGTGAGGATGGTGCAGTTATCGCCGTGGCCAACTTCTTTGTCGCCGGGTTCCCACAAACCGGCAAGCCACAATAACCCGGAGTCGGCCGGCGTGATGTGGAAGGGCCGTTTTGCTTTGCCGTCAGTGGCCCATTCGTAAAAACCGTCGGCCAAAATCGCACAACGACGTTTTTTGAACGCCGCGCGAAACGATGGTTTTTCGGCCGCCGTTTCGCTACGGGCGTTGAAATGCCTGCGTGCTTTTGCAGGGTCTTTTTCCCATGCTGGAATCAGGCCCCAGGAAAGTTCAACACACGCGGGTTGTTGGTTTTCGTTAAGCACACAAAAAATGGGTTGTGTGGGAGCGATGTTGTAGCGCGGCTCAATCTCGGGAAACCTCAATCCCGCCATGAATTCGGCATAGGACTGGGGCAAGGTTCTTAACGTGATTCTCCCGCACACAATAATGTCTCCGCAACGCCGACTAAGCTCAATAGGCCGGCAGGCCAACTACTCCGCCGTCGCCATCGCCGCCAATTCGGGTACTTCGAAGCCTTTGCGGTACTCCCGTTTGAGGAACACATTAGCCGCTTCGGCACCTTCGCCGACGAACTTTGAACCGTCCTCGGACAGTTCCATCATCGGGCTCATCTGGAACTCCTGATCGGAGATCTTTTTGCTGTAGACGCCCAGATGCTGTTCCATGTCGTCCATCAACTGTTGCCAGTTTGGATCTTTCAGCTCACGGGCCTCTTCGGACGACATTTGCGAACCGGCGCGGAAGGAGACGTTGGCCAAGTTGCACCAACCGGTGCTGTCATTGCCCACTTCGACGTCTGCGTTGAGCATGGTTGGGTCGTTCGCGATCACGGCCAAGCAAAAATTGCCCATGTGGACGACATTTCCGGAGTTGCCCTTGAATTCGCGGATGACCTTACCGTCGTTGTCCATCGCGACGCCTTTGCCGCGTTCGCCAAAGTACTTACCCCCTTCACAAGTCGCGACGTAACCACTTGTTGGGCCTTCGCGCTTCAGAGGGTTCTTGCTTTTAGGTGCACTGCGCAGATTACTAAGACCCACAACGACCGGAATGTCGCCTGTGTCCAGATAGGTGAAATGCACGTTCGGTGTTTGCCCGGCGTCGTCCCAAACCACTCTTCCGCCGCCGCCAAAAATACGTTTGGGGAGTTTGACCTTATCCAGGAAGATATTGTTACGAACGTCATCGAGGATGTGCACGCCCCAATTTCCCATTTCTCCTGAACCGGTGTTCCAATCCCAGTGCCAGTCGTACTGCAATTTCTCCCGCATGATGGGGAGGTTTTGGGCGGGGCCCAACCAAAGATCGTAGTCCACGCCTGCGGGGATCTGTAAAGGTTTGTCACGTTTGCCGATCGGTCCGCGGACGCCGCAGCGATTGACGTTGACGGATTTGATTTCGCCGAGGGCCTTCTCTTCGTGAAGGAACTTTTTAATTTCGGCTTGCATCGGATCGGAGCGCTGCTGCGTTCCGACTTGACAGACCTTGCCGTACCGCTGGGCAGCGGCGACCGTTTGAACGCCTTCCCACTGTGTGTGAGAAAGCGGTTTTTCAACGTACACATGTTTACCGGCTTCCATCGCCCAGATCGCGGCCAAGCAGTGCCAATGGTTACACGTGGCAATAACCACCGCGTCGATGGTTGGGTCTTCCAGCAGTTTTCTAAGATCCGTGAAGGTTTTGGCTTTAGGTGCGATGTCTTTCGCGGCGGCGATTCGTTCTGGATCAGGATCGCAAACGGCCACAATATCGCAAAGATCAGTCTTGAGGAATTGACTCATCAAACTTAGGGCTCGTCCGCCACAGCTGATAAAGCCAACCGCGACACGCTCATTCGCGTTGCGTGCCCAGAGTCGTGAGGGTTGGCTGACAGCGATTCCGGTCGCTGCGGTAGCGGCTAAGAATCTACGACGGGAAAAACTGCTCATCAAAAAATCTCCTGTGGTCGGTTGAAATAATTCTGCGAATTTCTTCTGTGGTCTGTGAGACTTTAAACTAAGTAACGATCAAAAAGTTTTGCCGCAAATACGTCGTCGTCCCCGCGCTGCTAAATGCCGGTTCCATGATGAACCAACTTTCTCACGGCGGTGCTAAATAGAATAATGTATCGATCAACAAAATAACGTATCGCCGGTGAACAATTGTATCTAAAGGGTGTCCAAGTTTCTAAGGAGATTTGAGTGTCCCTTACTTTTTAGCCATAAATGAGCGTTACTGATATAAATCAGCGGCAGTTCTTGTTTGTATTGAGCAATTCGAACTGTGTAAATCCGTCTCTGGATGTCATAATACGACAGCTGGCTTAGATCCGAAACAACCCCGGAGAAACCAAAGATGTCCCAAGTGCTGCACCAACCGACGCTGGTTCTCAACCGCAACTGGCAGCCTGTCAACGTGGCCACCGTAGGACGCGCTCTTTCTTTGGTTTTCAGCGACCGTGCGAAGGTAGTCGATGTTAATGACTACCAGTTGTACGACTGGTGCGATTGGGCCGATCAACGGCCACCGCAAGACGGGCAGTTCATCCAAGCCGTTTCTCAGAAGATCTGTGTTCCCGAAGTGATCGTGTTGACGCGATACAATCGGCTGCCTGACACGAGCGTCGCGTTCAGTCGACGGAACTTGTTCAAACGCGATCGGTTCATGTGCCAATATTGTGGTGTGAAACCGAAGTCGGATGAACTGACGATCGACCATGTCGTGCCTCGATCACATGGCGGTGGTTCAACGTGGGAGAATTGCGTGTTGGCTTGCATTGATTGCAATCACACCAAAGCCGATCGCACGCCCAAAGGGGCAGGCATGAAGTTGAAGAAAGAACCTGTTCGGCCGCAGTGGTCGCCGGTTTATTCGCGCTATGACACGCGTTTTGAGAGCTGGTCGAAGTTTATTAGCGACACTTATTGGAACGCAGAGCTGGAGCGCTAAAATTTTCAGCGTTAAGGTTGTCGATTCGTTGGGGCGGTTCAGTTTTCTGGGCCGCTCTTTTTTCTGGCATGGATTTGAGTACGGGCGTACTAGCAGATGCTACAGCTCTGGCGAGGCAATGCTTTGCCACGGGCACGTTTTAAGTTAGTATGATCGACACTTTTGCACCAAAACTCGGTTTTAGAAACTGGGTTTTATTGACTGACCGAATCACTCTACCTACTTTTTACTCGCGACCGTCCTATGAAAATGCAACTTGCCGCTTTGTCTCTGATAGCCCTTCTCATTCTTATTTCGGAAACGGTGATTGCACAAAACGCAAATCCTCAACAGTGGGCAAAATGGCGGGGACCGCAAGGCGATGGCACGGCGGCTGATCAGAGACCGGTGACTCAGTGGAGTGAAACTTCAAATGTAATCTGGAAAACAAAAGTACCAGGTAAAGGCCATTCGTCTCCCCTTGTGACGGCGGACAAGATCTTCTTAACGACGTCTGATGTGGACGAAGGCACTCAGTCGGTGCTGTGTTTTGATCGTGATTCAGGCCAGCAGATTTGGTCGAAGGTTGTGAATCAAGGTGAACTTACCGAGAAGATCCATCAGAAGAACACGCACGCTTCGCCATCGGTCGCGATCCATGGCGATTTGGTTTTCGCGCTCTTTAATAACCATGCAAAGCAGACGCTGACCGCGTTGGACTCCGATGGTGGTGTTGCTTGGGAGAAGTCACTGGGGGAATATAAGTCGAAATACCCGTTTGGCGTTGGGGCTTCGCCAATCGTGTACGAAGACTTGTTGATTGTCCCCCATGAAAATGAAGTCGACAGCAAAATCGTCGCCTTGGATCCCAAAACTGGAGAGACCAAGTGGACTGCACCGCGCGAGCATACAAGCTATTCAACACCGGTGGTGGCGAAGATAAGCGGTGAAGACCAATTGCTAATCAGCGGGCGATCCTCGATAGCTTCGTTTAATCCTCAAGATGGCAAGCAGAATTGGTCTGTGCCGGCGAAATGGGACGTCACTTGCGCGACGATGGTTTGGGACCAAGAGCGCGTTTACGCAAGTGGTGGGTATCCGGTACGGGAAACCATTGCAGTGACCCGTGACGGATCGAAGAAAGTTTGGGAAGCTCCGGTTAAGTCCTATGAACAATCCATGATTGTCGTTGGCGATCATCTGTATAGTATGAGCGATCGCGGTATCATCATTTGTTTTGACTCAGCGACCGGAGAAGTCGCGTGGAAAAAACGATTCAAAGGCCCCGTAAGTGCATCGCCGATCTACGCTAATGGCAATCTTTACTTCACCGCAGAAAACGGCAAGACCATTGTTGTCAAAGCGGATCCTTCCGAGTTTCAGGTTGTGGCGAAAAATCAATTGGGCACCAGCGCGTTTGCTTCATTTGCTCTGGTTGAAAATAAAATCATCACGCGCGTCGGTGATAATTCAACTGGCGAGTATCAAGAGTGGCTGTATTGTTTGGGCAAGTAGATGTTCAAGATACACCGGCGAAACGAAAAAACGGCTCCAAACCGCATTCTGCGATGGAGCCGTTAGTCTTTAGCTTTCACTCTTCTGGCGTTGACTTAAGCGTTGAAGATTTTTGGAGCGCCCATTTGTTCGTGAATCTGATTGCAGATTTGAGGAGAAATTCCCAGTCCTTGAGCCAATTGGCCAAGGTACTGAGCTTCGTTTTGCGAATCAAGTTCGATCGAAGTCAACGACAGTGCGTAGACTTGACCGGCCATTTCACGCGGAACTGAAGCCGCAAAGGCTGCCGCGTCCAAGGGTTGGCTGAATTCATTTTGAACGAAGGCAATTTCGTCTTGAGTTACTTCAGCGCCAAGCCCTTCGACGATTTTCTGTTTCTCCGCATCATCGATGCGTCCGTCTGATTTGGCGGCGTTGATCATCGCGCGAACGATAATTTCGGCTTGCTGGTTCGCTGCGGCGTGTGCTGCAGGTTCGACTTGAGGTGGGGCACCGCCACCTAAAACGGAGCCAAGCAATCCACCGAGAACACCTTGTCCGGCTGGCTGTTGCGCTGGTTCGGGAGCACTTCCACCGCCAAGCACGCTGCCCAGAAGACCGCCAAGCCCACCGCTTGAGGCTTGTTGTTGTCCGCCTCCACCGAGCACGCTGCCCAGAAGTCCTCCTAGGCCACCGCCGCTGGATTGCTGCTGGCCGCCGCCCAGAACACTGCCCAGCAGTTTTCCGCCCAGGCCTGATGTGAGTTGTCTATTGTTGAGCAACGTGCCCAGTAGTTTGATTGCGTCCATATTCGTAACTCCGTAACTTTCTTTGCTTTTGGCAATTGTATAGTCTCTTCAATTACCCCTCTGACCATCACGACGACGAACATCGGGAACGATGGATTTTACGAGAATAAATGATCGCAATCCATCAGGGGAGATGATCCTTTGGCACTTTTTTCCTAATCGTCGATTGTTTCCAGTTGAACAGCCGTGCTATTATCTGCCTTTGTTTCGTTGGACACGTTGAGAACCTGCCCATATTCCGCGCCGGCGATGGCCCAAAAGCAGATCTTATCAGTCCAAAAAAGATCTTATCGCTGCAAGAAGAAAGTCGTCATGACCACAGCCCCCCTTCCCGAAGTTGAGCCCATGGTGGAATTTGAAGTTATTCTCAAACATGCAAAATCAATTCATCCTGAACTTGAAGTTGCCCTGACGGCGGCCGCGGCTGCCGGGAAGGTTATCGTGGATGGGTTCGGGAAGTTCCACACCATTGATCAAAAAGGTGTTGGCGATTTTGTTTCCGAAGTCGATCACTTGGCCGACCACAAGTGCTGTGAAATTCTCTCCAGCGACAGCCCGTTGGCGATTCTGTCCGAAGAACTGCATCCAGATCTTGCCTCGGGCGTCGAGGATTTCTGGATCGTGGATCCGTTAGATGCCACGAGCGCATTTTTAATGCAAGCGGGCCCGCAGTACCCGGCGGTTCTAATTGGTCGATACGAAAAAGGAAAAGGGGTCTTGGGCGTGGGCCATTTTCCTTTGACCGGTGAGTGGTTTTACGGCTATCGAGGTAAGGGTGCGTTCAAAAATACGGTTCAACTTAAAATCCCTGCCGCCGACTATCAATTGGAAGAGGCTTGGGTCGAAATGAATCAGTACGGCGATTCGCAATACGAGACCCAATCATTCACCGTTTTGAGAGATCGTTTGCGTACCTCCGCGGGCGCAAGGATGGTGACGACAACGGTTCCCAACTCTGGCGTCGCACTGCGCGTGGCCGAATGCAACACAGGTTTGGCGGCTGCGATTCATGACAATCAAAACAAGAAGATCAAACAAGCGCCTTGGGACGTCGCGCCGGTCAAAGTCATTTTGGAAGAAGCCGGCGGCGTGTTCGTCAATCTGGCAGGAAAACCGATCGACGCCTTTGTGCCCGAAGTATCGATCATCGCACGTAGTCAGTCTTTGGCGGAGCAAATCATCGGTCTACTTGATTGAGGCGCCCAGCCGCACCTAAATTATTGACTTATCCCCAATCAAAAAATCTCATGCCGATTGATTCCTTTACTTACGCCAAGTGGATCGAAAATGGTGAACTCGAAGAAACCCTCGAGACTCACATCGCCGACCTTGACGATGATTTGATCGGTCATTTTCGCGCAGCGCTGAAGAATCTCTCAGGGGATATAGAACTTCCGTATGAGTCCGGTGTGCCACAGGAGGCCCAAGCGCCACGTGATGCTTCTCATTGTGAATATCGGATCGGTTCTGACCTTCAAGGCGGCGCGTATGTGATGTTTTATATTCACGATGCGATCGCGACGACGTCCGTCTTTCTACAGGGAACCGACGAATATCATGAGACGGAATTACTGGAAACGATTAAGTGTTTGCTGTTGGAGCCTGATGACGTTGACGATGCCGAAGAACTCACCGACGAACAATTAGACGAACTGCTGGCTTTGGATGCGTTTGGTTTTGATGTGGTTGAGCAACGTCCGGCGGTGTTTTCGGTGCTCCATGATCTTGAACCGGCCGAACCTGAAATGATGGCGTTCATCGAGAGGATGAATCTTCATATGGCGGCGGCGTTTATGGAGATCGGCAATTAAGTGGCCATCGTAAGAAGACCAAGGCGAGAAGGCCCAAAGGAATCTAAAGGCCCAAAGCAAGCTTAACGTGCCGGCATTATGCCTGGACACGTGTTGTGATAATCGAGCAAAGTTCCGTGATGTCCACGGGTTTGACCAAGTGGTCGTCGAAACCTGCATCCAGAATCATCGCGCGTTCGTGCTGTTGTCCGTAGCCAGTCAAGGCAACAAAATACGTTGCGCTCAATCGCGCGTGCGTTTTAAGCTCACGAACCACATTCATCCCGTTCTTGCCCGGCAATCCGATGTCAATCAACACGATTTTGGGTATCAAGCTGGGGATGTTATCAACCGCAACTTGACCGTCATTGAACGTCGTGACATCGAACCCGCGTGCTTCAAGCGCCAGCGACAACGCCAAACGGGCATCTTCGTTGTCTTCTACGAGGACCAATTTTTCGGTCGCGGGTTGGTACGTTTTCGCGGGGGCTTCGGTGGTCGCTTGACTCATCGGAAGTCGAACTTCGAAGTCAGCCCCGCCCAGTTTCCCCGGGCTAACGACGTTTACCGAACCTAGGTGGGCTTCGGTAATTTTCTTCACAAGGTACAGACCGACGCCTAAGCCTCCCGCGTTGCGGTCCAAGGGTTGTTCTTCTTGGAAGAATAGGTCGAAAATTTTGGCCACGGCTTCCGGAGCGATTCCTTTTCCGCCATCACACACTGACGTCACAATGAATTCGTCTTCGATTTTACAGCAGACTTCCAACGCGCTGCTGGGATCTGAAAATTTAGATGCATTATCAATCAAGTTGATGAATGCTTGTGTCAACCGAACACGATCGCCCTTGATGGTCTCGGCTGTCAGGTCGCAGGAGAAATTCAGTGTTTGGTTTTTATCCGCGTAGACTGGTTTTGCACCGGCAACGATCTCTTTAAGCAGCTCCGAAAAACAGATGTTGTCGCGCTCAAATTGTATTTGGTTTTGGCTGACCCGACTGACCTGTAGAAGATCGTTCAGCAATCTTTTGATAACAGATGTCTGTCGTTTTACGATACCAAAGGAGGTCTTGCACTGAGGGGGAAGTTGCTCAATCGCATTGGGTGCGCTTTCGACAATGTCGATTGCATATTGAATCCCTGCGACTGGATTTCTTAACTCGTGCGATAGCATTGACAGAAATGAGTCGCGGTATGCCAAGCGGTCAGCGGCGAGGATTTCGGCATTTTTGACATTGTTAATGTCAGCCAGCGTACCAGCGAGTGACACCGTGTTTCCGTCACTGTCAATTTCTCGGTTGCCGACCAAGCGAAACCATTGGTACTCGCCTGTGGCAGCACGGCAACGCAGTTCTGCAGCGTAGGAGTCTCCCTTTAATCTGTCCGAAGCAATATCAAAGACCGCTTTGTCACAGTCGTCAGGGTGAATGCGTGCCAACAAACACTCCACTGAATTGTTCAATTGGCCTTTGGTCAGACCCAATAATCGTTCGATGTGTTCAGCAAAGATCCAATCTTTCCTATCAGGGTTCAACTCCCAAAATGCCACTAAATGGCTTTTCAAAGCCAAATCAAAATTCTTTTCGGTACGTTGAAGTTGGGTTTTGGTTTCGGTTAGTTCGGTTTCATCTAACACCAAAATGTAAACCCCGCCAATCGCCGATTGATCTGGCGTCTTGGTCGGCGTCAGATAGATGGACAGGGCTTGCTGGTCTTCGGCTTGAAACGAAAAGCGGTGCCGGTAATGAACGTGTTGACCGGTGAAGGCAACGTCGAGATTACGTTTCGCTGAACTCCAGTTCGGTTCGTGAAGTAAATCTGAAAGGAGCACCTCACCGTCTTTGTTCAAACGCGGGTATTGAATCCGCATATTATTGTTAGCGTACAAGATCTTATAATCTTTATCGACCATGCAGACGCGGCCAGGAATGCTGTTCATCACCGAACCAAAGGACCGCGCGGCAGTAGTTTGTTCGGTCCTATCGGTACAGTAGGCGAACACGCCATCAATGTTTCCCTCGGCGTCGGAATGGGGTACCAATTTGGAATGGTAGACCACCGAGTTCTCGCCGGCGGCGATCATGCTTTCAAATTCTTGTGGCGTACCATTGATCGCTTCGATAAATTTGTCGACGTGAGTTTCGAAGATGTCATCGTCGTAGATATCGCTGAGGTGCTTGCCTTTGATTGATTCGAGTGTTTCGTTTTTGTTTTTTAGATAGGCTTCGTTAGCGTATCGAAACGTTAAATCGGGGCCTATGTAGGATATTTCAATAGGTGAAAGATCCAGCATTTTCGTCAAAACTTCAATAGATTCTGTAGTAGAATTATCCACAGTTCAGTCAATTCGTAGGAGGCTGGTTCAATTGATTTTAGCTGCCCGCAAGCGCTGGTCTAAGAACCAAACATTGAAGATTAAAATTGTGAGTACGGGGTTGGTGAAAGGAACCAGTTTTTGATGTTGGACACGGTGTCTTTGTATTCGGGCAGCGCTTTCATCTCCTTCCAACGTGGAGATTCCAAAAAGGATTTCCAGTGAGCTTCGTGATCGGCCAAACTCTTCGCCGACAACATGTAGACCAAATTGGGAAGATCTGGCCCAGATAATGTTTCCCCAAAAAACACAGGTCCCATTTTGACGTCGCGCATCAACTGCGTTTCCCCCGAATCGAACATTTTTATTTTCCGCCTGGCGTGTTCTTCGGTGTGGCTCTCGTACAAACGCAGCTCAAAAATTCTCCCGTCGGTTTTCTCTTTGCAAAAGTCGGCCAACTCCATTTGAGCAATGCTGATAAATGCCTTCAACAAACGGCTTTCGATTCTGTCAAAGATGCCGTCGCCCTTTTTTCGGTCCAAATACGGCTTGCCCGCTTCCTGATACTTGGTGTCCGTCGCAAGTTTTTGATGGTAGCTCGCGAACGAATCAAGGCTGGCGAAGGGAATCACCACGTAGATGGAATGGTCGTTTTCATCTTTTAGATTATGAAACGCACCGACGTTTTCAATTTTTTGTCTGTTAAGCGCCGGTAGTAAGGCGTCTCGCAAATAGTCATCTGCGATTTGCTGTTTCTCGAAATCGTAGATCCGGTAAATGCGCAATTCGTAATACTGAAGTTTCGGATCTTCGGCGACTGCCTGGTTCAAGCCACCAAAAAGCAAAGCCGAAAAACAGAAAAGTAGGCTCTGGAAAATTGATCTAAAGCGTGCGGTTTCGTTCATGAAAGTATCCGTTTTCGTTTTTTCGGTTTAGGTTCTTAAGTGAGTCGCGTGGCGAGTCTCCCCTTGCGACTATTTCTCCAGCAACTTTTTCAGTTCGGGCATGATCGCTTCGGCCCAAAGTTCATAGCCTTTGCGATTGGGGTGCAGCGCATCGGGCATGATGGATTTGGGCAGCTGTCCGCCCTCTTCGAGAAACACGTCATTGATGTCAGTATAAAACACGTGCTGACCGTCGGCGAAATCTTTGATGATGCCGTTGATGGCGTCGTTTTGTTTGCGAAGTGCGCCTTCGGGTGATTCGTCGCGCGGAAAAATCGCCTGAAGAAGAATTTTCGTTTCCGGAAGTCTTGCCCGAAGTTCGTTGATGATCTCCTTGATGCCCAAAGCGGTGTCGTCGGGCGATTCCTTACGGTGGCCCGTGTTGTTGGTGCCGATCAACATCAGCACAGCCTTAGGGGATATACCCTCGATGGCGCCGTTACGAAGCCGCCATAGTACGTGCTCGGTTCGATCGCCGCTGAAGCCAAGGTTGAGGACCTGCATATCTTTGAAGTGCTTCTTAAAGAAAGGCTGACCCAATTTTTCCCAACCGTGCGTAATCGAATCGCCCAGCAACACGACGTCGACCTTTTTCATTTTGTTTTTCTGCTGCAATTTTTCGTCATGACGATCTTGCCACCAATCTAAGGCCCAAGGATCTGAATTCGTTTCAGCCGTCAATGACAAAGGCAGCGTTTTGACGCCCGGATAGTCCCGCCAAGTCCACCGCAGGGCGTCGGGAAAGATCGCGCCGCCGTGATTGCCGTTGTGCGCTCCGCCACCGTACTCGAATTTGTGATCATATTTCTTGTGCATCAGCGCCTTATGCATTTGTTGATTGCCCAAGGGCCAATTCCCGTGTTCGTTGTCCAGATCGTTGCTGCCGTCTTGCATGTAGACGCGAATCGGTTTGGGGTCCGTTTTACGGATGATGCCTGGATAAGTATCCCCGTGGCGGATGTTGGTGAAACTGCCGATGTGGCTGATGACTTTTGAGAACTTGTCCGGCCGCTCCCAAGCAGCAGTGAACGCGCAGATGCCACCGCTGCTGATTCCGCAGATTCCACGTCCGGCGGGATCTTGCGTGATGTTGTATTGCGATTCGACTTTTGGCAGAACGTCCTCCAAAAGAAAACGAACGTAGTCATCGCTGAGCGTGTCGTATTCGAAAGAACGATTTTCGGGTTGAGGCTTCCAACCGCGTTTCTCGGGTAGAGCGTCCTTTTTGTGGCCGGGGTCAACGAAGACGCCAATCATCACCGGAATCTGCTTTTTGTGAATCAGGTTGTCCATCACCGCCGGGGCGCGGAAATCACCATCAGGCCGATGGTAGGTATGACCGTCTTGGAAGACCATCAGGGCCGCCGGTTTTGCCGAATCATATTGCTGCGGAACATAGACCGAATAGCGCCGTTTTGTGCCGGGGAAAATTTTGCTCTCTAACAACTCGTGTTCGGTGACGACTCCCTGAGGAACATCGGGTTGTACCATCGAGTCATAGCCTAGCGAATATTTCGTAGGTTTGGTTTTTTGTTGAGCTTGAATCGTCGACATCGTTGTCAGTACAAAAAGTGGTAAAACAAAGGCAAGCAAACAGACCGAACCCATCGAACCCAACTTGGGCACAATTGGCGAAACGGGACGAAAATTTGGATGTTCAATGATTGACGGCATACTTGATTCGCTTGATTGAAGTGACTGTGTTAGGGCGGTCAGATTGTCCTCAGTCCCATCATAACAACGAGTATTTTAAAATGGGGCCTGATGCGGTATTTCTTTTCGTAAAAACGGTTTTGTTGGCGTTTGATGATCATGGCTAAAAACAGAATACAGCCCTGCCAACTTTGCCAACGCACGGTAAAAAAAGGTACGACCGAGCATCATCTGATTCCTCGTCGTTGTCATCGAAATCGCTGGTTCCAGAAAAACTTTACGCGCGAGCAAATGCAGGTAACCATTTCCATCTGCGGCGAATGTCATAACGCGATTCATCGGTTTGTTCCACGCGAAAAAGAATTGGGGCGCTATCACAACACGATTGAGACATTGCTGGCACACCCTGAGATTGAGAAATTTGTCAGTTGGGTCAGAAAAAGAAAGTAATGTTGCCTACAATGTTGCCGAGTTATTGAGCAAGGCCGTTCCCTATTGTTTCCAACTGTATGACTGATCACCAATCCACTTACGCCATCATTGGCGGCGGCATCTCAGGGCTCTCAGCTGCGTTCTACTTGCAAAAGGAAAAGCCCGAAGCTTCCATCACGGTGTTTGAATCCAGCGCACGGTTAGGCGGTGTTTTAAAGACGGTTCGTCACGGTGATTTTCTCGTGGAGTCTTCCGCCGACATGTTCGTGACCCAGCCCGCTGCGGCGATCGACCTGTGCAAGGATCTCGGTATCGAAGGCGACCTTTTACAGACTCAGCCCGTCGACGATCGGGCTTTCATTGGGCTGGGAAAGAAGATGTACCCCGTCCCCAAAGGGCTGTCGATGATGGTCCCAACACTGCGCGAACCGATCCTCGAAAGTAAGCTGCTGTCGGATGAGGGCAAGACGCGGTTTCTTTCCGAAGACCAAGTTGAAGCAGCCAACAGCCCCGCCGATGAATCGCTGAAGTCGTTTGCCGTGCGGCGTTTTGGAATCGAAGCCTACGAGAAGATCATTCAGCCGATGGTCAGCGGAATCTACACCGCCGATCCGGATAAACTGAGCATGCATGCCACGATGCAGCGGTTTGTGGATATGGAACGCGAACACGGTAGCCTAATTACCGCGATGGAAAACAATCGCGACGAAGGGGACCGACAGGCCAGTGGTGCGCGTTATGGAATGTTCCGAGCTCCGGCCAGCGGCATGGAGACGTTGATTGAATCGATCACCACTGCCCTGCCCCAAGTCACATTTAAGACCAACACAATGGTTTCCAGTGTCGCCCCCAAACACAATCCGGCGCGCGGTGTCGGCTGGACGGTCGACAAAGAGTTTTTCAACGGCGTCATATTGGCAACGCCGGCGGCGGCCGCGGCAACGATGGTCGTTGAAACAGATCCGAAATTGGCCAACGCACTTTCAGGCATCAGCACCGCGTCGTCGGCGATCGTTGTCTTGGGTGTATCGCGCGCAGATTTGAAAAAGGATTTTCGCGGTTACGGCATCATTTATCCGCACGTTGATGACGGTCAAGTCATCGCGCTTAGTTTCAGCAGCAATAAATTTGCCGGCCGGTGCAAGGATGATCAGGTGCTTATCCGCTGTTTCATTGGTGGGGCGATGCAGAGCGAATTAGTCGATTTGAAAGACGATCAATTGCTTCAAATCGCCATCGACCAGCTCAACACTTCGGTCGGTTTCAAAGGCGATCCGATCTTCACCGACGTGTTTCGGTGGAAGCAATGTATGCCTCAGTATCACCTAGGGCATCTCGACCGCGTCAAAGAGATCGAAGAACTTGTCAACGGCCACCGCGGGCTTGAGATCGCCGGCAACAGCTATTGGGGCGTGGGCGTGCCGGCGTGTGTTGCATCAGGGAAATTGGCTGCCGAACGATTGATTTAAATTTGGCTCTGCTATTTACTTTCTTGACTCCAGTACTGTAGCTACTCAGTCGCTCCAGTTTTCCTCGATACCTCCATCTGCCCTTGCACCGAACCGGTAAAAGCTGAGAGGGGCGATCTCTATAGAAATGGCTTTGACTGAACCGTCGACCAAACAAAAGTTAGCGACGCCTGAATGGGACGACCCGAATCCAGTGCGAACAACCCAACGGTCGTCTTTTGCGTTGTCAGGAAGCAAACCACCGTCACCCCAGGATCGCATCGTTGAAAATCCAGGAAAGAACTGTCCATCCACTTCCCAGTATTCGATTTCTCCGGTTGTGTTGTAGCGTCCAGCTTGAGCCGATTTTTCTCCGTAAAGCATCGTATTCGACGTTCCATCAGATACGTCCGCCATCGTGATCGTCGAATACTTGCGAGTCAACATGTCCCCATTCATATTGCCACCTTTGCTGATAACTCCCTGGTAGCGATCTTCTTCTTCAGACCATTCTTCCGGACCAGTCCAACCGAACGTTTCGGTTGGTGGGCTGTACGAAATTTCGACATCGTGAATCTGTTTCAGTACCGTTACTAAGCGCCGTGAGTTCAAAAACGCAGCGTAATCTGCCACCCCAGCAGATGAAGCGGGCATGTTTTTGTGAATGCGCGGACCTCGATTTGGGCAAATGTAAGCAGGTATATGATGATTTAGAACCTCTTCCGGCTTCCAGCCAAACTTTGCTCGATTGGCTTGAATCTGCTGTTGTTCAAAAAAAGGTAGCAGTTGATACAAATGGCTGCCGTTTTCAAGGCCGAACATCGGTCGCCTCAAACCTCCAGCTAGGAAGCCTTCGGACCCCAATCCGTTGGTCGGAAAACGTTGATGAGACGCTTCGAAATTTAATGTTGCCAATGCGGTCTGTTTCAGATTGTTCTGGCATTGGGTTCGACGAGCAGCTTCTCGAACCATTTGCACTGCCGGAAGGAGCAACGCAATTAACAATCCTACAATACCGATCACAACCAGTAATTCGACCAGGCTGAATCCACATTGCCGAAACGATTTGGTTTGTTTCATCGTGTCGCCTTCACATTCGTAATGTCGCGGTCGTTGGCTACAGATGGCGTGTCCGAATTCGCTGAAGATCGGATTTCATACATCTGCCCGCCAACTTCAGTGACCGCCTCCACTAGTTCTGGATAGGGCGTATGCGTGATTGAAATCAACCCGTTGTTCGCATTATTCTTGTCCCCGCGACCGGTAACCGGGTTGTCAACGTACTGGAACCAATGAGTCCCCACGATGGCCGGGTTCCGCAACGCACTTTCGACGAATTCAATATAGTTGGCCGCTCGATCCGCCTGATCCTCGGCGGGTAAGTTCGTCGGATGCAACATGCCACGATCGGTCGCACCGAAATGAAACTCGCCAATCACAATCGGCTTGTCCACGCCGTTGGGCAGGGAAACATCTGTTGACAGAAACCGATAATGATTGATCGAAACAACATCGCAGTATCTGGCAGCAATCCTAAACGCGTCATCGTTGTGCCAGAAAAACCGACACCCCAGATACAGCCGATCTGGAGCAAGCTCGTCCAATTTGCTGGCAATCGTCGAGAAATATCGTTCCATGATTTTCAACGAAAACGCTGTCCGGTCCTCCAGCGATGACTGCTGATTTTGAATGCCGTGAGGAATGTTGCGTAGCTCTAACAACTTTTCCCAGTTCTCAAATTCAAACTGCCACGTTTTGTTCAGTGCCTCAATCGTCGAATATCTCTGTTTGAGAAAGTTTATCCATTGTTGCTTGGCAGGCTGGGTCGCTGGACTACGCATCACACCATCGGCCAGACTGTGCGCATCGCCCCACGACAGTTCGTTATCCACGAAAAATCCGATACACCAGGGATCATCGAAAGCCGCCCCCCTGGTCTTCAATGCACTAACTACCGCGCCTTCAAATTCGGGAGCGAACACATCGACAAACTTTTGCCAGGCGGATTGAGAACCTTCGATGAACGGACAATTGGCAATTCGCACTAGTTCAGTATATGGCGTCTTTTTCCAAGATGTGATAAGAGGATCACTCCATGCGGCCATTGTGTTCATCCGCCAAGCCTGTAGCCTGAGATGAGCAAGGTCTGCAAAACCATATTGCCAGTCGCGGCCAAATTGTCGGAACAAATTTGCGAGCAAAAAGTTGTAGCTCCAATACGGAACCCGATTTTTATAGTAACCAGCGTGAGCCCACTGAGCCTGATGATAAAAGTCACCCAGTGGATCACTATCCTCACCCAACCCAATTTCGACATTGTTTGGTGGAAGCCACTGGAAATAGTTTTCGCGGCCCTGGACTCCTGTCGCGCTAAATTCGGTTGCAACACAGGCAACGCCATGAGACCAAAATAAATTCCCATCTGGGTCAACCAGCCACCATCGCCCATCAACTTTTTCTGTACGAAACGCTCCAGTTGCCTCCAATTTCGGACCGGCAACCCACCCCCCGTATTTCGACCAGGTTCCTGGCCGCTTGGTAGCTTTGAGCTCAGACTGCTCTTTTCTGGAAGCCCCAATCAACTGTTGGTCTGACTGGATTTTTCCAGGCCACTTGGTTGTTCTTAACTGCCCATAACAATCAACGATTGGAAACAAGTTACTTGAACTGCGTATCCGCATGGGCGTCTCCAACCGAATGTCTCCGACCAGCAATTGATGGTCACGATTCACTCCTGCATGGCGAACGTAAACCGAAACGGATTTGATAAGCCCATAACCCGGCAGCAACGGCTGCCCCGGAGCAATACGCATCGCCCGGGTTTCAATCTGGTTGTCATACGTCCATGGAGTTGCAAACACATTCGCTCGTGCCCGACGGGTTTCCCCCGGCATCACAAGACATACACGATCCGATAGGTTACGGCTTGGTGATTTGGTAATCCCTTCGATCCGGACGCCAACCTCACAGGGATAATCGCCAACGTTGGTCACATCGAATGTGACCCATTGATAATTGTTTCCGTCCCACCACTTTTCCAATTGTGGAGTGATTGTAACGCCCGAAAATTTCAAACCCTCAGAAGTTTCCATCCTCATGCGCCACTGGCCGTTGTCTTGAAGAAGATCAACTGAAGAATGGTTAGTTGAAACGTTTTTCAGGTCGGAATCAGCCGACCAACTCAGCAGCGTTATCTGCTCCGGTGTGTAGAACATGAAATACGATACGATGGCTATAACCGTAGCAGTGGCGAGTATCACTACTGCGAGAGACCGACGAAAACGTTTACTACCTCGGAACATAACCGACTCGCAAGACGAAGTTGTCGAAATTGGGAAAGTATTGTTTTCCGGTCGGTTTCGCCTTCAACACCAAAGTGTCGATAAGTCCCGACTGTCGAAAACGGAAGGTGTTGAATTGTCCTGACGCCCCGTAAGATGGACCAATTCGATAGTTCGTAAAGATGACCTTTTCGTTCCGCAATCCGGTGGCATATATAGGGCATCGCGGTGGTTCCCTTGCTCCGGATTTGAGCTGGTTATTGTTTGACACTCCGATGGATTCGACGGTAAAGTTGGCCGGTTCGCCGACATCATCAACTAGATTGATCTCGGCTTCAAATCCTGTTTCACCAAGGCCAAACAGATATATGTTGTCCGATTCTTGATTTTCAACGGGTCGGGCCTTCGCGATCAACCCGTCAACTGTCAGAGTGTAACCGTCAATTGTTTGTGAAATCGGCGGCGCGCCTGGAGTGCTCGTCTGCAAATCAAATGTGAGAGATTTCGTCGCCTGCTCTTCGTATTGTTCGATTGTGATTGGTGGTTCGGAACAACCAACAAATACCAATGTAAGAAATACCAACACGTTTTTTCTGCCAGATTGATTTCGCATTGCTATGTCAGTTCAATTTTGTTCGTTCTGTGGAAGACTCGTGCTTTGGCACACTGCAACGCAACACCCATGCGTTTGCGATCAACAGGACAACCGGTATAGAAAGAGAAAATAGTGAAACGCTTTTTGAGCCAAATCCAAAACAACCGCAAGAAATACTCTCACCAAGGATCAACACCTTAGCTTGAAAAACAACGAACAAGCCAAACGTCAACGTTGCAAGAACCTGTACCACAAACGGCGTCAGCCTGAATACGAGAGCCGCACCAATCACGATACAATACGCCGGAAACACCCAGCTGGCTGGCTCGACAATCCAATTCGGTAGAATTTCGTATTTTGCAACACTGTCGGCAAAAAAATAAGGCTGTGCGGCATGCATCCAACCGGTACTCATTAGCACGGCGCCACTAACCATTACGGTAATCGAGGACAGAACAGTCATTGCAATTTCTTATTCTTATCAAAACGTTCCGCGACATACTCACGGTATCCCATGCGGCTTACGGCGACATCCTTGTAACCTAAATCGACGAATTTGGCCCCAAGGACTTCGTCAAAACCGCACGACTCCGATTGGCAAAAAACTAGAATGGGGCAATCAAACGGCACAGGTGCCATCAAGTTAAAAAGATTCAATCTTGAAACAGATACCGGAATGTTCATTGCGTTGGCTACCGAACCCATTCGAAATGAAGAAGCGTGCCTCGCGTCTATGATCAGTCGCTGCCCTGTTTGGACAGTCTCAAGAAATTCATTCTTGGATGCTTCGCGTGTTTGAGGCAGTTCGCCAAAATGGCGATTGGTCCATTCTGGCACGAAACGTGGCCCCAAGAATGCAATGTTGATTACCAAAGACAAGGACAGAACCGCGACAGCCAGAGCTACCACCGAAGTGGTCGGCTCTTTTGTAACCTTTGCATGAAAGATCCGCCATACACCGAAAACAATTGCTAGGCACAGTGCCATCAACGCTGCACGAGAAAGCCAGACCATCACCAGAACCATAGCTTGGCTATCGCGAGTGACAACAATCCCATATCCACTCCAAGTTCTCAAAAACTCGTCCCACGCAATCTCGACCGCTTCTCCACTTCCATCATAAGCGAATAGTCCTCTATCGGTGTATACGACCGTGATCCAATGGTCGTAGGAATCTGCTGCTGCATGTTGTTTCACGTTAGCGATGACAGGGTAGCCGAGTGCCATAATATCAATCTTGGAAAGGTTGTTCAGCGGCACCCCTGTTACAGGAAAGTTATTTAGGATTTCCAGCAGTTCAGAAGCAGTACTTCCGGCTGAATTCCCAATGTACCTGGGGCTGAAATACTTACCGGGATCTACAGAAATTTGCATAAGCGAGAGCGCTCGGCATGTCGCGTACACGCCACACGTCGGACCTGAACTAACTGCAAGATGCCCATCCTCTATTCTTTGAGCGAGCTGTTGTCGAATCGCGTTGACGTCCGTGATAGTGTAGACTTCTGTGGCAAGGATTGTCGCCGGAATGGTGACGATTGTACAAACCACTGCAAACGCGGTCCGCGCAAACAAAACGATATTGCTCACTCCAACCCCTTCTGTCTTTGGAAGACGAAGTAACCGATTGCAATTAGACTCAAAACTAAAGTCGCGCCCAGTGAAATTCGAGGCCACAGCGTGCGGGCCTGATACCCCCTCGCGGCGAGAAATTCTGAAACCGGTACCGCCCATTCTCCGTCCCAGATATACGGGAGGTGAGCAGCGCCCGTTACTTGAACTGGCGTGGTCACTTCAGGCGTTGCTACTAGAAAACAGTCTGTCAGCTGAGATGCAGAACGTACATCTTTGACAACACATCGATCTATTGAAGTAACGACGATTCCGTCAGCATCGCAGAATGCCTTCACAGATTTCGTCCAACCCTCTACTTGGCCATTTGCAATCTGAACATCCAATACACACTCCATCTTTTTAATCTTGCCGGAGGGCCACATCTTTCCACCACCCATGACCCGGTCACCTAGCTTTTTGTCAAACCAAAGTGAATCTGGGGAAATCGTCCATTCGATACGTTTTGGTAGCTTGCTATAAAGATCCAATTCAACCGTTCCGCTTCCGAATCGGTTTTGTGCAGTTGCACGGCCTTCACCTGACACAACGGCCCCTTCAAACAAACCGCCTTCTCCCCAGATTGGCCGTCCCATAAAAAATCCGGCATAAACAGCATCAAATTCCCCTAGCGGCCATCCATAATCCGCTTGACGGGGAATTTCACTTGAAAGTTCAGGATCCTCAACGATCCCGTCCTCGAAAACCCACCTTTTTCCATCACGTTCAGCGAAAAATCTGACTATCCCATCGCCTCGGCGTAACGAGAAAGAAACGAAGTCTCCTTCTTCGGCCAACTCTTGAAACGACATGCGTGATTGATCGAGAACAACCAAGTCGATTTTGTCCTGTCGAGCAGACCGATCCAAAACGCTCTCGGCCGTTGTCGCAAGCTCAATTTCGGCGATTGTCCCATTCGCAGAATCCCGTGCATGAAAAATTTCCGACAATTCGATTTCTCGAGGCGCAAAAATCAACAGCGAAACGAGTGTGACGGAAAAAATACTTATCATTTGATGTATCGTCAGATTTACAGGCAATTCGTGTCTCGAGATGCGTGGCTATCATTCCCACAGCTAGACCTTCGCGCACAGTTCGCAACAGCGGAACCTCCACCTTCTACACAATCTATTGAGTCCCAAAAGGCCCCTCCCGAACAAATTCTCTTGCTCACAGTGCAATTAGCTGCGCCAGTAGAAGTACATTTACCCAAAGAAGTTGCGGTATCACATGTGGCTGTACCTCCGGAAAAATCAGCGGTGACGATATGAGGGACTGCCATAGCCATGGCAGCGACTAAAACAAAAAGCTCGCGAAAATACATGGTAGATGCTCCAAGAAAATATGGTTTTGTGTAGTTTTAGAGAAACTTACCTCGGAGCATTTGCAACTAAATCTTCTGGATTGAATTAGCAAATGCGTTTTGATTTCACAGCTTTTCTATGCCATCAAACTAGATAAATTTTCCCCACTCCTATTGAAGTTAAGGGGGGGGAGGTGATGTCAAAGAAATTCTGAGAAAATTCTTGGAAAAGTAAAACATTCGATTGCCACACTGGGCGTTGGGTTGCCCTCTGTCAACTCAACAATTCAAAACACGCCGTCAAAAACCGGTCTCAACACCGAATCAAGCAACAAATTTTGATTGCTTTCGGATCATTTCGAAAACTTGAGGTGATGTACCCGCGCGTGAAAACTGATATGGGAATTTACTTGGTGCCGCGTCTTCATTGCTTGATCGATAAACCTAATCCCAGTGTTTGTTCAGCTACTCAGAATCCACGCCATTCTTCAATCTGCTGGCCTTCTCAAAATACTGGTCCTTAGCGTTCTGGAGGAAGATTGTTGAATTAAGACCATCGCTGTTGGTAGGGAGTGTCGATTTTTTAGGTGCCGATGTCATTCATCTTCATTTCATTGAACGAGATACGTGAAATTAGGCGTTCACCAAAATCTCTTCACCTACCGACCACTTCATTCGATCGTTTTCATCGCGAATAATTTTGCGATAGATCGTATCACGTTCGATCGGCTCGCGACCGGCTTCGCGGATGAGCGCTTCCAATTTTTCAACCGAAAGAAATTCGGGCGTTGTCGCACCGGCATCATGGTAGATCAATTCATGCCGGACGGTACCATCAAGATCATCCGCCCCGTAAGACAGCGCTGTCTGAGCCGTGCCGATGCCCAGCATGATCCAATAGGCCTTCACGTGGTCAACGTTATCCAGCATCAAACGACTGACCGCGATCGTCCGAAGATCCTCTACCGCTGTCGGTTTCTTGATGTGTGACAGCCCCGTGTTTTCAGGATGGAAGGCAAGCGGAATGAAGGTTTGGAATCCGCCGGTTTCGTCTTGAAGTTCACGCAAGCGAATCAAGTGGTCGATGCGGTGGAATGGTTTTTCCACATGCCCATACAACATCGTGCAGTTGGTTTTGATGTTCAACTGATGAGCCGTGCGGTGGATGTCGATCCAGTTTTTGCAATCGGCCTTGTGTTCGCAAATCTGATCCCGGACTTCCGGATGGAAAATTTCCGCGCCGCCACCAGGAAGACTGCCCAGTCCCGCGTCCCGCAGTTCGGTCAGGATCTGATCCATCGGCATCTTGGTGAGGAACTCAAACCAATTCAGCTCGACTGCCGTCCATCCTTTGAGATGTAATTGAGGGTAAGCATCGTGCAAGATTTGGAGAATGTTCTTGTACCACTCGAACTTCTTCTGGTGATGCAAACCGCCGACGACATGCATTTCGGTACAACCATTTTCCACCGCTTCGGCACCGCGTTGAAGAATCTGTTCGTCGGACATCACGTAGCTTTTCGCGCTGCGGAGGTCCGATCGAAATGCACAAAACACGCAGCGGTAAACGCAGACGTTGGTCGCGTTGAGGTGAGTGTTAATGTTGTAGTACGCCGCGTTGCCGCTCTTACGTTCGCGGACCAAGTTCGCCAGTTGCCCAACATCATTCAGCGGAATTTCCGGATCGTAAAGCAACAATCCATCGTCCATCGACAACCGCTCTCCGGCTTCGACTTTTTCCTGGATGGTTTTAAGTTTTGGATCAACGGTATAGATCATGGGTAGGCTCTAAGATCTCAGAATAATTTTCGTCAGTAGCAAACATTCAACGCAAAAGTCTATTTTGCCAGCGATTTTGTGTCTATCGCTATCCGCTTAACCGCATGGCACTATCGCGAAATAACCGGCTATAGCCACAACAAATCAACCGTCCCCGCGACAAACAGGCCAATGCTGACGATCGAATTTACATTGAAAAAAGCGATGTTTACTCGTGTCAGATCATCGGCGCGAACGATCGAGTGCTCGTAAATCAACAACCCCGCCACCACCAGCACGGCCAACCCGTAAACGTAGCCTAATCCCAACGCCGGGCCGCACCACTGGCCAAGCAAGGGTAACAACACAAGCAAGCCCAGCATGATGGCGTGACAAACGGCCGCGAGTTTCAGGGCGCCGCCGATGCCGAGCATCACTGGGACGCTGTTGAGCTTCTTTTCTACGTCGTATTCATAGTCTTGGCAGGCGTAGATCATGTCAAACCCAGCCACCCAAAACATAACCGCCAATCCCAACACGACCGCAGGTGCGAGGTCTTCAGGTTGCGCGATCACTACAAGGCCTCGGATGGCGATCCACGCACAGATCGGAGCCAGCATCAACGCCATCCCCAACCAAAAATGTGCGAGAGCCGTGAACCGTTTGGTGTAACTGTACCCAAGCAGGATGATCAGCACAGGAACCGACAGAACCAGTGGCAAGTAGTTGGGCAAGAACATTGCGTTGCCAAGGAAGAATACGATGGAAGATGCCAGCGTGAACAACCATACCGAAGTCACCGACAGTTTGCCGGCGGGCAGGTGCCGATCGGCGGTGCGCGGATTCTGCGCGTCGATGAAACGATCGACCAAACGATTAAACGCCATCGCTGCGCTGCGGGCGCCGACCATGCAAATGACAATCGCAACCAAATGCAACCAGTGGAACTGAATTTCGGCGTCACCGGTAACTGGTGCCGTCCAAGCCATCACCGCTGCCAACAGCGCAAAGGGCAGCGCGAAGATCGTGTGGCTGAACCGGATCATCTCAAGAATGTTCGTGAGCGTTTTCATGGTGAGTCTTTTGATCCCTGATTCATCCGCCCCAACGTTTGATCAAATCGTGTTCGATGTCGAGATGATCCAGAATCCGCGCGACTACGAAATCGACCAGATCTTCCACCGATTGGTAACCGTGATAAAAACCCGGTGACGCGGGGAGAATCGTCGCGCCGGCGCGAGCGGTGGTTTGGAGGTTCTCAATCTGAATCAGCGACAGCGGCGTCTCGCGCGGGACCAAAATCAAAGGCCGCTTTTCCTTCAGATGCACGTCGGCCGCCCGCATGACTAAGTTCTTGCTGGCCGCGGTTGCGATGCCGCTGAGCGTGCTGCCCGAGCACGGACAGACGACCATGCCGCGTGTTTTGAAAGCGCCGCTGGCGATGGGCGTCATGAAGTCGCCGTAGTGATGGTACTTCAGCCGGTCAGAATCAGATTGTCCGGGAATCAAATCACCCACGCGAAAGTTGTCCAGATCCACCTCAACGCCGACCTCGTGCTTGAGCACAAGTGCTCCCGAAGCGCTGATAGTTAAGTGAATGTCGATGTCCGTCTTCAGCAAGACCTGCAGCAAACGCTGCCCGTAGATGACACCGCTGGCACCGGTGATCGCAAGCACCAAAGGATGTTTTGAGGATTGGCTCATTTGACACCCACGTAAAGCGTCGCGATGCCAAAGGTCAGCGGATAGAAATCAACGTGGCTCATGCCCGCGCCTTTCATTTTCTCTGCCAACGCCTCGTAGCAAGGAAATTCGCCCACGCTATCGGGCAGGTAGTCATAGGCGCTGGAGTCATTGCGAGCCAAGGCTTGCCCAATCCGTGGTAACACATTTTTGAAGTACCAGCCGTACATGCCTTTGATGGGTTGGGTCCGCGGGACCGAAAATTCAAGAATCGCGACTTGTCCACCCGGCTTGCAAACGCGCGTCATTTCACGCAATCCCAGATCCGTATCGGCGACGTTTCTTAATCCAAACGCAGCGCTAACGATTTGAAAATGGTCATCGGGAAAGGGAAGATTTTGAGCATCGGCTTCCACGAAGGTGACGTCTTGTTGGAATCGCTCATTCTTCTGTTCCCCTACCGCAAGCATTTCATAACAGAAATCAGAACCAATCACTGGGACTTCGCCGGCGGTTTTTTTCTCAAACGCGAAAGCCAGATCGCCGGTTCCGGTACAGACATCGAGGATCGGATCGGTGCGGTTGGGTTTCAGTTTCCGCACCGTTTTCGCCCGCCAATACTTGTCCACGTTCATCGAAAGCAAGTGGTTCATGCGATCGTAATTGGGCGCGATTTCGCCGAACATTTTTCGAACGCGCTGGTTTGATTTGTCGACTGCCATGAACGTCTTGATTTTCTTGGGGCGATTTGGGCATTTAATGTGAATTATCCGGCCGCAATTGGCCACCTGTTCAGGACCGGCAATTTACGGATACATTAACCTACATTCTATGCGCGAATCTATTGAGAGGAACCACCATTACCGTGTCTAACGCCGCTGCCCACCGTTTTGATGTCGCATTGTTACCGGTCGCTGCGGAGCCGCTTGAGGGCGCGACAGTGATTGTGGTTGACGTGCTGCGGGCGACAACAACGATCATCTCCGCGCTTGCCAATGGCGCCAAAGAAGTCTTTCCTCAGCCTTCGATCGAAGCAGCCCGCGCCGCTCATCAGCAGATCGGCGACGGTTCGGTGATGGGGGGAGAACGGCAAGGCAAAAT
>CAKZVF010000036.1 GCA_937921995.1 uncultured Pirellulaceae bacterium
TCATGTTGGCCCCAACCCGACATTTGGCGAAAATGTGCTGAAAGTTGAATCTCATATCTTGGATTTCGATCGTTCTCTGTACGGAAGCGTGGTCGAGGTTGATTTTATTAGCCGACTGAGGGATATTCTTCGGTTTGAATCGAAGGAAGAATTGGTTCAGCAGCTCGCCACGGACATCGGGGCTGCCCGAAAAGTTGCTTCCGCGTGGCCTGCGTTGCCGTAGAGTTTTTTTAATCTTTCAAAACGTATATTTTTCTCGAGCCCTCTTTCCATTTTCATAAGTGCAAACATGCAAGTTGACTGGCCCCGGTTTTGTGAAGTAATCAAAGACGCAAACAATATCATTCTCACCAGCCACATTCGCCCGGACTGTGACGCACTGGGTAGCTGTCTTGGCATGGCGGGGATTTTGGAAGCACTTGGAAAGAAGGTGCGGATCGTATGTGGTCAAGAAGTGCCACCAAACCTGAAATTTATTGATCCTGAAAACCGGATCATGTGTATCAATAAGGACATCAAGGCCGAGGAATTGGCGGATGCCGACTTGCACATGATTCTTGATACCAGCGCTTGGATCCAGTTGGGGGATATGGCTGAGGTGATCAAGAATTCAACCTATAAAAAAATCATCTTCGATCACCATCTTGGTGAAGACGATATCGATGCGGAGCTTTTTAAAAACACTACCGCAGAGGCGGTGGGGCGAATGGCGGTTAACGCCGCCGAACAGCTTGGTGTCGAAATGACGCCGGAGATCGCGACGCCCTTGTTTGCCGCCGTGGCGACCGATACCGGTTGGTTTCGTTTTGGTTCGGTAAAGGAGGAAACCTATTTGGCCGCTGCCAAAATGGTCAACGCAGGTGCGCAGCCTTCAAAGATCTATGGCGACCTCTACGAACGCGAAACCGTTGGCCGCGTACGATTGCGCGGCACCGTGCTGGCCCGCATTGAGACCGAGTTAGACGGCCGGCTGGCTCATACTTACATCATGCCCGATGACTATGAGAAGACCGGCGCTCAGCCGACCGACACCGAGGACCTGATCAATCTGGCGTTAGAAATTGACGGGACTGTGTTTGCGGTGATCATGGTGGGGCAAGTCGACGGTGGTTTTAAGATGAGTTTCCGCAGTCGTTGCAAATCCGGTGCGAACGAAGTGGCCAGCGAGTTCGGCGGCGGTGGTCACAAAGCGGCTGCTGGTGCGTTCATCGACAGCAACGATTTCGAGGCGGTGCAGAAGCAAGTGCTGTCGCATGTGCGATCGGTGCTGTCGGCGGAGTTTGCTTGATTTTGCTAAAAGCCGCTACGCTATTTCTCTGATGTAACGTTATGTCATTTGCGATTCGCTGTGAAGAGTTGACAAAAACCTACCCCGGTAAACCGCCGGTGGAAGCGGTGCGTGGAATTTCGTTTGAAGTCCAAGAGGGTCAATGCTACGGCGTGTTGGGGCCCAATGGGGCGGGCAAAACAACGACGATCGAAATTCTGGAAGGGCTGCTTGATGCCACTTCGGGTTCGGCCGAAGTGTTGCAGATGCAGTGGGGACGCGATGATAACGCCATCCGGCAGCGCATCGGCGTAAGCCTTCAGGAGACGCGCCTGAGCGAACGGTTGACCGTCGGAGAAACCCTCAAGCTCTTTCGCAGTTTCTACGCCGGAGGCATCTCTCCAATTGAGGCGATGGACAGGGTGTCACTGGGGGAAAAAAAGAACGCTTGGATCAAGAACCTTTCCGGCGGCCAGAAACAGCGTCTGGCGGTCGCGACGGCGCTGGTGGGCGATCCCGATTTGATCTTCTTGGATGAACCGACGACAGGATTGGATCCTTCCAGTCGCCGCGAGCTGTGGGGGATCATCGAATCGTTTACCGATGCCGGAAAAACGGTGTTGTTGACGACTCACTACATGGAAGAAGCCGAAAGGTTGTGCGACCGCGTGGCCATTTTTGACAGTGGGAAGATCATCACCGAAGGAACACCTGATGGGCTGATTCGGTCCTTGGGAGCCGAACATGTGATTGAATTTTCGACCGATCGTGTTTTGAAAGATGAAGACCTTGCGATGCTGCGGGGCATCGAATCCGTTGACCGGGTCGAACTAATGGGTGAAGATTACCGAGTATCCTTGGGGCAACCGCATCGCGTTTTGCCCAAATTGATCAACCATTTATCGGCTAATGAAATCGCGATGACGGGGCTGACGACGCGCAGCGCCAGTTTAGAAGATGTCTTTGTGGCAAAAACCGGACACAAACTGTCCGACGATTAGCGTACGCCGGCGACACTATTTTCCTGGGTCAACACACCGTTTTCAATCAATTGTATGCATCCAATTCCTTCCATCACTATTACTCGTCTGAAGGAATTTATCCGGCGCCCCGAAGCACTGTTTTGGGTTTATTTCTTTCCGGTTTTGATGATCATCGTGCTGGGCAATGCGTTTCAGAATCAACCGATCGAATCCTTCAACGTTGATGTCATCGAAAACGAACATGCGACGGCCTTGATGGAGCAGTTGTCCAATCAGTCGCAAATAAAAACGCATTTGGTCAACGCGGAAGAAAGTTCACGCCGATTGCGATTGGGCAAATCGGTGTTGGCGATCACCGCGGGCCCCGACAGCGATGGGCAAAAACAATTTGTTTATCGTTTTGACCCCCAACGTCCCGGTGCCTCGACGGCTCACAATGCTGTGGATGATATTTTGCAGACGGCCAATGGGCGTACCGATGTATTTACCGCCGAAACGACTCAGTTAGATGGATCCGGCGGAACATACGTCGATTTTTTGGTGCCCGGTTTATTGGGGATCGGATTGATGGGAGGCGGAATGTGGGGCGTGGGATTCGCGATCGTCGATATGCGGATCCGAAAATTGCTGAAGCGCTACATGGCAACGCCCATGCGGAAATCCGATTTTTTGATCAGCATGATGCTAAGCCGTTTGGTGTTTATGATTCCTCAGATCGTGCTAACGCTGTTAGTGGCCTACTGGATGTTTGATTTCAAAATCTATGGAAATGTTGCCGCCGTTTCTTTGCTGGTGGTCCTCGGTGCGTTTGAATTTGCGGCGGTCGGATTGTTGGTTGGGGCGCGTGCTCAGACAATCGAAACGGCGTCGGGATTGATGAACTTTGTCATGCTGCCGATGTACACGCTTTGTGGGGCGTTCTTTTCCTACGAGCGGTTTCCAGAGATTTTCCACCCGCTGATCCGTTGGCTGCCGCTGACGCCGATTATAGATTCGTTGCGTTCGGTGATGATGGATGGCGAATCGCTGTTTGCGCAATGGCCGGAGATTGTGGTGATGGCCTTTTGGAGCGTGATTCCCTTTGGGATCGCGATGGTGATCTTCCGCTGGCGCGATTGAGTCTGGTCGATGGAGCCTCCAGCTGCCATCAACCCAATGTCGCTCAACTTTCCAAGTTGGTAGCGCGAGCCACGCAGGAGTTTTGCCCCAGGATGCCGGTATAGAAGTGGTTTGCTTGGCACCACTTCGCGCTTACGATTCGGAGAATCGAGCGACAATGACTTAGATCGGTTACAGAAACGACAATCGTTGATTGAGTTCCTGCAGGCGGGCTTCTACCGCTTCGGTATTTTTGAATTCGCGCTGTTCAATCACGATCCACTTCAGCCAGTTCATCGCCGAGAGTATCGTGTTGATGGGGTCGAGTATTTTGATCAGTTCCAGTTCGGCGGGTTGGATTGGACGCACGCTGTTGTAGGCATTGAGCGCCAACTGCCAGCGGTCAAGTTTGTCGGGAACAAGGCTTCCCAAACTGCGGGTGAGATCTAAGGCGATGGTTTCCATTTGCATCGCGTCGAAGTCGATCAGTCCGGTAAGCTGTTCGCCAGTGAACAGTAAATGGTC
>CAKZVF010000037.1 GCA_937921995.1 uncultured Pirellulaceae bacterium
TTTGTAGGGTTTATAGTCAACGTCGTAGCCAAGATTGTATTTGGCCGTGTACTCGAATCCCAAAGCCAGCCGATTGTCGGCAGCTCCGTAGAGATCGACGCCTTGCTTCCAAGCGATCTCACAGGCGCATCCGAGAAACCCGATGCCCATCTGCGTATGGGCTTGGTCGCGCCCGCTTTCTTGACACTCGCCGAATTCATTGAAGTAATTTTCGATCGCTCCATTGCCCGCGCCCTTGAGGAAGTAGTTGGCGGCGCGATCGAACATGGCGCGGTCGTCAAGAAAAATCCCCATCGCCAGCATCGTCTGGATCATCGACGCGTCCCAATTGCCATTGGCCGAGGGATAGAAGTCCTTGATGACTGGATAAAAAACATTCCTGAGCATTTGCTCAAACCGGTCTTGATCCTCGATGGGCCAACCCGCATCGGAATGTCGGATAAGTTCCGCCGCGTTACAGAATCCGATTCCCCCCATGCCAATCAGCAGCCGAGCATCGTGGCCTGAGATCGTCTCCAGCGTTGCCGACCAAGCGTTGAGAATTTCTATCGCTTTATCGGCATGGGCTTGATCGTCGGTCATCCACCACTGCAAGGCATGCGAATACGCGGCGATTGAGTCACTGGAGAAATCGGAGCTGCCGATATTGGGATCGTTGCTGGCACCTCGCACAACGTCCGCCAACGGACTGGGTTTGTAATCAAGCGCCGAAACAGGTTCCGATCGAGAACGCCGTCGCCGCGACCGTCGCCGCGACCGAGAGCTTGACTGTGACGACAGTAACATCTCCCAAGCCTCCTGCCACGGTTGCTCTTCAGCCGAGATTTTCTGTTTGATAAATTCCAGCTCGGCACGACTGTGCAAGATTCCCGGGTGCACAAACGGCTTGTCTTCTCCAACGGCCTTAGAAGGCTCGTCAGCGACCACCGGACGGGGCAAGACCAGAAAAGTCGCGACGGCGAAAACGAGAAGCAAATATTTCATGATGATCGGTTCGATTTCGTGATTTATCTGGCGTTGGGTTATCAAGTTGTCAGCAATTTAGGTAGTGGATGAGGCCACGAATCCTGCAGCTGCATTAAACAACAGAACCTGTTGAACCAACTCAATCTTTGAATGTTTCGCAGACTTTCGCCCGGATTGGCCCGCGTTGGACCGGTAAGCGTTTTACAAATGCATGTGCCGCCGACAGAGAGAGAGCACTCACGGATTATTGTCTCTGAAACTTTACCACTGGAATAAAACAGAGGCGGTATTCAAATTATTCCCCTTAGATGGGCGAAGCCTAACCATCAGGTCGAATCTCAATTCAGGTGAGTCACAACGACATAATAAGCCCCGATTTCCCCCGCCTCGGTTTCGAAAAACGGTGCCAAGCGATGCGAGCCGGCTTTCAATTCCGCCACGAAGCTGACCTCTTGATCTCCGTCGGCAACGGGACTTCTGGCGAGTTCTTCGTCGTCGATTCGGAGGACGCCAGCGGTGGCACCGATCGCGACGCCCGGTCGGGATCGAAACGGGGCGGTAGCACCGGGAACGTTTTCACCGGGATCCAGCGCTGCGTTGATCGCGGTTTGGGCTTCGACCGGCCAGCGGCGGAGTGAAATTTTATACTTCCCATCCTCAACCACTTTCACCGCCCAGTGACCTTTGTGAGTCAGCTTCTGCGAGTCGCCTCGCTCCTGCTTACGCTTTTGTTTTTGATTCGCGTCACGAATCATACCTTGATTCCAAGGCGGATAGATCTTCTGAATCCAGTCATGGGCGGTAAGACTGACCACGGGATGGTCGGGGTGGCCGAGGTAAATTTCGGTGGTCTGAGAGAACGTCGGTTCGAGCTCCGCCCACCATTTCTCATAGAACTCACGCATCGTCGCGACGACCTCCGGATGGGATTGAGCGATGTCGTTTTTCTGTCCTGGATCGACGGCGATTTCATACAGCTCTTTTCCGTTGATCAGGCGATACTTTTGCGACATCACCGACGAACTCTTCCACTTGATGGGGTCGCGTACGCGCTGCGAATCACTGATGACGAATCGGTCTTGCCACTCAGGGTCAACGTTGGGGTCCAACAATTCGGCAATCGAAACACCATCAAACTTCACGCCTTCGGGTTTCTTCACACCAGTCATTGCCAACAACGTCGGAACAATATCGACGGCATGGGTCAGCTGCGGAACATCGTGTTGTTGAGCGATACCGCCGGCGGGCCAATGCAGAAAAAACGGAACGCGATGGCCGCCGTCGTAAGGGCTCCCTTTTCCGGCTTTCATGCCGGCGTTATAGATCTTCGCGCCGCTAGCCGAACCGTTGTCGGTGGTGAAAACGAAGATCGTGTCTTTGGCAATGCCCAATTCTTCGATCAACTTCCGTGTCTTGCCCACGTTGTCGTCAACGTTGGTGATCATGCCGTAAAACGCGGCGATTTTCTCGGACTGATCCTTGTAGAGATCTAAATATTCTTGAGGGCAGTGCAACGGTCCATGCGGCGCGTTGGTCGATATGTAAGCGAAGAAAGGTTTTTTCTGTTTCGCGCACTTCGTGATGAAGGAGTTGGCCTGTTCGAAAAAGACGTCGGTACAAAAGCCCTTAGCAGGCACGATCTCCCCGTTGTGAAAGTAAGACCCATCGAAGTAAGCGTTGTCCCAAATGTCGGGAGTCTGTCCGACGCCTCCGCCGCCATGCCGATAGACTTCCGTGAAACCACGGTCCTCGGGCCGGTAAGGGTAGTTATCGCCAAGATGCCATTTTCCAAACATCCCCGTTTGGTAACCGGCGTCGGAGAACATTTTGCCGACTGTGACTTCATTCTCACGCAGCATCGAACGGCCCATGATCGTATGCCAGACGCCGGTGCGATTGGTCCAGTGCCCCGTCAATAAGGAGCATCGGGTCGGCGAACAAGTCGGGGCCACATGGTAGTCGCTCAGCCCTGAACTCTCCGACGCCAGCTGATCAATGTTTGGCGTCTTGATGATCGGATTTCCTGTGCAGCCCAAATCTCCATAGCCTTGGTCGTCCGTGATGACGAACACGATATTCGTTTGGGCTGACGCGCTGGTTCCCCAAAGAATCAACAACACGAACGTGGCTAGGAAGAGACGAGACAACTGAGCAATCTGTTTTATTGGCATGAGGGTGATCCTGGATTCATGGCTGAAGTCGCGGTAGGCTAGAGATATGGTAGATACCAAGTTGACAGGTTGCGCCGATCGATTGCAAGCCAAATCTGCGGCTCGAAGGTTGGCGAAAAATACATTGGCCTGATCAGAGAAGAAGGCAACTCGTCGGCGAACCTACTGCCACCACTGCCACCCGCATTGAGGCGCTTGGAAAAGCCCCGCTAAATGCGCCTAGCATCCGCGTTTTGAGCGGTCACTGAATCTAGTTCGATTCGAGCGGGGTTGCAAGAATGCCGTACATGTTCGCACCGACTTCTGCCGTGGTTGCCATCGGCCCAAGTTCCACGACGCCCGGACTGGCGACCTGTTTCACCCAGACCGACATCTCGTCATCGATGCTGACCCCTGGTCCAACGCCCGAAGGTCCTCGGTTGAACCATTGCTTCCCGAACGCTTGGGACTGGTAAGGACCATTGTCCAGACCGACATCGTCGCCGGTGTCGCGGAAGGCATCGGTCAGCCACTGCGGCGGCGTTTCTCGATTGTCGATCAAAATGTAAAGATTGGCCGGGGCGCTGATGGTGACTTCGACTCTGGATTTTTTGTTAAATTTGTCGCTGTTGAACATCTTCACATAATCCGCCCCGATGAGGTAACTGGGCAAACCTTCTGAATCAACGCCGTTGTACTGGTGGGCGATGCGATCAACATAGGCAAGCGCATCTTCGGCCAATCCGCCGGGGATAATTTCGTAAAAGTTAAGCACCTTCGAATCGCGTTCAATGTTATCACGCACCTCCGAAATCAATGGCGGGCGAGCCGATAGATTCACCGGTTGGTTGGAGTAGGCATCACCATTGATCCAATTCAGTCGGCTGGTCGTTCCGACGGCATCCAGTCGCACGGCTTCGCCCATCTGTAAGCGTTGGACCTGCGCTGTGCGATCGTGGAAATCAACATCGACTTCGCCTTCAAAGACCACCACATCGGTGGCTCCGTCGCTTTCCACGTCGACCCCGAACTCTGTGCCAAGGTCGATAACATCAGCCTGCGGCGTAATGACGGTAAAGCCAATGCCCGACTCTGGAACGGTCGCCGTAAGTCGGCCGACAAGCATTTTTGCACTGGTGGCAGAAGTCAATTCATAAGCGGCCGGCGATTGTAAAACCACACGCGTTCCCGATGGGTAGATTACCGCCAATTGTCCCAACGTCACGCGGATAACATCACCGATCCGACAAGACCTTGCATCTGTGCCACGAGATTTTTCGACGTACCACTTGCAGTCTTCCGAAAGCGTTTGCAATTTTGAGAGCAGAGGCGTGGGATATTCTGTGACCGCGTTTGAGGCAAAATTCGGAAGTGCCAGCATCCCCGCAGACCACATCAAGCCGGTCGTTGCCAGCACGGTCAAAGCCAGAACGAAATAACTAAGGAAACCTTGCCCCCCAAAAACGGCCGGAGGGCTGTTGGGCGATTCGGATAGATCAACGGTTGGGAAAACAGGCTGTTGATTTTTGGGCCGGTCAGAATTTTCGCCACCTTGGTTCAGCAACGATTCAACCTCAAGTTCCGCCAAGTACAGTTCGCGAGCGGCCGGGTCGGACTTGAGTCGATCTTGCAGCTGTTGAAATTGCTCATGTTCAATCACGCCACGAAGCAACGCATCAATCTGCTCACGCAAATCGCCATCGTCGAAATTTTGTAGGCTATCGTTCATGCTCGTTCCCGAAATCGTGTCGAGGACTCTGCAGGGCTCTGTAAAACGGACAGTGCCCAAAAGTAACTCATCCTCGGTGCAATTATAGCGTCATTCAATCTATGGTTAGGGCCGATCTGCGAGGGGAACCTTGGCTTTTCTTGTCGACCATTCTGTTGGGAAATCCGAGGAATTCGAGCTTTGGGGCTCTTTCCCAAGCCTCTCGCGACTTCTTTGTTTCTCATTGTCCCGTAAACAAGTTAGGCCGAAGAATCGTTGCGACTGTCGGCAAAGAAAAATCATTATTCCCATTTTCTTCGTTGCGAAGACGGGTTAGCGTGGCCACTTCGACGTCCAAGGCCATTTATTTGCTTCGTCCGACAACAAATCGGTCGTCGCACGACAGAGCCATATTAGCTTGATGTCAAGGACGTTAGGATTGTCCGTCTCACTAACGGTTGTATTAAAGCGAGCCTATTTCGATGAAGCGTCTACTCCTTCTGGCCATTGTGTTGCTGGGATGCTGCTGCGAACGTGTCGAGGCTGAGAATTACGAAGCCGAGGTTGTTGTCTATGGTGGAACATCGAGCGCCGTGATGGCGGCGGTGCATGCCGCGCAGTCGGGCAAGTCGGTCATCGTGGTCAGCCCGGACAAACATCTGGGCGGATTGACCAGCGGCGGGCTCGGCTGGACCGATGGCGGCAAACAGTCTTCGGTCGGTGGATTGTCGCTTGAGTTCTACCGCCGCATTCGCCAACACTACGACCGGCCTGAAGCATGGCGGCAGCAGACGTTGGAAGAGTTTCGCGCCATCCCAAAAAGCAAAAGCCGATGCCGGGCGGGCGACAAAGCGATGTGGATCTTCGAGCCCCACGTGGCTGAATTGGTGTTTGATCAATACATCGCAGAAAACAACATCGAAGTGCTCCGAGACGCATGGTTGGACCGTGAGGCTGGCGTAGAGAAAAACGGGACGCGCATCGTCGCGATCGGTACGCTTGCCGGTGATCGCATTGCAGGCAAAGTCTTCATTGACGCAACCTACGAAGGCGACCTGATGGCGGCCGCCGGGGTCAGCTTTGCGGTCGGACGCGAATCGAATGCGGTCTATGGTGAAACGGCCAACGGCGTTCAGAAAGATCGCCGCGACCACAAACACTATTTCACCGCGCAGATCAGTCCCTACAAAATCGAAGGCGACCCCAGCAGCGGGTTGCTGCCGCGCGTCAGCGCCGATGCAGTGATGGCAAACGGAACCGGAGACGACAAAATCCAAGCCTATTGTTTCCGAATGTGCTTGACGGATTCTCCCGAGAATCGAATCCCTTTCCCTCAACCAGCCGGCTACGATGCGTCGCAGTATGAGTTGTTGCTGCGGTTGTTTGAGAGTGGCTGGCGTGAGCATTTTGGGAAATTTGATCCCGCGCCCAATCGTAAGACCGACACCAATAATCACGGCCCTTTCAGCACGGACAACATTGGGTTTAACGATGACTATCCCGAGGCCAGTTACGCACGTCGTAGAGAAATCATCAAGGAACATGAAATCTATCAAAAGGGTTTGATGTACTTTATGGCGAACGACCCGCGTGTGCCCTCAGACGTGCGTGAACCGATGTCAAAGTGGGGATTGCCCAAGGACGAATTTACCGATAACGGTAACTGGTCGCATCAGTTATACATTCGCGAAGGCCGCCGGATGATCGGGATGCACGTAATGACCGAACACGATTGTCATTCGAAGACGAAGCTGGAAGATTCGATCGGACTTGGATCATACGCAATGGATTCCCACCACACTCAGCGTTATGTGACGCCCGATGGTTTCGTGCAAAACGAGGGTGACGCGGGCGTGCCGATCAAGCAACCGTATCGGATTTCTTATCGGTCCGTTTTGCCAAAGCAGGAAGAAGCAACTAACCTCTTGGTGCCTGTCGCGTTGTCATCGTCCCACATTGCCTTCGGGTCGATTCGCATGGAACCGGTCTTTATGATTCTTGGGCAGAGCGCCGCCGCGGCGGCGGTGATTGCGATTGATCAATCTGTTGACGTTCAAGCGGTCGACTACGAAAAGGACTTGCGGCCGGCTTTGCTGGCGGCAGGACAGATTTTAGAAGACAAACGGAAATCGAAATAAGCGATCAGCGAAATTAGTAACGATAAACTTTAGAAACCGGCAGAGGTCAGCCTACTGCTGGATCTCGACAACGTCGTCGAAGTTGGTGGCGTCGGATTTCTGTGTGGACCCGTCCGGCCATCGGATCTCGATTTCTTCGACCTTGGCATCGCCGGGCATGGCGATGTTCATCAGCCGCGCCGATTGCGATAGGTAACCGCTGCCAGAGGCGACTTCGACGGTGCGGCGCGATCGGTCACTGAATTTCACGTTGATGCGAGCGCCGGCGGCTAACGTGTTTCCATTTTTGCCTTGCAGTTGTACGCATAAAGGTTTCTTCGTGCCGCTGGACTGCTCGAATGCGACCAGATTGTCATCGTTGACGCCGACGACAAAATCGAGCTTCCCGTCGGCGTTGAGGTCCACTTGGGTCAAGCTTTTCGCGTCGCCACCAACGTACAGTCCGCTTTCGCGCGACGGCATCGTGGCGAATGTTCCGTCACCGTTGCCCTTTAACAGGACGCTGACACCACCGGCCATCCGACCGGTTTCGGCTTGCGGACTGAAAAAATTCTGGGCCACATAAAGATCCGCGAAACGGTCACCGTCAAAATCGCCCGCGACGATCCCGAAACCGGGTGCGACTTGTGCCAAACGCGGAAACGGTTTGAAGGCGAACTTGCCGCCATCGTTGATGAACACACCAGATTCAAGCGTGTTCGCTTCGCAGCGCTTTGATTCGTTCAAACACGTGGGTTCGTAGATCTCGTTAAGGTCAGCGAGCGCGAAAGAGCTGTAGGTGTCGAACTTCTTCACCAAATGAGGCATCGCGCGGGACGAACAACTGCGGCCGCGGACAGGGAACAACGTTTCGTCCTCAAATTCGGCTTCGATAATATTCTTTCGGCCCTTGGATTCAAAATCACCATAGTACAGCAGCGTCGGTTTTTCGGCCGACGCGTGGTACTTAGTGTTCAAGCCAAAGTTTGTCACCGCGTAGTCCATGTCGCCATCGTTATCGACATCGATTGCCGTAATGCCGTTCCACCAGCCAAGCACTTCTGCCAGTCCCGCGTCGGAAGTCTGGTCATTAAGCTTGCCTTCGTCATTGCGGAAGTATTTGATGGGGCCCCATTCCTGAGCAACCAGCAAATCGACCCAGCCATCATTGTCCACGTCGGACCATATCGCGCTGGTGACCAATCCGATTTCTTCTAAAGCGGCTTCGGTCTGAACCGCATTGCTGAATTTGCCATCGTCGTTCTGTAGTAGTCGTGAATTCGGCGTCATCGGGTATTCGCCGGGAATAATCCGACCTCCGACGAAGAGATCTAAATCGCCGTCACGGTCGTAATCGGCAGCCGCGACCGAGCTGCCGCTGTCAAAGTTGTTCGGTAGGCTGTCGGGGGCGGCCTTGGTGAATTTGCCTTCGCCGTCGTTTAGATAGATTCGATCACGCAGGACTTTGGTGTTGGGATTGCATTCGACTCCGCCGCTGACGACGTACAAATCGAGGTCCCCATCGGAGTCCACATCCAACCACAGCCCGCCCATGTCTTCGGATTCCTTATCCACGTCGGCGGCTGAGAAGTCAAGCTTGGTGAATTTTCCTTTGCCATCGTTGCGGTGGATTTGTCCGGTAAATGTCCGCGCACCACCGATCCATAAATCGTCGTCACCATCGGCGTCGATGTCGCCCCAAGCCATTGCTGGGCCCAACTGCGAGTAACGGTTGGGCAACAATGGCTGGCGGACGTAATCGTTGTAAGGAACCTCGCGATGGCGAACCTCCGCCAACGCACCGCTCGGTTTGAAAATTGCATCGGCGTCTGGAGACTTAGATGTGGACGCAACGGTAGTCGTGGCTGCGCCCTCGGGTTCCACGATCGTGATGCGTTGGTTGGCGTCGATGTTTTCGAATGATTGAGTGTGTCCGCTGGGCCAGTGGACCATTAATTTTTGAATCTGTTCTTCGCCGCCTAAACCAAAATGAACGACGGGCTCATGCGACGCCATGTAGCCGCGCACGGGCGTCAGCTGCCGAACGTGTTTTGATGACTGCGTCTGGATTGTGACTTTAGCACCAATGCCCCAGCTATTTTGCCGACCCTTCAATCGCACGACAGCTCGGTTGGCTTGGGAGGTGTTGTTTTGATAAACGCTGACGGGTTCTTCGAGATTGCAAACGACCAGGTCGAGATCACCATCGCGGTCGAAGTCAGCCGTTGCCGAAGCGAAGCTCATCCCGACATGATCCAGCCCCCACGCTTTGCTAACATCTTCAAACTTTAATTCGCCGCTATTGCGAAATGCCAAGTTCTGTTGACGCAATTCCGGCGTCTTGGCGCGATTGTGTTTGTCCCATTCGGTTTCGCCGATATTGACTGTCTTAAGCTCCGGGTTGTCTGAATCGTTCAAGTCTCGGGACATTCCATTGCTGAAAAACACATCGACGCGTCCATCGTTGTCAAAGTCAGCCAGTCGAACCGTCCACGTCCAATCCGAATTGGCCAACCCGGTGAGGTGCGCGGCCTCGATGAAGCGTCCGCCTCGACTGTTCACGTACACGGCGTTGCGCATGTATTGACGCGGAACGGCTGTGTTGAGGAATTCGGCGCTGTCGCTCATCGCGCCCATCGCTGTTTTTTGTTTGAAGTGATTGGTGCCGGACATATCGGCGATCGCGAAATCCAACGCGCCGTCGCCATCAAGGTCGGCGAAATCGGCGCCCATGGAATACCACGTCGTATGCGGAACCATCGTTTCGGTGGTGTTAGTGAAAGTTCCGTCGCCATTGTTGCGATAGAGTCTATCGGGATCTTTAAAATCGTTGCCGACGTAAATGTCGGGCCAACCGTCTTCGTTGTAGTCCCACCAGGTTGCCGAATTCCCTTTGCCATTTCCTTTGATACCGGCCGTTTTACTGACGTCGGTGAAGGTGCCGTCTCCATTGTTGCGGACCAAGCGATCGGGCTGTCCGATGGAATCATGGTCAATCGCAATCGTTCCCGGTTGGGCACCTTTGGTGACGCGCGTGATGCCGTAGTACTTTTGGAAACCGGGGAGGATGGATGGGCGGCCATTTAGGATCCCCGCGATCTGTTTGTTTGTTTTGCCGCGCGGATCGTAGAAGAAGTTTGTCATCAGATAGAAATCCAGATCCCCATCGCGATCGTAATCGCAAAACGTAGGCGTGTGGCCGGCCCCCACGAAATCCAGTCCAAACTGTTTGGCTTGTTCCTCGAACGCGCCTTTACCATTGTTGATAAAAAGGTGGTTGGGCGTGTCGTAGTTGCAAACGTAGATGTCTAAATCGCCATCGTTGTCGATGTCAACCATCGCGGCACCGGCGCTCCAGGCATCACCGGAATCAAGTTTGGCGGTTGCGGTGACGTCGGCAAACTTCATTGGAGCAGTTTGCCGGAAGAGCCGATTCTTTTTTGGGCCGCTGGTAAAAAAGATGTCTGGCCAACCATCATTGTCGACATCACCGACCGCCACACCGCCGCAAGCAACGGCTGAAGCGTAGAGATGTTTTTGCGGGTGCGATTGGTCAATCGGATTGACGAAATCGATACCCGTGGAATCTGAAGAAAGCGACGCGAACAAAGTTTCCGAGTTACCTTCGGTTGATGGCTCAAGAGGCTCCAGCGAAATACCTGCCGGGCCGAGATCGAGTTTGGCCGATGTTGTCGCTGTGGATTCGGCGTTGGCGGGTTCGTTGTCGCCGACGGTTTCTTGCTCGGCACCGGATTGGCAACCGACAAAAAGTAGCGACGCCAAGAAAAGAGTCGGGAGATTTTTCAGAGAACGAGATGAGGTCATAATGATTCTTTGATGGCTTCCAAAGCGTTTTGAAATTCTGTTTTTCGATGGCTTATTACGCGCGATTGAAATCTGAGTAACTCAGGATTAGGTACTAGAATAACATTACTGTGGAGTTCATCGAGTCAGTTTTTTGTTGTTGGATCCCAATTTTGAAATAGGAACTTCCGTTTTTATGTATTGGGTATGCAACGATTGGGGCAAGTCCCGTGGGGTACGACCGATAGGAACCGAAGCCACGATTTATTGCGTTGGAGTGAACTACGAAAAAAGGGGCCACCTTGGCTGGTGGCCCCAATATTTTATTAATTGCTGAATCGCGATATCGATTCAGCCTAAATTTCATGCGCGACGAATTTGAATCGCCGCAACCATCACACGATTATTGCGTTGACAAGATCGTGATGAACGGTTGGATGTCCAAGAAGTTGACTTCTCCATTGCAATCACAATCCGCTTCAGGTTGGGTTCCGTTGGTTGACAGAACACCAATGAAGGGTTGGATGTCGAGGAAGGTGACGCCACCGTCCAAGTCAACATCGCCCTTAAGAACGGTATCATTATTTGGGAGCATGCCATCAAGCGCTGAGCCGAGTGAACCTGAGTTTGCGACTGTTGTTCCAGCCTGGTCATCTTCGAAGTCGTAGTAAGAAACAGCGCCCAGTGCCACGGCTTGCGTAGTATCGCTATGCAAACTAGCCACATCCCCGGCCGAAAGAGCCGTTGTGAAAATTGCTACATCATCAATGCTGCCGTTCCAGCTTTGGGCACCGCCGTTGCGAGAACCGATAATTAAGTCTGTGTTTGCTCGGTTTGGACCCGCCGAGTCAGAAGCACTTTCCAATTGTCCGTCACGGTAAATGCTGACCAGACCTGTTGTTCCGCCTGTTCCGCCATCGGCATCGTAAACGAAAGTAGCATGCACCCAAGTATTTGCAGGGATCATTGTTGTTCCACTATTGTCGGCACCCCAGTGACCGTGCCGAAACCCATTAGCGATTCCTGAGCCATCAGTGGGAGAAAAGACACCGAGGTGAACGCCCTGGGAACCAGTACCAAACCACCAACGGTCGCTAGTTGCATTTCCAGAACCGTCATCTGCGCTTGAGTTGATCCACGCTGAAACTGTGTAGTCCAAAGGTGCGGCTCGGTCACCAAGTGTGATCGCGGGAATATCTGTTTGAAGAAACTCAAGGTTTCCACCGGCGAAACTTGCCGCTCCACCAGATGAGCCGCCCGGTGCTCCTGCCACCCATGATGCCGCAGGAGGAGCTGGAGGTAGCGTCCCGGTGATTCCGGTAAGGTCAGTTCCCAAAGTACCTGCGTTGGCAGCCGTCTCTCCGGTTTGGTCATCTTCGAAGTCGTAATAAGCAGCAGCCCCGAGAGCGATTGCTTGAGAACTATCACTAGCCATAGCAGCAATGTCAGCGGCCGAAAGAACCGAAGTGAAAACCGCTACATCATCGATTAATCCGTCCCACGAATTTGCTTGAGTACCGGCGTTACGACCACCGAGAATTAAATTTGTATCTGAGAAGTTTGGAGCCCGTTGGTCCACAGGTGCACCTTCTGAGACTCCGTTTAAAAAGATTTCAACTGTACCATTTTGCTCACCTGTAACCGCATCCACTGTTCCGCCATCGGCATCGAAAGCGAAGGCAACGTGCACCCAAGTGTTGGATGGAACAATGGATGTTCCACTGATGTCCGAACCCCAGTGACCTGAGCGGAGTTTATTGGTGTCAAAAACACCAAGGTGAAGGCCCTGATTACCGGTACCCAGCCACCAATAATTGTCGGCGGCTTCTCCAAAACCGTTATCGACACTTGAATTGATCCAAGCTGTGATCGTGTAGTCTGACCCAGCAGAAGGGACGCCATTGGCTGCATCGCCACGGTTCCCGCCAACTTGGGCGGCGGGAATGCCAGTGTCCAGAAACAAGTTGGAAGCTGGAGTGAAGTCTATCGAACCACCGGATGTTCCACCGGGGGCTCCGGCAGCCCAATCGACTTGTGCGTCTGCCGTTGATGCGGTGGCAACGATTGCCAAGCCTGTTAATAAGCTTAAGAATTTTTTCATAGTGATCTTTACCTAAAAGGATGGAAAAGTAGGGATGTATACTGTGTCAATATTTCCATATGGCTTTGGCTCAATCTGAGTTGCCTTTGAGTCGTTCTTTTCCCGCGCCTTCGGGAAGAGATCTCAGATGAAACCTCGACTGAAAGAAATAAATTGACGACCTGATTGTTAACCTTAATCGATGTCTAATGGTAAAGCAAAGCACGCAAGGGAAAGATTTGAAAAAGTGATCATTTTCCTCCAAATGTCTTGTGTGGTGCAAAAGGCTGTGATGGAGACCCCTTTGTCGAAGAAATCCAGATTATTTCCATCTGTTTAAAACACCCGAGAATTCTTGAAAGCCGATTCTTACGTTCAAAATCACCGAAATATAAAACGGTAGAAATTAGGGTAGAGGCCGAACGCGATCCTACGCGCTTCTCGCATCCTTTCATTTTAATCCACAGAATGCCGACGGCAGGGGCAAGCACGCACGGTAGCTTCACATCTGATTGTTGACTTCGATGAATCAATCTGGCTGACTTGGCCAACGGTTGAGATGGGCCGGTCGGTTTTTAACTTCATGTTGATTTGCGTCGGGCGTTGGTAGGAAAAAAACTACAATGAAAGTCAAACGCAAGAAAAGCAGTTCTGCATCTCTTGAGAAAAAGATGAAGAACATAATTTGACCAATAAGGAAATTAGGATAAGCATGGAAACCGACCACCCGTACGAATCGCCCGCTTCTTCCAATGGTACGCCGCCATCGCAGGAATCGGGTGCGACGACGCCCGACTATCGCCGCCCTTTCATCACGATCACGATGCTTTTCTTCTTGTGGGGCTTCATCACGGTGATGAACGACGTGCTGATTCCCTACCTCAAGGAAAGTTTCGAACTGACTTTCCTTCAAGCTGGGTTGGTTCAGTTTGCTTTCTTTGGCGCATTTTTTGTTGTGTCGCTATTGTACTACATTATCTCGTTGGCGACCGGAGACCCCATCAACCCCATCAACCGCATCGGATATAAAACAAGCGTCATCATCGCGCTGTTGGTTTGTGGATCCGGTTTGTTCAATTCGATTATGTGGTCCAACATTTTCACGTTGGCAATTAAAGATTTGAAGCAATACACCTCTCAGGGGTCATCGCTGTTGGTGATGATGATCGTTGGCGGAGCGCTGGTGCCATTGGTGATGGGCTACGCGGCCGATGAACTGGGCATTCAACATGCGTTTGCCATACCCATTGTTTGTTACCTGTATATCGCGTTCTATGGTTTCGTCGGATACCGCGTGAAAGAGGTGCAGGCGGTATGAGCGCTGAAAACGATTCTCGAATAGTGTTGACGCTGGACGCGGGCGGAACCAATTTTGTATTCTCGGCCATCCAAGCGAACCAAGAAATTGTTTCGCCTGTTCGACTTGCGTCCCAGCCGAAGAAACTGGACCGCTGTTTAGAGGTGATTGAATCCGGTTTTCGCAAAGTCCTTGAGCAACTGGATCAACAAGGTCATTCGCAGCCGGTTGCGATCAGTTTTGCGTTCCCCGGACCTGCGGATTATCCCAACGGGATTATTGGCGACCTCGTAAATTTCCCCGCCTTTACCGGTGGCGTTGCGTTGGGCCCTTATCTTCAGCAGCGGTTTGATTTGCCCACGTTCATCAACAACGATGGCAATCTGTTCGCCTACGGTGAAGCGATCGCGGGGCTGCTGCCGCGGGTTAATTCGATGCTGCAGCAGGCGGGCAGCCCCAAACGTTATCGAACGCTGATCGGAGTCACCTTGGGTACCGGATTTGGTGGCGGGCTGGTGCATAATGGCGAATTGTTGTTGGGTGACAATTCGAATTCAGGCGAGGTCTGGTTGCTGAGGAATAAGGTTCGTCCGGAGTGCTTTGCAGAGGAGGGGGCCAGCATTCGGGCGGTGCGAGGTGCCTATGCTCGTCAAATGGGGATCGGAATCGAAGAAGCGCCTAACCCCAAGCAGATTGCAGCTATTGCTATGAAGGCGACGTCGGTTGAGAGCGGTGACGAAACCGGTGAAACGAAAACGGACGAACAATCTGCTGCCATCGCCGCCTACGGAGAACTTGGCGAAGTCGTTGGGGACGCACTGGCCAACGCCAGCACTTTGCTGGACGGATTGATTGTGATTGGAGGAGGGATTTCAAAAGCGCATGCGGTGTTTATGAAGCCCCTGATTGCGGAAATGAACAGTACGCTGGCCAAGTACGATGGTGGCGAAGTGCATCGCATCGTACAAAAGGTTTTTAATCTGGAGTCGTCGGAAGAGCGAGAGCGTTTTGCGGCCGGAGCAACCAAAACAATTCGCGTTCCCGGTAGCGCTGTTGAGATTTCCTACGACCCTATGCAGCGTATCGGCGTTGGCGTCAGCACCTTAGGAACCAGCCGCGCCGTGTCGATTGGTGCCTACGCATTTGCACTCAATAAAATCGACGAATTTAAATCAACGAAACCAACGTCGGAAGATTGAGTTTCAATCATCCGCCTGAGCGAAATATCCTCCGTCGAAATTTAATACGAACGAACTTATGAAACACTGCGCGATTTTAATACTGCTAGTGCTGATCAGCCATTGGGCTTTCGCACCGGCAATTGTCACCGCTCAACCGTCCGAAGACTTCACTCAGTTTGTTGACCCTTACATCGACACGCACAATTCGCGTTGGTTCTATTTTAATTCTGCCTCGCGCCCCTTCGGTATGGTCAACCTCAGTCCCGACACACAGACCAAGGGGTCTTGGAAGTCGGGGTATCTTTATGGGGACGACAAAGTTCGTTGCTTCAGTCATATCCATGCGTGGCAGCTGTCGGGGATTCCCGTCATGCCCATCGTTGGCGAAATGACGGGCCATCAGGGAATGGATGAGTATCAATCGGAGTTCTCTCACGACGATGAAGTGGTGCAGGCGGGCTACCATAAAGTGGTGCTGAAGAAATATGGAGTGACCGCTGAACTGACATCGACCGAGCGTGTCGGATTTCATCGTTACGCTTTTCCGTCGACCCAAGATGCCTACGTCCTGTTCGATCTCGGAGCCTATTTGGGACACAGTCCGACCGTAAAATCGGAAGTAAAAAAAGTAAGCGACCAAGAAATTTCCGGCATGAGCGTAATGAAGGCGACGTCGCGGCGAAAGAAAGACACGCCGGTCTACTTCGTCGCCCAATTCAACCAGCCTCTGACCGCATTCGGTGGTTGGGAACAAGGCAAGCTGGTCGAATCACCCGAAACGATTGAGGGCAAAGACGCCGGTGCTTTCGTTCGGTTTGAGACCGCCGATGGTACGGCCTTGCTGATGAAGGTCGGTATTAGCTACGTCTCGGTAGAGGGAGCCCGCAAAAACATTGCCGCCGAACTTCCTGGTTGGGATTTTGACCAGATTGTTTCGGAGGCTAAAGCGGATTGGAACGCTCACCTTGGGCGGATAAAAGTCGAAGGCGGTTCTGACGCACAGAAGACGAAATTCTACACCGACATTTGGCGGTCAATGTTGGGACGCAGGATCTTCAGCGATGCCGACGGCGCCTACAGTGACATGACTGGCAAAGAGCGCGTCGTGCGACAGATCCCATTGGGAAGTGACGGCCAACCGGAATTCACGATGCACAATTTTGATGCTTGGTGGGGAAGCCATTGGAGTCTTGACGTGCTTTGGCCGCTGTTGTGCCCGGAGCGCTACAGCGACTTTTGCAGCACGTCGGTTCAGATGTATAAAAACGGAGGCTTGATTCCGCGCGGCCCATCGGGCGGAAATTACACCTTCGTCATGATCGGCGACACCGCCGCACCGGCGATCAGTTCGGCTTACGCCAAGGGCATCCGTGACTTCGATTGCGAAGCCGCGTTGGAAGGTTTGGTGAAAAACACGGAGGCCGATGGTGGCAGGTATTATGGTGGCTACGCGAAGAAACCAACAGCTTCCTCCCATCAAGAGTATCAGGAGAAGGGATACGTCTCATGGGGTGAACCTTTGTCTGGACTTCACGGCAAAGCGGTCACCAGTTTGACGCTTTACAATGCCTACCACGATTGGTGTATTGCTCAGATGGCAAAAGGGATGGGCAAAGAAGAGATCTATCAGCGCTTTATTCCTGGCGCGAAAAACTATCAGCATGTCATCTGGCCAGAAAAAAAATCGGCTTGGGTGCGGTTGGCCGATGGCAGTTGGATGGATGATTTCAAGCCGCGCGAGGAAGATTTTGAGCAGAAAGGGTTCTGTGAAACCAGTGCGGCGGTGACCACCTTCTACGTTCCTCATGATCCGATGGGGCTGGCTGAGGTCTTGGGAGGACCGGCCGCCGCCGCGGAGAAACTTAATGAGCAATTCGAGGCCGCGATCAAAGACAAATTTCATCTGCGGGGGCGGACGCACGGCAACGCGTGGATCGACTACGCAAATCAAGATGGCACCGGTGCGGCACATTACTTCAATCGCATCGGGTTTCCGTGGCTCAGTCAAAAATGGGTGCGAGCGGTGCAGGACGCTGCCTTTGGCGGAACCGATCCCTACAGCGGTTACAACGGGGATGAAGACCAGGGACAGATGGGGTCATTGAGCGCCCTGATGGCGATCGGCCTTTTCCAGTTCGACGGTGGGTCTGGGATGGATCCGCGATACGACATTACCGCGCCGGTGTTTGACAAGGTCACCATTAAGCTCAGTTCCGAGTATTATGCTGGCAAAGAATTTACGATCGTCACCAAAAACCAGCACCCCGACAATGTCTACATTCAATCGGCGAAGCTCAATGGTCAGCCGCTGTATTCCTGTTTTTTATCTCATCGGGATCTGGTCAAAGGCGGCCAGTTAGAACTGACGCTCGGCCCTGAGCCCAATAAAGAATGGGGAATCCAATAGGAAGCCTTTAACATTCAATGCGATAATCAAGTCCGGCAACGTCGCTCCGTTCACAATAACAACAACACCAACAACTTTTTGCAAGTCGCAAATCACTAGCAACCAAATAGCGCACAATGAAACTAGTCAAACTTACGCTCACCGTTCTCCTGTTTGGATTTTCAACACTCTGCAGCGCCGAAGATATCTACCGTGATGGTTGGATCGACCGGAACAAAGACGGCCAGAAAGATCCGTACGAAAATCCAGAATTACCCATCCAGGAACGCATTGACGATTTGATCGGCCGGATGACGATCGATGAAAAAACGTGCCAGATGGGAACGATCTATGGCTACAAACGCGTGTTGAAGTCGCCGGTCCCGACAGAAAAATGGAAGACGCGCGTGTGGAAGGATGGTGTCGCCAACATTGACGAACACTGTAACGGCGTGAGGCTTGAACAAGAGTATGTCGGGCATGCCGAACACGGTGAACTGCTGAACAAAATTCAGCGCTGGTTCATCGAAGAGACTCGTTTGGGGATCCCTGTTGATTTCACAAACGAAGGCATCCGCGGCGTCTGCCACACCTACGGCAGCAACTTCCCCAGCCAGCTTGGCATCGGTGCGGCGTTCGACCGAAAGCTGACTCGCCGCATTGGCGAAATCACCGGCAAAGAAGCGCGGGCTCTGGGGTACACGAATATCTATTCTCCGATCCTTGATACCGTCCGCGATCCGCGATGGGGACGAACGATTGAATGCTACGGCGAATCGCCGTATCTGGTCGGAGAAATGGGCATCGAACAGGTGCTTGGTTTGCAAGCCGAAGGCGTCGCGTCGACGTGTAAGCACTTTGCGGCGTACAGCCATCCCAATGGCGGACGCGACGCGCGTGGCCGCACGGATCCTCAAATCACGTTTCGCGATATGCATGAAATTTTAATGCACCCATTTCAAAAGGTCTTCACCGAAGCGGCTCCGCTGGGAACGATGTCTTCCTACAACACTTACGATGGCGTGCCGGTAACGGGTAGTTCTTATTTCCTGCAAGAGCTTCTGCGTGACGAATATGGATTTAAAGGCTACGTCGTGTCAGACAGTGGCGCGGTGACGCGCCTGCATGCCCAGCATGGCGTGGCCAAGGATTTCGACGAGGCCGTTGTGTTGGCGGTGAATGCGGGCATGAACGTCCGGACGAATTTCAAAAAGATGGAAGAGTTCGTGTTGGCTCTGCGGAAGGTCGTCGCCGATGGACGCGTTAGCGAAGCGACGCTTGATGAACGAGTCGCCGATGTGTTGCGGGTGAAGTTTGAGTTAGGGCTGTTTGACAATCCCTTTGTCGACCCGAAAAAGGCTCCGGCAATTATTCACCAAGAGTCGCACGAGGAAGCAACGCTCGAAGCGTCTCGCAAATCAATCGTCCTGTTGAAGAATCAAGAGAACTTCTTGCCGCTGGAGGCAAAGAAGTTCAGCACGGTTTTGGTCACCGGTCCAGGTGCGGACGATATTAAACCTATGATCAGTCGATATGGGCCCAGTGAATCCAACGTGATCACACCTTTCGCCGGAATCAAGCGTTTCCTCGGCGACAAAGCCAAGGTCGAATACTGCAAAGGCGTCGACTTCAGAGATTCGCGATTTCCCGGATCGGAACTGCTGCCCGAACCTCCCAACGAAGAAGAACAAGCCGGTATCGACGAAGCAATCAAGATGGCCGAAAGTGCTGACGCGGTTGTCGTCGTCGTGGGCGACGATGAGATCACCGTTGGCGAATCGCATTCGAGAACTTCGCTGGATCTTCCCGGGCATCAGTTGCAGTTGGTGAAGGAAATGGTCAAAACGGGTAAGCCCGTGGTTGTGGTGCTGATGATTGGCCGCGCGTCGTCGATTAACTGGATCGACAAAAACGTTCCCGGTGTTCTTGTCTGTTGGCATGGCGGTGAGAAAGTTGGACAAGCGGTCGCTGAGACGATCTTTGGTGAAAACAATCCCGGTGGAAAACTGCCGATCACCTTCCCACAAACGGTAGGTCAAATTCCTTTGGCGGTTCCCCATCGCCGTGGTGCATGGGGAGCCCAGAGCAAGGACACTGATCCCAACGGGTGGGGTGCGTCACGGATCATCGACCCGTTGTACCACTTTGGTTATGGGCTCAGTTACACATCGTTTGATTATGCCAATCTGAAGATCAATCCTGCTCAACCAACAGCCGATGACAAAATCACGATCAGCTGCGACGTCACCAACACCGGTGACCGCGACGGCGATGAAGTGGTTCAGTTGTACATCCAAGACGTTGTTGCGACCGTGGCACCATTTGATCAGATCCTCCGCGGATTCGATCGCTTGTCGCTGAAGGCCGGTGAAACGAAAACGGTGACGTTTGAGTTGCAACCGAAAAGAGATCTGAAGATGCTTAATCAGAAGAATGAGTGGGTGGTCGAACCGGGCGAATTCAAAGTGATGGTTGGAAAGTCGTCATCCGAAAAAGGAATTCTCCAAATCGGTACCTTTGAGATCCGCTAACCCAGCAAGACGCCCAAATGTTGGGGTAGTGGATGAGGTTACGAATCCTGCACCTGCATTAAACTAAAACTTACGTAGTGGATGAGGTTACGAATCCCGCATCTGCATTAAACGATGCATCAAATAAGAAAGGGTAGTGGGGAGGCCGGACTCGTGACCTCGTCCACTACCTTTAAATCTATCGAGACGAAGCGTATTACTGCGCCTTTAAAACGATCTTCTTTAGATTCATCGGATTCCATGATTCTTTTTCCGGCTTGATCAGCAACGTATGCTCGCCGGCTTTTTCAATTTCGATCGTGCCAAGTGACGTTTCTGTGTACTTGCTCAACTTCCCGGTTGACTCAACTTCGGCCGATTGCAGTTGCCCCTGAAGGCCGAAGCGGAAACTGGTTTTCTTTTCCTTCAGTGACACTTCCGCCGACACCTCATAGGTGCCCGGTTTGTCGATCGTGAAAGACCATTCGGCCCACGCTTCCGCATCGGACCATCGACTGAGATAGCTGTCGCCGCCATGCTTCTCCTCTAACAGACTAAGATCTTCACTGCCTTCGTTGTTATGAAGATAGGCCATATCAGCCAGCAGTTCCAAAGAACCGTCCTTGGATGGCTTGGGCAAAACAGGTGTGATGTCCAGCTTCCCATGAACCTCTACCACGACGACGCTCGCGATCTCATCAGGAGCCTCCTCCGGCAACGCAACGGTGACCCCGCCGTCGGTTGAACTGGTCTCCAAAGCCTGCCATCCGTCCAACAAATAGGCTTGTTCGATTTCGTTGTTGAGGCCCGGCACAAAAAGTTTCCCGTCCTCGGGCCAATCAAACACGTGAAGATACAACGTCGATCCCTTGGCGTACGCTTTCTTGGTGCAGCGTCCCCAGTCGAGCTTACCGAAGGGGCTGCCGGTGGTGCCGTAGATCGACGCGCTGTTTATTTTCATCCACTGGCCCATCGCTTGGAGACGTTCGGTTGCGTCGGGCAGCAAAGTCCCTTCGCCTGTTGGGCTGACGTTCAACAGGTAATTGCCGCCCTTGCTGGCGATGTCGACCAGATTGCGGATCAGCGTCGGAATCGATTTGAATTTGGTATCCGATTTTTTGTAGCCCCAACTACCGCTGATCGGCATGCAGACTTCCCAATCGGCACCGACGGGGCCCTTGCGTGGGATGTTGCGTTCAAAGGTTTTGTGATCGCCGCGGTGTTCTTTCCCCAAGCGATCATTGGTGATGATCCCGGGCTGCAAATTCGTGCTCGAGTGCAGGCTTTCAAAGGCCTCCTTGCTCATGTCGCGCGGCGTGTCCCACCAGAAGATCGAAATAGGACCGTATTCGGTCAGCAATTGTTTGATCTCAGGTGCCGCTTTTTCTTTGACGTACTCGTCGAAGCTGACGCGTTTGATGGTTTTATCCCAATTGTTGCCCATACCGCCGGGATGATGCCAGTCTTGGCACTGCGAGTAATAGAAACCGAAGCGGATGCTTTGTTTTTGACATTCAACGGCAAGTTCCTTCATAACGTCGCGCTTGAAGGGCGTCGCGTCGACGACGTTGTAGGGGCTGCAGGTCGAATGAAACATCGCGAAACCATCGTGATGTTTCGCCGTGATGACCAAGTATTTCATACCGGCTTGTTTTGCCAATCCGACAAAGGTTTTGGCATCAAACTGGGAGGGATTGAATTTGTCGACGTTCTCTATCTTATAGTCCGCGATCGGAATTTTGGCCTTGTTCATCATCCATTCGGCGCTGTTGGTAGGCATCTCGCCTCGAAATTCTCCGCCGGTTGCCGCATATACGCCCCAGTGGACAAACATTCCGAACTTGGCTTCACGCCACCAAGCCATCTTTGCATCATCCGCGCCACGAGATTCTACATGTTCCTGCGCCGATACGGCATTTGCACAAAGAAGAAGCAATCCTGTGAAAAGAATTTGGAATTTGAAGAAAGTCATGTTTGTTGAGGCCTTTTTATTTTGAGTTGGAAACAATCTTTTCACCTAACGATGGCGTTCAGATTAATATAACTATAAGCAGCAACAGCGCAGGACTTTTGCTCAAAGAAACTCTTCAATAGAAACATCTGTCGAGGGTGCCTTCGCCAAGCCACCGCCAACGTAGATTAATATGGCCTCATAGCGAAAGCCGTTTCGCAACAAGCTGGTGGGCTTACAGAAGAAGCCGCGATTTCCAGATAAAGGTAATGGGTCCTCATGTAGGAACGAGTAGAATCTGCTCGGGGATTGGAAACTCAAATTGTGAAAAGGTTGCGAAAAGGTTGCGAAAAGGTTGCGATGAGGAAAAGACAAATAAGTATCATTCAGAAGTTCGCCCTTTTTACATTTGCCATTTTGTGTGCCGGGTGCGCATCGGAGGTCCTTGGGCAGACTGATCAGGAGCAGTTAGTCTTAGAATCATTTGAGCATGAGAAGGACATTGTTTACAAAACGATAGGCCGCAAACAGTTGGACCTTGTCTATTTCAAGCCTCAGAATCTGAAAGCGGGTGATAAGGCACCTTGGATGTTGTTTGTTCATGGCGGGGGCTGGCGTGGGGGTAATAAATACAATGTATTTCGTTCGCCGTTTTTAGGGACGCTGAAACAATTGACCGGCAGCGGGGTGGCCTGCTTCACGATCAGGTACCGATTAACCCGCAACCACGTGACCGCATTTGATTCGGTGGTGGACTGCAAAGACGCCGCGCGGTTTCTGCTTAAAAATGCCGCGGCCTACAACTTGGATTCGGACCGTTACGGCGTTTGGGGTGGTTCGGCCGGAGGGCATCTGAGCCTTATGACGGCGTTGGGGAAAGACGTTGATTTTCCCGGCGAGCCAACATTTACGGAAACGGAATTGAAATTTAAGTGTGTGGCCTCCTATTTTCCACTAACGTCTTTGGTCAACCCCGAAGTGTTGAAGGGATCAAAGTTTGAAGATCCATCGGTCTTGGTGCATGTGCTGGACGGACCCTTCGCCGAAAAACCGGAACTGGCGCGATTGCTCAGCCCGGTAGAGTATCTGTCAAAAACAAGTCCGCCGATTTTGTTGCTCCATGGTGAAAAGGATCCCATATTGTCGATCAAAAACTCACTTTACATGATGGACATTGCAAAGCAAAAAGGGGCAGACGTGGAATTGTTGACCGTGAAGAACGCGGGACACAGTTTCCAGGGTAAGAAAATTTCTCCTACGATCGAAGAGATTAATGAAGCGTCCGCCAATTTTATTATTTCCAAATTGGTTGCAGAGGAAAAAGTCAAATCAAATGAAAACGATAGCCATGAGTAATACCCGATCACTCCCCACTCGCATCTGTAAGCTTATTCTTTTCAGCGTGTGCGCTGCCACCTTGGGCGCAGTAGCACAGACATGTGTGGCAGGCGATCGGCCTAATGTGATCGTCATCTACACCGATGATCAGGGCTACGGTGACGTGAGCCATTTGAATCCGGATTCGAAATTCCAAACGCCCAACCTCGATCGTCTGGCCAGCGCAGGGATGACGTTCACCGATGCCCATTGCAGTGACACCGTTTGCACGCCTTCACGTTACGGTCTGTTAACCGGGCGTTACAGCTGGCGAACGACATTGAAGCGTAATGTCTTTGGGGCTGAGAAGGAGTGTCTGATCGCCGATGGCAGGATGACCCTCGCATCGCTGCTTAAATCAAATGGCTACCACACCGCGATGGTTGGCAAGTGGCATTTGGGAATGGACTTTCCGGGGGATCGCGACAGCAGGGACTGGACACAACCGGTAACCGACATGCCCCTTGATAAGGGATTCGACTATTTTTGGGGGATACCGGCTTCGTTGAACTATGGCATCCTAGCGTGGTTCGACGGACGACATGCCGAAGTCCCACCGACGCTGTACACACGAAAGAAGCAGAACAAGATCGCGATTTCTGATTATCGAATCATGCCACCCTACGAAAAAGAAATGCTTCGCCGTGGAAAGGGCGCCGAGAGAAAAGGTGGGCTCGAGATCGCTCCGGACTTTGTTGATTCGGAGTGCTTGACTCGGTTCACCGACAAGGCGATTTCGTGGATCGAGGGCAAAGCGGATGACGCGCGCGACGGCAAGCCATTCTTTTTGTATCTGCCATACACATCGCCGCACAAACCAGTGATTCCAATTGAACAATTCCGCGGCAAGAGCGCGGCCGGTGCCTACGGTGATTTTATGATGGAAACCGACTGGCACGTTGGGCGGATCCTGAAGATGCTTGATCGGGAAGGGCTGGCCGATAACACGATGATCGTTTTCACCAGTGATAACGGCCCGGAGACCACGTGGAAGAAACGGATTGAATTGTACGGCCATCACAGCAACGGAATCTATCGCGAAGGGAAGCGGTCGATCTTCGAAGGTGGTCATCGCGTTCCCTTCTTGGTGCGTTGGCCGGCGAAAGTGAAAGCCGGCAGCCAGTGGGACCAGCCCGTTTGTCAGACAGATTTGCTGGCGACGTTTTGTGAAATGCTAGATAGTTCGCTACCCGAAGATGCTGGTGAAGACAGTTTCAGCTTCTATTGCTCGTTGGTCGGCCGGCAAGCCAAAGGCCCGCGTCCGCCAATGATTCACCACAGTTTCATCGGCGATTTCGCAATCCGCGATGGTAAGTGGAAACTGGTAATGGAGGGCAAAAAGCAAAAACGCGCGTTGTATGACCTCGAATCTGATCCCAGCGAAAAGAATGATGTTCTCCAAAATCATCCCGACGTAACTGAGAAGCTGGTCGCACAAATCACGGAGATCGTCAGTAGCGGGCGCAGCACCGAGGGCGCTCCTCAGCCCAACGATACCCCTTGGTGGGAAAATTTGGTGTGGATGGAAAAGTGGTAAGGTGGCAAGATTGCTCAGCAATGGCCTCGGCCTGCGTGCTATGAAGCAAGCTTTTTCTGCAGCTCTTCCAGCGGCACGCCCTTGGTCTCGGGAACCATGGTGTATACCCAAACCAGCTGCAGCACCATCATGAAGGTGAAAAATCCAAACACGATCGCAGGAGAAAACGCTTCGACCATTTTCGGGAAGAACAGCGTCAGCAATGCCGCGAAAATCCAGTGAGTGAAACAGCCAAAGGCCTGCCCGGAAGCTCGATCACGGTTGGGGAATATCTCGGAGATGAACACCCAGATGACGGCACCTTGCCCGACGGCGTGTGCCGCAATGAAAGCAAAGATACACGCCGGAACGATTCCGAAGGTTTCTGTTTGAAAGGCCCAAGCACAGAGGCCCAGCGACGCAATGTAGCCAAAGGATCCAATCACCAATAACGTCCGCCGTCCCAGTCGGTCGATCAACCACAGACCCACAAAGGTAAAGATCAGGTTGGTAACGCCAATGCCGACGGACTGTAAGAGTGCCGCACTCTCTTCCAATCCGGTCATCTTAAAAATGCGCGGCGCAAAGTACAGCACCGCATTGATGCCGGACAGTTGATTGAAGAACGCGATCAGGAACGCCAACGTGATGGGTTTCTTCAACCGTGACGAGAAGAACCTTTCAGCAGGCCCCGCTTGGTCGACCGACCCAGCGACTTCGTTTGCCAACACGTTCAGCTCTTGTTCGGACGCCTCTGGCATGATGCGGCTGAACACCTCAATGCCGCCCTGTCGGTCGCCACCGTTGGTGATCAGCCAACGCGGGCTTTCGGGCAGGCCGAAGCACATCACTGCATAGATCAATGCGGGAATCGCTTCCACGCCCAGCATCCAACGCCAAGCCGTATCTCCAATATCTGCCAGCAGCGCGTTGGACAAGAAAGCGACGAGGATGCCGAACACGATATTGAACTGAAACATCCCGGCAAGTTTCCCACGGTCCTTGGCCGGGGCGATTTCGGAAATGTACAACGGAGCAGCCACCGTGGAGATACCCACACCAATGCCGCCGATGAACCGCGCGATCATAAAGGAATAGACTTCGGGTGCATAAGCCGAACCGATGGCGGACAGGAAATAGAGGATGCCAATAAACAGCAGCGTCTTCCGGCGTCCGAATTTCTCCGTTGGCCAACCGCCGATAAGCGATCCGATCACGGTGCCCCAGAGCGCCATGCTGATCGCCAATCCGTGCAGCCACTCGTTGAGCCTCCACAGTTCCTGAATCGTTTGCTCGGCCCCGGAAATCACGACCGTGTCAAATCCAAATAGGAACCCGGCAAGCGATGCGGTCAGCGCCCAAAGAAACAAGTTTTTATTTCGCAACATCTTTTTCTAACCTGAATTGATTGAGCTAAAAATGGCAGGTGTTTTAAGTGTAACCGTCTTGAGCAGTGCTGGGGTAGAGGAGGCTCAAGAGTTTCAAACTGCGGCAAGAACCGAAAGTTGTTTTTGCCTTTCGTTACCCAAGAACAAACGAAGCTTTGTATTCGCCAATTTCTCATTCGAAGTTCTTAGTGGGAGAACCCAGCGTCGGCTTGGTGCAGAAATATCCTAATGATGGATCGACTGAAGACAGATGCGTTTGTTCTGATTTCATTTGAAAATGAATTGTAAATACTCATTTTGCTTTCCTTTTCGCTGATTTGGGACTTCAAAGGCAGGTTCTACCGCCTCAAAAAGCAAATTTTTTGTTTCACCGCTAACCAGAGTTTTTTTGACGCTATAGTAACAATGGGTATTAAACTGAGCTGCTGCCATCTTGAACTTCCGGCCCCCCAGATCTTATCGTCAACAGATAGGAATAAGTTGGGCCAACAGTTTCGCCCATCGGACTGATGTTTGGCCGCTGTGATGGATTGCTTTATCACTTATTTAAATGATTCTAAGAATTTCTAGAGGAACTTATGAATTCATATTCCCCCACCGCTTTTGGGCGTGTGCGGAAGCCCGGTTTCACTTTGGTCGAGCTGCTGGTCGTAATTGCGATCATTGGTATTTTGATCGGAATGTTACTACCGGCAGTGCAACAAGTACGAGAAGCTGCTCGTCGCACCCAATGTGCAAATAACTTGAGACAACTGGGGCTTGCTTGCCACAATGCTGACTCTGCGCTTGGGCACCTTCCAGCGGGTACTACCTTCCTTCTAGACCGGACGGTCAACCGAGCGGGAACAACGTGGAATTATGGTGCTGGGCAAGCGGCAGGTGACCATTTGTACTCCTATTTGCTGCCGTTCTTCGAACAAGCCGCAATGAAAGACTTGTACTTGACTGGACGTCCGAGAGGTTACAAGGACGCTGCCAATCACGCATGGACTGAGACACAGGTCGTTCACCATTCTGGGTTTCCAATCTTTAAATGCCCTTCGTATTCAGGACCGGCCGAAGGTTGGGACCCGCGAAAGGACTACTATCCGTGTAGTGGAGGAATGTGGTTGCGTCATGCCGGGGCAAGTCAGGGCAAGGTCTACAACGACGGTATTTTTGCCGGCAATCGCGAACTTGGAATTTCTCAGATCCAAGACGGATCAAGTAACACCATAATGCTTGGAGAAAGTAGCCATCCGGTCACACGGGGCGGCCCTGTTTATCGGGAAGCGGGCGCCTTCGCTTGGTATCATGCATGCGATGGGATGCAGGACCCGGGAGATGCTCCTGCTGACCCAAGGGCAAGCGGACCTTACACGACAGGTTGGAACGGTCGGGCATTTCGAAACACGCACTACCCACTGAATTTTTCCATTCTGGATGCGGGCGGTTCATTGGACACCCGAAACAATTCAATCACTCCCTTTAGTAGCAATCATTCTGGCGGTGTGAATTTCGTGTTTGCCGATGGGTCGGTCCGCCTTTTGACCGATGATATTGATCACACGGGCGTGCTACAACCCTTGAGCAATAGGGGAGATGGCTTGGTGGTACGCGATTACTAGTGTCGCAATCGACCTCTGTTGCGTTGTCCAAGGTGAACATCAACACGCCGAATTGGATAGACAATTCGAACAATTTAGCCCAAGTGCAACCGCCGTTTGCCTTGGGCTATTTTTCCATTTTCCAATCATGGTCTCCGCTAAATTTGGTTAGAGCATCAACACGATCGGGATCAACCTGCCGTGGCATACATCAGAAGCGATGCCGGTTTGTTCGAAAACCGATTACTCAATACTTCAAATTCCTATTTTCCCAAACTCGAAAGAAGGTTTCGCAATGCAGCCCTGTCTTGCGTCCAATTCTATCTGGACTTTCATACCGTTGGTTTTCACGATTATGCTTTTTGCTGGGTGTTCCGGTCGGGCTGGCAGTTTGACTTCCGTTAGTGGAGTTGTGAAAGCAAACGGGAAACGGGTTTCGCAAGGCGAAATCATGTTCTATCCCTCTGGTGGTGGACGTCCCGCGATGGGGATTATCGGCCCAGATGGGCGTTACAAGCTCACCTCATTCAAGGCAGGCGACGGTGTCGTTCCCGGCTCTCATAAAGTTACCATCACCGTTCAAACGTCGTCTTTGCCCAAAGGCGTCGAAGAGGTGAATAGTGTAGAGGAAGAAACGAGCTTTTCTTGGGAAAGGGAACGTGTCACTTGGGTGATTCCAGAAAAATACTCTGTGCTCCACTCCACAACCCTGACCGCCGAAGTCGAAAAGGGAAAAGCGATGGAAATCAATTTTGATTCAGCAGACTTTTAAAAATCGCCGGCGAAGGCGAGCGTTGCTCGCTGCAGCGTTGACTGAAGGTGATAGAAGAATTTTTCAATTCAAAGTATTGATCGAGGTTGAAAAGAGTTTTGTTTTTGCCGCTGTAAAGTCTATAATGCCTGAAGTGCCAGAATGGTTCTTCAATAAATCGAATGTTCTTGCCACCCTCGGCTTCTCGCGGCTCTCAAATAAAGCATCGTGCCAACATCTGATAAATTCGACGCGGAGTATCGAGAACTGATTCGCGAGCATCAGCAGTTGCTGTACGATTTTATTTTTGCGATCTTCCCCGACCATGCTGCGGTGGAAGATGTCCGGCAGGAAACCAATCGCGTGTTGTGGGAAAAAAGAGCTCAATTCGAATTGGGTACAAACTTTCCTGCTTGGAGCCGAAAGATCGCCCATTTCCAAACGCTCAGTTTTCTCAAAAATATCAAGCGCAAATCGTGGCTGCGATTTGATTCGGAACTCGTTCACGCCCTTGCTGAAAATTTCGAAGAACGTGACGAACACCGCGAAAAAAGAGCCGCCGCGATGAAGCAATGCCGACAGCAGCTGTCCTCGGGAGATCAGAAATTGCTTAATATGCGATACGAATCTGGTCTGTCGCAACGTGAGATCAGTCAGAAAACAGCGCGGACTGAAGGAGCGCTGAAGCAGGTTTTTCTGCGGATCCGAAATCAACTGCGTAAATGCATCAATCGCAAGACGACATCGGGTCTAGATTAGTTCTTTGTCACTTCTTCCAGAATAATGAACGCGTCAGCCTGCCGACTCAAGTAAGATCGGGTTCATCCTAATTGTGACGGAATTTTGAACTGCGATAACGAGCACGTGATGACCCAGCGAAAAAATTTGATACTGTTCTTTTTGTTTGTCGTTTGCCCTGCAGCAGGGGCGGCGACTTTTGTGCACGCCGATGATGAAGCCGTCGTTGTTGAGCGAAAGGTAGTCTGTTTTGGAGACAGTATTACCAAACGTGGCTATCCTCTGATTCTGGGTGAACTTTTAAACGTTCAATCGTCCAATGCAGGTGTGGGAGGCAATACGAGTCGGCAGGCATTAAAGCGCATCGACAAGGATGTGCTGTCCAAACAACCCGACGTTGTGGTGATCTTTTTCGGCACCAATGATCTACGCGTCGACGCTCCCAAGAAATATGTGAAATTGGATGAGTACAGGCTGAACTTGGAAAAAATGATCAAGGCCTGCCGATCACAGAATGCGCAAGTAGTTTTGTGCACGCTGCCACCGATCGAGCCAAAGGCGTACTTGACACGTCACGAGAAAAGACTGTTTGACGAACTTGGCGGGTTGGAGACGATGGTGCAAAGCTATCGCAAGGCAGCGATTGATGTCGCCAAACAAGCCCAAGTGCCGCTGGTGGACTTGAATCAATTGCTCAAAGAACAGCCGCACTGGCTTTCCTCCGATGGAGTGCACCCCAGCAAAGCGGGCAACGCGATCATCGCAGAACACATCAGTTCAGCGGTAGAGCCGTTGCTAAACCAAAAAATCGAACCGGAAACAAGCTCCGACTAGGTTAGTGGACGAGGCAACGAGTCCGGCAGTTCCGTTGAACAAAATTCTCAGGTGGAAATCGCATTCAAGGATCGAGTCCCAATTGGCGACCGAGCAATTGAAAAAACTAGGTCGCCCCGAGTTTGCGAAGGTGCTCGCTCATTTCTTTTCGGCCTCGATCCTTCGCGTACCGAAGCGCCGTCCAGCCCTGTTGATCTTCCGCGTTAATGTCGGCACCGGCTTCGATCAGCAAATCCACGATCGGCAAACAGATTTTAGGCCCCCATTCGGCCGCGTGATGTAGCGGTGTCATACCAGATTCGTATTTATCACCATCGTGAACATCGGCGCCCGCGCCGATCAATGCTTTGCAAATTTCCGGCGCAGCGTCATTGTTTCGACGCGGACGCACCGCCCAATTTAAGGGCGTCGATCCAACACGCCGCTGTTTCACGAGTTCCCTATCACGGTCTAGTTCGGCGTGAACCACTTCAGGCATGCAAAAAGTGGACGCGGTAAAAATATCGACCTTCGCACCGGACTCGATCAGAAAGTCAACAACTTGCTCGCACTCCTTGCATCCACCGTAGATCAACGCCGCTTTTTGAAGCGCAGTACACCCTTGATCATCCTCTTTGTCCAACAAACTAGCATCGGCGGCAATCAGCTTTCGAACTTCGTCCACTAATCCAGCTCGAGCCGCTGTCCAGATGTCGCAAGACGCTCCCAACTCGATGACGCGCTGGATCGTCGACCGGTGATCCATCCGATGCCAAACAACATTTTCCGCGGCTCTGCGCAGTGCGACAGCGATCGCGTCATCAGACAACGCAGTTTCATCGACGTCCAGATTCGTCAGCTGTTCAACGTCGCCCGCTTTCAAAGCTCGAACAATTTTTTCGATAGCCGTCATCGCGTGGCATCTCTCAGGGGAAAAGGAGGTGGGTAGAGTAACCAGCGTCCAACTCGGATCGGCTATTTTGGACGCGTTTGGCCGTTTCCGCGCACTTGGTATTTGAAACTGGTCAGCTGTTCCACGCCGACGGGGCCGCGCGCGTGCATTTTACCAGTCGCGATTCCGATTTCGGCACCCATCCCAAATTCGCCGCCGTCAGCGAACTGAGTCGAAGCATTGTGCAGCAAAATCGCAGAGTCTATCTCGTTCAGAAAACGTTCGGCAACTTCCGCATCTTCGGCAATGACGGCCTCGGTGTGGCCGGAGGAGTATTGACTCACATGCGCGATCGCCGCCGATACGCCATCGACGACCTTCACCGAAATGATCGCATCCAAATACTCTGTCGACCAATCCTCTTCAGTGGCGGCGATGGCACTTGGGAAATTTTGCACTACCGCTTCATCGCCACGAATCTCGCAACCGGCTTCGCTCAGTTGGCTAAGTATCGGAACCAAATGCGTGTCGACCGCAGCGTTATCAATCAATAACGTTTCGGCCGCACCACAGATACCCGTTCGGCGCAGTTTTGCGTTGTGCACAACCTCTTTGGCCATCTCTACATCGGACGAAGCATCGACGTAGACGTGGCAGATGCCCTCCAAATGAGCAAACACGGGCACACGCGATTCGGTCTGGACGCGATGGACGAGTCCCTTACCGCCGCGCGGAACGAGAACGTCAAGATTTCCGTCGAGCCCTTTGAGCAT